>CADCWP010000334.1:11444-16128 GCA_902806425.1 uncultured Truepera sp.
TAAACTGTGGAGGTTGAAGTCGCAGCGCGCCACCGAACCGTAGAGAAAGATGTGGGCGGCGCGGAAGTCATGGCGTACCCTGGCGGCGTAGGCTCGAGCCTCCACCTTGAGCGTTTCCCATTCCGCCTCACGCGCCCTCGTGAGCGCTCGCCACCCATTCGATGATCTGAGCGGCTGCACCTTGCGCCTCCTTTGCCGTGCGGTCGTCGTAGTATTCGTGCGGGCTGCCCTCAGCGTAAGCGTTGGGGTAGCGGGTTGAGATGTAGTGACGGTCTAGAAGCTGACCCGCGCTCACAATCCCCCCTTCGACGGCCAGCCCAGCGTCCCCTAACTGCCCGGGCAACCGGGTACGTAGCCGTGCGCGGATCTGCCGAGACCCCGTAAAAGAGCTTTGACCGCATATTCTCCTGCTTGCTGCGCCTTAAAACAGGCCCAGTCGAAATCCCTCTCAATCGTGTGTCAATGTATTGAACTGACCATGCCGACGCGAGCGTATGTCTGGCCTGACCCAGCCAACGACTATACTCATCTGAATCAAATGGCGGCATAGCTCAGTGTGGCGGTTTCTCTATAACCGTATCGTTAGGTAGGGAGCCGGTTATGAGGCTCTAAAAGGTGCTAACGAAAGCAGGTTCAGCGCAGCCAAGCCGCCAAAGAAAGCTCTGCGCGGCGTGACCCGTCACCCACAGCGCCGCTGCTGCCAGCGCGAAGACGGCGAGCTTGGCCCACGGTACATCCATCAGTGAGCGGGGTAGGGGGCTTTCGGCGAGAGAAACGTACCCCAGAAGACGGCCATCAGAAGCGGCGCACCGACGCCTAGGGGACGCGGCTGACGAGCGTCGGCCCGAGTAGGACGCCCCACAACCCGAAAGCGACGAGTGCCTACTCGAGCCCGAACGCCAGCGCGAGCTAAGCCGCAAGTATCAGGCGCGGCTTCCGGCGCGAAGGCGACGCGAAAAGTTTTCGGTCGCGCTCCGCATAGCTTCGGTGGGACGCTCCAAGACCGGCCCGTGTCCTACAGCGAGGCGCGTCGGGCTGAGCGCGGTGAGCGTGCGGGCGCTCTCTAAGGCCGTCGGTGCGTGCCAGGTAAAGAGCGCTAACAGCGGCAAGCGCCCCTTCAGCTGCCCTGAGACGGCCAGCCCGCCCAGCGTTTGCAAGGCGTCCCCGGCGATCAACGTCCCGTCCCGCACATCCAAAAACGCCATGTGTCCCGGCGTGTGTCCCGGTGACGAAACGGCGCGCAGGCTGCCCACCCTATCGCCATCCGTAAGCAGCCGCGTCGGACGGGTTTGCACGGTGGGGAAGCCCCCGCGCAGCTTGACCTGCGGCTCGTGCTCGTCAAGCGTCGGGTCGCCCCTCAAAAAACGCGCGTCGCGGGCGCTGATCAAAACTTCGGCAGCTGGGTAGAGTGCGTGCAGCGCGTCCAAACCGCCCGCGTGGTCGCCGTGCGCGTGCGTCAGAAGGATGCGCTTGACGGGTTTTTGAAGCTGCGTGACGGCCCTCTCGAGCAGCTTCGCCGTCCCCGCGATGCCCGTATCGACGATGGTGAGCCCGTCGTCCTCGACGACCAAGTAACAGTTGATCACGCCGTAATGGGTGAGGCGGTAGAGATAGGGGCTGTGCTGGCTTAGACTCATCGTATCCTCCAAGAAAAACAACGTTCGTCTTGACGAACAGTGTACGTCTTCGCTTTCCTTCTGTCAAGGCGTACACTGTTCGTTATGCCGTATCCTGCAAAGTTGACCGCTGAGAAAATCTTGAAGGTGGCGCTCGAGCTGTTCGAGCGGGGCGGCCCCGACGCCCTCGCCATGCGCCCCTTGGCGGACGCCCTCGGTGTGCGTCCGAGCAGCTTCTACCGCTACTATCCCGAACGTGCGGCGCTGCTAGGGGCGCTTGAAGCCCACGCTACCAGCAAACTCCACGACGCCATCTGCCGCGCCGCCTATGGTAAGGCTCCCGACGCCGCGTTTTTTGCGGCAGCTTACAGCTATCTCGACTACGCCCGCGCGCACCCGCACCTCTTCGCGCTCCTGCTAGGCCCCCGCGCGCCCTACACCGCTGAACCCGGCCCCGGCAAAGACCTCTGGAATGAAGTTTTGGGAATTGTCGGGGCCATTACTGGAAATTCGGACGACACGGCGGCGACGGTCGCCTTTTGGGCGTTTTTGCACGGTTTCGCGCTTTTGGAGCGCAGCGGGCAGTTCGGCGTAAGCGGTCCCAAGGGCGGTTTTGAACGGGGGTTGAGGGCGCTGCTAGAGGGATTCGGGGTGAATTAGCGTTTCGCCGCAGCGGCGCTAACGTCGAACCGGAGCAGCGGCAGCATCCGTCCGGGCAGTACCGACCCGACGCGCTCGGCACCTCTAGCCAGATAAAAGGGTTCCGCATGGGGGTCGCTCCCGATAAAGATGACGGCGTAGCCTAACGCCTCAGCTTCGTGCTCCATGTGCGCCTACAACCGTTTGCCGACGCCCCGTCCAATAGCTTCCGGCGAGACATGGAGGTTTTGTAAAGAGATACCAACAGGTGTTTTGGAGAGGTTACAGAGGCCTAAAATCCGACTTTCCGTCTCGAACAAGTAGTACGGTCTTTCGGTTAGCGCTTTGGGGGCCGCGCTAAGGTCATCCCAACGCGGCGTTTATAGTGGCGTGTCGTACCCCCGAAACGCTTTCGAGCGGAAGGCGAGGTCGCTAAGCTCCGCTGCTTCATCCGGGCGCGGCGAACCGTCGACACCATCCCCTTAGCCTGCCGGAAGCGCCCCGGTGATCTCAGGCATCAGCGCGTCAACCTTGCGTTTTACCTCAGCGGTCATGGTGATCTTCTCCGGCCACTCGCGGCTAAAGCCCTCGGCAGCAAGTTTCGGCGTGCCGTCCATTGCAAAAACCGGCCCGTGCCCCGCGTCCACAATCTGCACGTCGCGCTCCGGGTCGATGTTGTTTAGAAGCGTCCACACGCAGTCCTCGAAGTCTGTGGGGTCGGTTTGGGCGTCTAGAACGGCGATGAGCCGCACGCCCTCAGCCTCGCTCTGCGCGGCCGCCCACGCCGCCAGTTCACGGCCCCCCCACGCCCGCGCCTTCTCGGTCGTCAGAAACCAGAACCCTCCCGCGACCTGATGCTGTTTCACAACGTCCGGATGACCCGGTAAGGCGTCTTGCGAGCGCCCTAGGTTGGGCGTCCAGTCGGCGTTTTCACCCTCTTCGTCGTGCTTGACGGTGCCGTCGATGATCAGTTTTGAGCCATAGCTCCACGACCTCGAGGAGTGGTCCAGCACATCAATCGGTCCCTTGGCGAACTGCGAATCCCGGCCGGGAACGGCGTTTTTAAGGACGGTTTGCCAAAACCTTAAATGCTCCTGCGGTTTCACGGGTTCGTCGGTGACCAGCAAAACCTTGGCGAACATCATCTGCCCCAGCCCGATAAGCCCGTTGGCGACCTTGTACGCCTGCCCCGGATACTCTTTTTTGATCACCACATTGACCAAGTTGTGGGCGATCCCGGCGGGCGGCAGGTGATAATCCACCAACTCGGGCATGATGAGCTGCGCTGGAACCAGGAAAATCCGCTCCGAGGCCTCGATCAGATACGCGTCCTCCATCGGCGGGCGGCCCACGATGGTCGCGGGGTAGAGCGCGCCTCGGCGCATGGTGATGGCGGTGACGTGAAAGACCGGGTAGAGGTCCCGAAGTGTGTAAAACCCGGTGTGGTCGCCAAAAGGTCCTTCGCTGCGCCACGGCTCGTTCGGGTCGATGTAGCCTTCCAAGATAAACTCGGCGTGTGCCGGAACTTCCAGGTCAACTGTAACGCCCTTCGTCAGCTCGATAGATTTTCCCCGCAGAAAGCCTGTCAGCGAAAACTCGTTGATGCCCGGTATGGGTGGTATGGGCGCGGTCGCAGCGTAGGTCAGGGCTGGGTCGCCGCCAAGGGCTACGGCGACCTCGAGCCGCCGCCCCAGCTTTTTGGCCCCCTCCAGGTGCCGCGCGCCGGTCTTGTGCCGCTGCCAGTGCATCCCGGTGGTGTTTTTGTCATAGACCTGCATCCGGTACATGCCGATATTTTTGTCACCCGTCTCCGGGTCTTTTGAGATAACCAGCGGCAGCGTGATAAAGGGGCCGCCGTCCCCCGGCCAGCACGTCAGCACGGGAAGCTTCGTCAAGTCCACCTCATCACCGCGCCAGACGATCTCCTGCACCGGCCCGCCGCGCACCCTTTTGGGCGGGAGCGAGGCGAGTTCTTTAAGTTTGGGCAAGTTCGACGCCAAGCCGAACAACCCCCCGCCGAGTTTGACGTCCAAGAGGTCACGGATGCGGTCACCGATAGCGTCGAGACTTTTCGCGCCCAGCGCCAGTGCCATGCGTTCACGGGTGCCGTACAAGCCGATGACAAGGGGAAAGCTTTTGCCCACGACGTTTTCAAACAGCAGCGCCGGGCCACCCGACTTCACCATCCGGTCGGCGATCTCGGTGATTTCTAACTCTGAAGAGACGGGTTCTCTAATACGAAGCAGGTCGCCGCGTTTTTCCAGGGCTGTTACGAAGCTTCTCAGGTCGGTGTACATGTCTTAGGATACGGGTGCAGGCGGGGAATTTCCGTTGCGCGGAGGTTTTGACTGAGACAAAATTGTGAAGCTGTTGTTACGTAAACCTCAGTTTTATTGACGAGCTTGAGTTAGAGCGTCTTGTACACGGGC
>CADCWP010000335.1 GCA_902806425.1 uncultured Truepera sp.
GTCTCTGATCTCACCGACCAAGTTCACCTTGTGTTCGACCGGCAGGACCGTATAGCCCCCTGCGTCGCCCATCCGGCGGATAATGCCGGTGATCTCTTCTGTCTCCTTGGGGTTCATTCCGGCGCTCGGTTCGTCGAGTAGGAGCAGCTTCGCCCCCGTCGCCATCGCCCGCGCCATCTCGGTCCGGCGGCGGTTGGCGTAGGACAAGACGTACACGGGTTGATGGAGCCGAAAGCTCATCAGGCGCGGGCCGAAAAACGAGAGCTTCTCGAGCGCCCTCGCGTGCATTTCACGCTCTTGACGGCGGTAACCCGGCGTCCGCAGCACAGCGGACACCCAGGTCGAGCGCAGCTTGTGGTGTTGGGCGATCAGCACGTTTTCCAGCACCGACAAGTTGGTAAATAAGCGCAAGTTCTGAAACGTCCGGGCGACGCCTAGGTCGACGATCTTGTTGGGCCTCAGGCCGACCAGCGAGCGGCCCTGAAAGCGGATGTCGCCCGAGTCGTGCCTGTAAACGCCGGTGATGAGGTTAAAAAGCGTCGACTTCCCCGCCCCGTTCGGGCCGATCACCGAGACGATCTCACCTTCGCTTAAGGTCAGGCTCACGTCGGTCGTCGCTTGAAGGCCGCCGAAGGCTTTGTTGACGCCGCTAAGCTCGAGCATCGCCACTACTTCTCCCCCTCGCGGACGTTCCCCAAGGCGGCGGTGCGGTCTTGGTTCAGCTCGGGGTTAGTCAGCCACGCGTCCTGCGCCCGCTCCTCGGCCGAGGGCTGGTCGCGCCGCTCGCGCAGAAGCCACGCCCACGAGAACTCGGCGCGGCCCAAGATACCTTCGGGCCGGAAAATCATAATCACGATCAGCACCACCGAGAGCAAAATGGCGCGCATCCCGAACGCCTGAAACTCGCCCGGCAGGAGCCCTAACCCGGGGGCGACAAACGCAAACACCAGACCCGCTGCGCCGAGCGCCCCCAAGGGGTATAAAAGCGGCGGGACGCGCGGACGGAGGCGTCTCGAGGCGCGCAGCAAAACCGTACCCAGAACCGCCAGCAGCAGAATCGCCGACAATGCCCCGAACCAGACGGTAAGGGGGTAACTCTGCTCGAGCGGGTCGCCGTATTGCC
>CADCWP010000336.1:0-33703 GCA_902806425.1 uncultured Truepera sp.
CCCCCAAGCTTTAGACGGCGCGGACTACGTCATCGTGACCTTTCAGGTCGGGGGTTTAGAGGCCTACCGCCATGACGTCGAGATTCCGAGGCGCTACGGACTCGACCAGCCTGTCGGCGACACGCTCGGGCCGGGGGGCGTGTTTCGTTTTTTGCGGAGTGCGCCCGCGTACCGTGAGATTGCTCAGGACATGCGTACGCTCTGCCCGGACGCGCTGCTCATCAACTACGCCAACCCGATGGCGATGAACTGCGCCTACCTGGAGCGCCTCGGCGTCAAGACGGTCGGGCTCTGCCACAGCGTCCAGGGCACCACCCGGATGCTGGCGGACACTTTGGGGGTGCCCTACGACGAGGTTTTCTACCGCGCCGCAGGCATCAACCATCAAGCCTGGATCTTAGAATTCCGGCGCGGCGCAGAGGACCTGATTCCGGGGCTGCGCGAGGTGATGGGCCGAGCGCACCTCACCGGGACCCTTGCGGGGGGTCTCGAGGCTGACCGGGGCGACCACAGCGAAGCGCGCGGCCGGTCGACCTATGAGGGCGGGCAGGAGCGCGTCCGCACGGAAATCATGGCCGCCTTCGGTTACTTCCACACCGAGTCGAGCCACCACGCCAGCGAGTATCTACCGTATTTCCGCAAGGATGGGCAGCTCATCAAGGAGATGATCCCGCAGCGCTGGGACTACTTCGAGGTCTGTTCGCAGCACGACGAGGCGGGGCTCAAAGACCTTTTGGAGCGGCTTAAAGAGGACCTGAAGCCGTCTCTAGAGTACGGCGCGGGGATCGTTCACAGCATGGAGACCGGCACGCCGCGCGTAGTCTACGGCAACGTCGCCAACCACGGCCTCATCACCAACCTGCCGGAGGGTTGCTGTGTGGAGGTGCCGTGCTTGGTCGATGGCGGCGGTGTCCAGCCGACTGCTATCGGAAACCTGCCCCCACAGCTTGCTGCGGTCAACCGCACCAGCGTCAACGTGCAGGAGCTGGCCGTCGAGGCGGCCCTGACGGGAAACGTTGAGCACATCCTTCACGCCGTCGCGCTCGACCCGCTGACCGGAGCCCTGCTGACCCTAGGTCGGATTCGTGAGCTGGTCGCTGAGATGTTGGCGGCTGAAGCTCAGTGGTTGCCGGACTTCGCCAAGCCCCGCCGTGCGGCGCTCGCTTGATATCCGGCAGACTTGCGGCTAGACTGGCGTCAACACACTATATATGGGCTCGTCGCACCTCTACGCGTCGGTTTTTGGGAGCTGCGACGCTGTGCCCTGACCCACGGGTCATCAGATGCACCGACCTGTTCCAAGTGCCGGGATTCGGCGAAAGGAGTTTTATATGACGGTTTGTAGCAGATGGACGCTCGCTGTGGTTTTATCGCTCGTCGCTTTAGGTGCGGCGCAGGAGGCTGAGCCCGACCCGGCGCGCTCGCTGAGCGGCAAATTGGAGCTTTCGGACATCGTCGAGTACCGCGCCTTCGACAGCTATCAGGAAGCGCCCGAACTCGCCGCTATGGTCGAGGCGGGCGAGCTGCCGCCGGTCGCCGAGCGGCTGCCCAAGGAGCCCAGAGTCCTTAAAAGCGCCGGGATGGTCGATGGGATGGGCGTCTACGGCGGCGTCTGGCGCGACACCTTCGCGGTGCCGACGGTGAGCTACAACTGGGGCGTCGCGGGCCAGACGCAGGGTTACTTCGGCATCAACGAGATGGTGCAGGAGCCGCTGGTCGACCTTTTCCCGATGTGGATGATGGCGCAGCCCGAGCCCGCGCCGAGGCTGGCGAAGAGCTGGGAATGGTCCGAGGACGGGATGAGCCTGACGATGAACCTCATCGAAGGGGCCAAGTGGTCGGACGGCGTGCCCTTCACCGCCGACGACGTGGTATTCACCTACGAGAACTACATCCTCGACCCCAATGTGCCGAGCCCGAACGAGACGGATGCTTGGACCTATGGCGGAGAGGTGACGACGCTGGAAAAGGTAGATGACTACACCGTTCGCTTCACCTTCGGCGCGGCCCGGCCCTACAGCGCTTTCTACCGAATGGGTTACGAAGACTTTTCGGTCGTGCCCAAACACGTCTTCTCGAAGTTTCACCCGGAGTTCACCGAGGGCGCGACCTATCAAGAGCTCCTCACCGCCGCGCCCCCGCAAGACCTGCCGCCCGTCACGATGGGCGCGTTTATCCCCGTCCGCTACCGGCCCGGCGAGCAGATGATCTTGGTCCGCAACCCCTACTACTGGCAGGTCGATGAAGAGGGCAGGCAGCTCCCTTATTTAAGCGAAGTCCAGTACGCCGAGGCGTCGAGCGGAGAACAGCGCACCTTTAATCTGATCAACAACACCGGCGACCGCGACAACGTCGAGAACCCGCAGATATTTACCCAAATTTTTCAGGCTTCGCAGGAGGAGGGCGCTCACTTCAACCTGCGCTTCGAGGGTTTCGGCATCGGTTACCGGCTCGACCTCAACTTTTCCGACTTTGGGGCGAAAACGCCGCGCGCCCAGGCTCTGAGAGAGATGTTCCGTGACCTTACCTTCCGCGAAGCGCTCTCCTACGCGGTTGACCGGCAAGGTCTGGCGACGGCGGCCTTTGCCGGACCGCTGACCCAGCCCTGGTACGGCGGCTACCCCTCAGCGTCTCCCTTCTACGACCCCAACTTGGTTAAGCCCTACGAGTACAACCCCGACCAGGCCAAGGCGCTCCTCGGCGAACTCGGGTTTACGGACACCGACGGCAACGGCCTCGTCAACTGGCCCGAGGGCACCCCGGTCGCCGGGCAGGATTTGCTCATCGAACTCGTCGCTGGAGAGGATGTGCAGGCGGCGGTCGAGGCGGGACAGGCGCTCGTACCGCTTTTTCGGGCTGTCGGCATCGACCTGCGCTTCCGGGTTCTGCCCGGACCAACGGTCCTCAACCTCGTCAACACCTCCGACTTCGACATGATCGTCGACCGTATCGACGTGCCTACACCGGACGTGCAGCCGGGTCTCTACGGACCGGCCACCGCCGACGAACCGGCTTGGCACCAGGCCGGACCCGAGGGGCGCACACTGCTTCCGTTTGAAGAGGAGATGGTGACGCTGCTCGAGGAGGCCCGCTTTACCACCGACCCGGCCCGCCGCCTCGAAATTTTTCACGAAGTCCTCCGCTTGTCGACCGAAAATGTCTACACCATCGGGCTCTACGAAGCGCGGCGCGGTTTGGCCGTCAACAAGCGCCTCAAGAACATCCCCGACGACCTGCCGACGTTCCAGTACGAATGGGGCATGGAGAACATTCCGTGGCTTGCCTGGACCGCCGCTGAGGAGCAGATTGCCCCACGCTTTTTAGACCTTATCCCGACGGCTCAGGACTACCAAGATCGTGCTTGGAATCAGTAGCTGGCAAGGGTGTTTAGTCCTGCGGTGTAAACACTACCGCGGACCGTGTGTCACCACCACACGGTCCGCCGAGGCGGCCCGAGAGGCAGGTGGGTCGTGCTCAGCTTTATCTTAAAAAGGATTGCCTACGCTCTGCCGACCCTTGCCCTGATCAGCTTTTTTTCTTTTCTGGTTATCGAGCTCCCTCCCGGCGACTACATGACTACGTTGCAAGGCACCCTCGTCTCACAGTCGGGTATGTCGCCGGGGGAGGCGCGCGCGCTGACAAACCAGATGCGCGAGGAGTATGGCCTCGACCAACCCTTTCTGGTGCGCTACGGTGAGTGGATAAGCGCTATCGTTACCCGTGGCGACTTCGGTTTCTCGTTTATCTTCCGCCGCCCGGTGGGCGAGATTATCTGGCAGCGCCTGGGGATGACGCTCCTCGTCGCGCTCTGCGCGCACGTCATTTCGGTCGTGATCGGCGTTCTTATCGGCATCTACTCGGCCACGCACCGCAACACATTCTTAGACCACATCTTCACCGTTTTGGCATTTATAGGCTTTTCAGTCCCCAACTTTTTCTTGGCGCTGCTGATCATGTATGTGCTCGCGTTTGGGTTCGGACAGCATGTGGGCGGCTTTTTCAGCCCCGACTACGTCATCGCCCCCTGGAGCTGGGCTCGTTTCGTGGACTTTCTCAAGCACTTCTGGATACCCGTCGTGGTCGTCGGACTCGCCGGAACGGCGCGCAACATGCGGGTTATGCGCGGCAACCTGCTCGACGTCTTGAACCAGAACTACGTGCGAACGGCGCGCGCAAAGGGCTTGTCCAACCGCCTGGTGGTGTTTAAACATGCTGTCCGCAACGCGGTTCAGCCTATCGTCATGTATCTGGGGGTGGCGCTACCCTTTTTGCTTCAAGGGGAGATTGTCACGAGCGCCGTACTCAACCTGCCCACGATGGGACCTGTTTTTTTACAATCGCTGGTATCCCAGGATATGTATCTAGCGGGCTCGTTTCTGATGCTGCTGGCCGTCGTGCTGGTCATCGGCAACCTGCTCGCGGATATCGCGCTCGTCTGGGTGGACCCGAGGGTGAGTTATGATTGACACGACCAGGACGCCATCCGTTCCGCAGCCCAAACCGAAGGCTCGCAGCAAAAGCACCTCGACGCTGGCGCTGACCTGGCGGCGCTTTCGGCGCAGCACGCTGGCTCAGATCGGCGGGACGTTCGTCTTCCTGCTGCTGCTGCTCACCCTGTTTGCGCCCTTTTTCGCACCCTATAGCGCCGCAGAGACGCAACTCGGTACCGTCTACGTCCCGCCGCAGCGCCTTCACTTCGTCGACGCCGAGGGGCGCTTTCACCCCCGGCCCTTTACCTACGCACTCGTCCCCGACATGGACCCCGAGACCTGGGAGCGCGTGTACCGTAAAGATACCAGTCAGATGTACAAGGTGAACTTTTTCGCGCCGGGATGGGACTATAAGCTCTTGGGCCTCATTCCGACCAACATCCATTTTTTAAGCGTCGAGGAGGGGGGCAGCCTGCATCTTCTGGGGACCGACAAGATGGGGCGCGACCTGCTGAGCCTCATCATCTTCGGCGCGCGCATCTCGGTCGGCGTCGCGGTCTTCGGGGCGCTCATGAGCGCCTTTTTGGGCGCGGTCATCGGCGCAGCTTCAGGGTTCTATGGTGGCGTCTTCGACACCGTGACGCAGCGTATCGGCGAACTCCTGCTGAGCTTCCCGACGCTGCCGCTATTCATGGCGGTGAGCGTGGCGATCCCGGTCGAATGGCCGCCGCTCGGGGTATTTTTCGGCATCATGATGATCTTCGCGCTTTTAGGCTGGCCGGTGCTGGCGCGCGAGGTGCGCGGCAAGGTGCTCTCCTACCGCGAGGAGGAGTTCGTGATGGCTGCCCACGCCGCCGGAGCGAAGGGACCTTACATCATCTTCCGTCACATCCTGCCGAACGTCATCGGCCACATCATCGTGATCCTCACCATCAGCGTGCCCGAGCTTATCTTGGCGGAGGGGGCGCTGTCGTTTCTGGGGCTCGGGATTCAGCCGCCGCTGGTCAGCTGGGGTGTCTTGCTGCGGGACGCAACGACCCTCGAGACCCTCGGCCAAAACCCCTGGATCATGCTCCCCGGCCTCGCCATCTTGCTGACCGTGCTGGCCTTTAACTTTCTCGGGGACGGGTTGCGTGACGCGGTAGACGCGACGTCTCGCTAGGCTTCTCTACAGGGGACTACAGCCTTGGTCCAGCTCTGATGAGGGGTAGGGAAGTAGCCTAGTCCGCAACGCTCCGGCGTTCGCCTCGAGCCCGCCGTCCGGTGTCAACGCCTGAGCCCTTTCGGGTAGAAATTTTTGACGACCCCCTGGCTCCGCCGCCCCCAACCGAGCGCAAACCCGGAGACCGTGACCACCAGCCAGCCGTTCTCACCGGGAGCGTCCAACACGTCCCCTCCCAGATACCGCGTCACTTCGGGACTGTTCGGGTCTAGAGACAGCGTGCGCGTTCCGACCAGCTCCCCCGGCGTCAGCGCCAACGCGAGGCTGTGCGAGGGCTTGAAGCGGTTTTTTTTCAAGGTGCCGAGCCACAACCCGGTGCGGAGCGTGTGAATACCGGTGAGGTCGGGCAGCGTTTCGGGCAGCGCGTAGAGGTGGTCGCCTTGCAGGGTTAGAGGCGCGTTTATCAAGGGATTTTCCGCGAACGTCTCACGGACAAATGTCTCCCACAATTTCGCCTGCCGGGGTGGCGGCGCGAACATTGGAGGTTTGACGTGTGCGGGTTTGACACGCGTTTCGGGCCCATCCGTGCGCCTCAGCTTGGCGATGAAGTGACCTTCGCCGGGGCTCAGGTGCGGCCAGAAGCGGGCGGTGCGCTCGAGTTTTGCCTCGCTCGTTGTGCCGAGCCAGTCGGGGCGGCCCGGTTGCGCGCCGGGAAGGGTGAGGGGCTCGAGCCTAAATTCTGGTGTATCCTGCAAAAACTTGGCGACAACCGCCTCGTCCTCCTCCGGCGCGAAGGTGCAGGTGCTGTAAACGAGTACGCCGCCCGGTCTGACGAGCTGCGCGGCTTCGGCCAACAAGCCATCTTGGCGTGCCGCGCAGCTCTCGACTAAACGGTTGCTCCACTGCGACAACGCCTCAGCGGATTTGCGGAACATACCTTCGCCCGAGCAGGGCGCGTCCAGCAGCACCCGGTCGAAAACCGCGCCCCACTTTGCAAGCCGAGCGACGCTGTCCTGGGTGATCACCGTGTGCCGCGCGCCCCAGCGCTCGAGGTTCTCACCCAGCGCTCGCACCCGGCCCCGCGTCACCTCGTTGGCGACCAGCAAGCCCCGGTTCTCCATTAAGCTCGCTAAATGCGTGGCCTTGCCACCGGGAGCTGCGGCCAGGTCGATGACCCAGTCGCCCGGCTCCGGGGCCACCGCCGCCGCGACCGCCATCGCCGAGGGTTCTTGCAGGTAGTAGACACCGGCACGGTGGAGGGGATGCAGGCCGGGGCGCGCGGGCTCAGGTAACAGAAAGCCACTCGCGCACCAGGGGACGGGCTCGAGGGGCCACGGGGCAAGCTGTCTAAACGCCTCCGGGCTGCATTTAAGGGTGTTGACGCGCAGACCCGCGCGCGCGGGTTGGTCCAGGCTCGTTAAGAACGCCTCCGCTTCCGCTCTTAAAAGGGCGTGCATCCGCTCGGTAAAATGTTCGGGAAGCGTCACGGGTTCACGCTATCACAGGGCTTCGTTACCCTCGATAAACGGTGCTGCCGAAGAAGGCGTTAAAAAATCGCATCTTCCACAGCTCGTTTCAGAAACCCCGCACGGTAAACTTGTAAAATGAAAATCCTCCACACCGCCGACTGGCACGCCGGGCGGGTTTTGCATGGTCAACCCCGCACCCCTGAAATCCGCGAGGTATTGCGCGAAGTCGCCGAGCTGGCGAAAACCGAGGCCGTTGACCTCGTGCTCGTCGCCGGAGACCTCTACGACACCCGCAACCCCGGGGCCGAGGCCGAGACCGCCGTCTACGAGTTTTTCAAGACTTTGGGCGACGCTTCGATACCCAGCGTGGTTATCGCCGGAAATCACGACGCGCCGGGGCGGCTCGAGGCGGCGTCCGGATTGCTCGGGCTGGCCGGGGTCCGGATCGTCGGGGAGCCCAAAGTCGCGCAGCAGGGGGGACTCCTTACCCTAAACCTCGGCGGCGAAACAGCCCGCGTTGCGGCGCTGCCGTTCGTCTCGGAGCGGCGTATCGTCAAGGTGCAAGAACTGCTCGGCGGCGACCCCGGCGCGTGGCGCGAATCGTACCGCGAGGGGATGCGAAAACTCATCAACAACCTCACCGCTCCCTTTCGCCCCGACGCGGTAAACTTGCTGCTCCTGCACACGACGACCGACGGGGCGCGGCTCGCGCACTCCGAGTACGAGTTTCACTGCACGGAAAACTACACGCTCGACGCCGACCTTTTCCCGGAGGCGTGCAACTACGTCGCCTTGGGACACATCCATATGCCGCAGCGGGTGGAGGGTTTGCCGGAGAACGCGGGCCGCTACGCCGGGAGCATCCTCCAACTCGACTTCGGCGAGCAGGGGGACGCGAAGTACGTGTATGTGCTCGAGGCCCGCGCAGGCCGACCCACCGAGATCGTTAAAGAGCACGCGCTGCGGGCGGGAAAACGCCTGAAGCGGGTGAGTTTGGCGCGCGAAGATTTGGACCGCAACCTGAGCGAGTTGGAGTGGGACGGTTGGCTGAAGCTCTCCATCAAGCTCGAGCGCCCCGACCCCGGCCTCAAAGACCGTTTGAAACGCGACTACCCGAACCTGTTGGTGGTCGAACAACTCCTGCCCGAACGCGAGGGGGCAGCGAAACGCGGTGTCGACCAACACACCCTCAGTTTGGTCGACGCTTACGCGCAGTTTTACGACGACGAACGCGCGGCGGCGCTGCCGGACGACCTGCGGGGCGCGTTCAACACCCTTTACGCCGAAGCGCAACCGCTCGCCGACGAACCGGAGTTTACCCAAGAGTTCAATGAGGCCGTATGAGGCCGCTCAAGCTCTCTATAAGCGGCTTTACCTGTTTCCGCGAACCGACCGAAATCAGCTTCGAGGACCTTGAACTCTTCGCCATCTCGGGCGTGACCGGGGCGGGCAAATCAACCCTTTTAGACGCCATCACCTACGCGCTCTACGGCGAGACGGCGCGGCTTGGCGCGAAGGTCGGCGACACCCTCTTCAGCCCGAACTTGGACAAACTCTCGGTGCAGCTCACCTTCCGGGCGGGTTCCGAAACGTACCGGGTGGCGCGGGTTTCGGAGCGCAAGGGGGCGCGGCCCAAAAACGAGACGCGGCTCGAGCGCTTAACCGGCGACGCGGCCTGGAAGCAGCTGACCGAGAGCGAAAAGCTCAAAGATGTAAACGGCAAAATCGAAGAGATTTTGGGGCTGAGTTACGACAACTTTACCCGCGCCGTGCTCTTACCGCAGGGGGCCTTCGACCGTTTTTTGCACGCCAAACCGGGCGAACGCACGAATCTCCTGCGCGACCTTTTAGGACTCGGCGTCACCGCGGAGATGGCTAAAAGGGCCGGGGAAACGGCCCGGAGCGCACAGGCGCAGGCGAGAACGCTCGAGGACCGTCTTACCCACGAACTCGCCGACGCGACTCCCGAACGGCGGCGCGATCTCAAAAACGACCTCACCGCCCTGACGACCGAACAGGCTGAGCTTGAGAGCGCACGCGGGCGTCTCGGCGAACAGGTACGCGACCTCCGGGCGGTGCAAGAACTCCTCGACGAGCGGTCCGACGTGCAGGCGAAACTCGCGGCGTTGGGGGCTCGAGAAGCCGAAGTGACGCGGAGCCGGGAGCGGCTCTCGCGGGCCAAAGCCGCCGACGCGCTCGCGCCGCACCACCGGACCCTTACCGAACGCCGTACGAAAGCCGACGCGCTCGGCAACCAACAAGCGCAGGTCGGGGCGAGGCTCGGAGCCGCCGAAAAAACTTACCAAACCGCCCGAACCGCGCTTGAGGGGGCCGAACGGAACGCCCAAACGTTACCCGACCTCACCGCCCGCATCGAAGGACTCGGCGAGGCGCGGGGGATGCTGGCGCGACTTAGGGGCTATAAGGGTTCGTTAGGGTACGCCAAAGAGACGCGTGAACCCTTCTCCGATGAGGCTTGGGACACCCTGACGGCGCGGCTTAAGGAGCTGCCGGGGCTCGAGCGTGCGAGAGGCGAAGTTACCGACACGCAGATGCGGCGCAATCAGATTCAAGGGGTTGTCGAAGGGCTCATGGGCAGGATTACAGAAGCCCAAGGGGCGCTCGAGACGACCCTAGCGGACGGTAAAGCAGCCAAAACGAAGCGCGAAGGGGCCGAGGCGACCTACACCGAAGCTGCCCGCGTCGCCCCCGCCGCCGCGCTCCGGCCTCACCTGCACGTCGGCGAAGCGTGCCCGGTATGCGAACAGACCGTCGCCGCGCTGCCGCCGCCCGTAACGAGCGACTTGGAGAGGCTTAAAACGGTCCAAGACGCAGCGGTCGCCGAACACGAACGGCTGAAAACGCTCTATCTCGAGCAGCGCGAAGAACTCAAGTCGCTTAAAACGCGCCTGAACGACCAAAACGAAGGGTTAGCCCGCGCCGAGGCCGACCTCAAGTACCGCACCGAGCAGTTAGACGATATCGCCGGGCGTTTGGGTGCCCGCGACCCGTCACCGCTCCGGTCACGCCTCTACGCGGCGCAGCGGGCGCTGTTAGCCGGGCTCGCGGCGGGCATTCTGGAGCGCACCGGCGGACTCGACCCGGAAGCGGCCTACGCCGAACTGACCCGTGAACGCTCCGGGCTAGAGACCTCCCTACAAAACACGCAAAAAACCTTTCAGCACGCGCAGCTCGAGTTTGAGCGCCTCAGAACTGAAGCGGACGGCCTCGCGGAGCGTTTCGCCGAGGCGACGGCGGCGCACGCCGAAACTGCCGGGTTATTCACCGCGCTGCTCGCGCAAGCCGGTTTCGCGGACCAAGACGCACTCCGGGCCGCGACGCTCGGTGCGGACGCACAGAGGACGCTGCTCGAGGGCCTGGGGCGTTTTGAACGCGACCACGCGCGGCTCACGCACCGCGACGCCGAGCTGTCCGAACGCCTTGCCGGGCGCACGGTCGAGTCAGGGGCGCTCCGGGCCGCTTTGGACGAACAAGCCCGCACCGAGACGCGCTTGGGTGAGGTGCAGAGCTCTTTAGGAACGACGCGGGAGCGGTTAGCACAACTCGAGACGCAGTTGGGGACCGCCAAACGCCTCCGCACCGAGCGGGAAGCGCTCGAGACGACCTTTCGGCTCTACAACACCCTCAGCCGCGACCTGCAAGTCGGTCACTTCCCTGCCTACTTGCTCACCCGCGTTCAGGACGACCTCGCTCAGCGTGCCTCGGACATCTTAAAGACCGTCACCGAAGGGCGTTACGACCTATTTTTCCGGGGCGACGAGTACGTCGTGCTCGACGCCTGGACGGGCTCTGAACGTTCGGCCCGGACGCTCTCGGGGGGCGAATCGTTTATCACCTCGCTCGCGCTCGCGCTCGCGCTATCCGACACGCTCGCGGGCAGCACGGCGCTCGGCGCGCTCTTTCTGGACGAAGGCTTCGGGACGCTCGACGCCGACACCTTGGAAGGCGTCGCCAAGGTTTTAGAGTCGCTCACCGCGCACGGGCGCATGGTCGGCGTTATCACGCACGTCGCAGCGCTGACCGAACGCCTGCCGGACAGGTTGGTCGTTCGTAAAGGTCTCGAGGGCTCGGTCGTCACATGGGAATAGACCCGCAGTTAGAAAAGCTCGTCGGCCTTCTGTCCGAACTGCCGCAGGTTGAGGCGATTGCGTTAGGCGGCTCGAGCGCGAGCGGGCGTTCGGACGAGCTTTCGGACTTCGACCTCTGCGTCCTCCCGAACAAGCCGGTCCCGTTAGAGACCCGCCGGGACATCGTGCGGAGGCTCGGTGCGGTGGCGGTCGGCGACCTGGGACACGACTATAACGGCGGCGGGGACGAGTGGACCGACGCGGCGACGGGAACGCATTTCGACTTGATGTACTTCGGGCTTGAGTTCTTTCGAGAGCAAATTGAAAGACCACTCAGATACTTTCAGCCGAGTTTGGGCTACAGCACCGCCTTCGCCTACACCGTCAGCCAGGGGCGCATCTTATACGACCCAGACAATAAGTTTGCTGCACTTCAGGCACTGGCCTGTGAGCCCTACCCGGACGCGCTGCGCGAAAATGTCGTGCGCTACAACCGGCCCATGCTGCGGGGGTTCATCTCGTCGTATTATAGGCAACTCGAAAAGGCCGCGACTCGGGACGACCTCGTGAGTTCGAATCACCGTTTGGCCGCGCTGCTGGCGAGCTATTTCGATATTCTTTTCGCCGCTAACCGGCTTCTTCATCCGGGTGAGAAACGGCTCGTAGCGACGGCGCTCAGCATCTGCACAAGTCTTCCCGAAGCATTTGAGAGGGACGTGACGGAGACGCTTAAAGCGGCGGGGGACAGCGCGCGGCTCTTACCTAACCTGACCCGGCTGTTAGATGCTCTTGACGTGTGGCTCGAGCGTGAAGGGTTCGACGTGACCCGCTCACGGCCTGACCTGAGCTAGTTTTGTCCCAGCATCTCCCTGGCCTCGTCGGCGGTCAGCTCTTTTGCGTAGATCGCCGAGCCCGGTTCCTGGACGGCGCTCTCGGGAAGCGTGCCGGTATCGACGGCGGCAAACCCCAGGGATTCGATAAGTTCTGTCACGACCCGTTTGGCGTCAGCGTCGTCCCCAGCGATAAAGATGGCGCGGCGCTGTTCCAACGGTAGGCTGAGGTCGCCTTGGTCGCGCAGGTGCTGCCAAAAAATCGTGTTAAACGCCTTGACAACACGTGAGCCACTCAGATGCTGCGCCACCAAGCCGGTCTGCGTCGTACCCGATAGGTCGATATCGCCGTCGCGGTTGGGATAGTAGTTCGACGCGCTGATGACGATCTTGCCTTTAAGCGCCTCCGCGGGCAGGTCCTGATATTTGCCGAAGGGGACGGCCTCGAGCACAACCTCACCAAACTTGGCAGCGTCTTTGGCGGTCATTGCCGTGACGTTCGGCCCGAGTTCGGCTACTTTGCCTTGAAGTGTCTCCGGCCCGCGCGAATTGCTCACGGCGACCTCGTGCCCGGTCCATGCAAAAAGTTCCGCTAGCGTCCCGCCGATGTTGCCCGCTCCGATGATGCCGATGTTCATACCCGCTCCTTCAGCTGTAAGTGGTACGCCCCAGAGGGTGTGTGAGTGAGATTAGGAGGTTACGGCAGTTTAGCAGCGAGCACGTCCATCTCTTCGATAGCGGGTGGCTCGGCGAGCAGCTCGGGCGCGATTTCACTGAGGGCGTCGACGATCCGGCCGTTTAGGTGAGCTTGCCGTCCCGTTTCGTCGTCAAACGCGTCGAAGATGCCAAAGGTAGACGGTCCCAGTTTAAGGGCGAACCATACGCGGGTGTCCGGTTCCTGCTGGGCAAGCTCCAAACCGCCCTTGAGAAACGCCTCGAGGTCGGCCTCTTTGCCGGGTTTTGCTTCCAGACGGGCGAGCAGTCCAACGGTGGTCATAGCTTCCTTTCGTTGCCAAACGCTACAGCGCTGAGGAGGCAGCGGCTGTTACCGGCGTGACACGGCGCTCAGCTCGAGGCTGTTTGGGAGGAAAACGCAAGCCGGTGCTCTAGAGTTACCTCATGACCTTTTTGTACAGCACCCGGCTCCTCCTCGCGCTCGTCCTGGCTACCTTGGTCGGGTGCCTACCTGACATAAGAACCGACCTGGCCCTACCCAACCCGCCCTACCGCATAGCGCCGAGCGCCGTCTCGACGGAGTATCTGAGCGTACCCGGTTACACAGCGCCCGGTACGCCTCATAAGCTCAACCAGAGCTCTTACCTGCGCTACTTTTTGAGGTCAAAACTACAGCCGCCGACGCGAACCGTTTTGCTCCTCGTCCCCGGTATCTACGCCGGAGCCGCGAACTTCGACATTCTGGCGCGGCAACTCGTCGCGGCTTGGCCCGGCCTGGAGGTGTGGGCAGTGGACCGGCGCGCGAACGCTCTAGAGGACCGCTCGGCGCTGGTTGAGAGCTTGCGTGCAGGGGACCCGAACATCGCCTACCGCTACTATGTGACGGAGCAGGGCACGCCGGAGGGCTTTTCGCCCATCCCGCCGGAAGAGCTGGGCTTTATGCGGCGCTGGGGGCTTACCGTGCACCTCTGGGACCTGCACGAGCTGGTCAAGCGGGCGCGCACGGGGGCGAAGACCGTCATTCTGGGGCGTCACTCGCTGGGCTCGAGCCTAGTCAGCTTCTACGCCGCGCACATCTTTGAGGGGGGCAGGCCGGGAGACACCTTTATCGACGGCTTGGTGCTGTTAGACGGCACGCTGGGCCGCACGGGTGCCTTCGGTATCGCGCAGAGCATCGTGCTGGGTAACTGGGAAGTTCTTCCGGACGCGGCTGGCTTCGACGCAGGGCGCGGTCCGCCGTACTTCTCGCTTGGTTCGGGACCCGGCTTCTACGCCGAAAGTGGCGCGCTCGCGCTGCTCGCCGCCTTGGCACCGGGGGCGCGGTCGCCGCATTCGGCCATGCCGATCAGTAACCGCGCGCTGCTCGGTCTGCGTACCGACAGGGACTTCGTAGCGTCGCCGCTCTACACGGCAACCGTAGGTGAGCCCGTCGGCGCGCGCTTCGGCGGCAACCTCGTCGCCTTTATGCTGAGCGGGTTTACCAGCGTGAGGAGCCGCAGCGTAGCCGGGGTAGCGGACGGTTTTACGATGGTGCGCTGGTCGGCGGGTGATCCAGTCGAGCCCACCGACTTAGGCGCGTTTTCCCGCAGCTTGGTGCTGTCGGAAGCGGATGCCAACGAGTGGTACTTTCCGCTCCGGCTGCTTATCGACATGAGCGCGCTCAAGCTCGATTTGACGGGCGTACCCGACTTCGTGCCGCACGGCGTAGTCGAGGTGCCGACGCTCTCCGTCGGGGCGGCGCGAGGCTTGGTGACGACCACGGACGGCTTCTCGGCGTACGGCAACCTGCGGGCGAGCAGTTTTTTCTCCGCGTATGTCGTACCCGGATTTGCCCACCTGGACCTGCTCACCGCGCGCAACAATCCCGTGGTGCCGCTTTTAGGACGTTGGCTGGCGCGCGTCGAGGCGCTGGGGCGGTAGCGAACGCCGAGCGCTTGGGGTAAGCTGGGCAGGTGTTTGACAAAACCCTGTTGGCGCGTTTTGGCCGCGAGCCCGAGACGGCGACCGCCGCTCTGGTCCGTGAACTGGGCGCGTTTGCAGGGCTTCCTGAACAGCTCTCGAGGGTGTGGCTGACGCCGCACGCGCCGGGCAAGTGGTCGCCCGCCGAGACCACCGAGCACGTGATCAAGGTTGGCGTAGGGATGAGCAAAACGCTTCACCTGCTCCGCCTGGGCGCGCCGCTGCCCCTAGAGACGCGCACGTCGGGAACGCTGTTAGGCGGCAGGGCGCAGGCACCGGCCTTTTCTCAGCCCGGTCCGCCGCAGCCGTGGGGAGTTCTAAAGCCCCGCTGGCTCGAGATGCAAAGCCGCCTCTTAAACGAAGTCGATCAAACTCACAGCTGGTCCGGGCGCACCCGCTTCCACCCATATTTCGGCGATCTGGACGCGCTCGGCTGGGTGCAGGCCGCGGCCCTACACGTAGCGCACCACCGCAGACAGCTTGGGGCAGCGTAGCGGTGGCCCACTAGAGCTGTCTAAACCTTACAAGCTAGTGCACGCCGGGGGGCGCAGCATCTAAAGCACCCTGGAGGCGTGTATCAACTCTATAGAGTCCGACGAGCAACTCATCTTGCAGATGGCTGCGCGCGACGAGGCCGCGCTTGCCGAACTCTACCGGCGCTACGGCCCCTACTTGGCGGCGCTCTCGCGGCGACTGCTGGCCGACCGTGACGACGTGCAAGGATGCGTGCAAGACGCATTTTTTCGGGCGTGGCAAGCGGCGGGGCGCTTCGACCCGGCGCGAGCGAGCGCGAAGACGTGGCTGGTCACCATCGGGCACCGCGTCGCCATCAACCGGCTGCGCGGTCAAAAACCCAACACGCTGCCGCTGGAGGCGTGGGACGCGCCGACCCCGGCGGGCGATCCGGTCGAGCGCATCCAGCTCGAGGGCGCAGTTAGGGCGCTCGATCCGGTCGAGCGCGAACTCATCGAGCTGGCCTTTTACCGGGGTCACTCGCACCAGGAACTCGCCGAGCTGACAGGGAGGCCGCTCGGGAGCATTAAAAGCAAGCTGCGCGCGGCGCTGCACAGGTTGCGAGACCACCTAGACGACTCGGACGACGATTCGAGCGACGAGCCGGACGACCGGCATGAGCGACAGGGAGGTGAGGGGTGACGGTAACGGAAGACACTTTGGTCAGCTACGCGTTCGGTCACCTCGCCTCGGTAGACGAAGCCGTGGTCGAAGCGCACCTGCGCGCGCACCCGGACGACGCAAGGACCGTCGCGGCGTATTTGGACGTTCTGGCGAGTCTGGTCATGGCGCTGCCGCCGGAACCGCTTCCGGCGGGCGGTGAGGAGGCGCTGCTGGCGCGGGTGCGCGGTCCGGCAACCCCCGCCGAGACCCGTTCTAACGCTCCCGAACGCACCCCTAAGGGTGTACCCGGCACCTACATACCTAGCAGGGAGCGACCACGTCGCGCGGTGTGGTGGCGCGATGTGCTGGCCGCCGCCGCTGTAGCGGGGCTCTACGTCAGCGTCTTCACGCTTCTGAACCCGGACGCCCGCACCGCGAGGGTGCTGCAAGGGTACCGGACCGAACCGGGCGCGGTTTCCTACGCGCTGAACGCCGAGGGTCGAGCCGAGCCGCTCGGCACGCTTGTACGGCTTCAAGATGGCCGGGTCTTCGTCGCCCTCGGCGTGCCACCAAGCGCCGATCAGGTCTATCAGGCGTGGGAGATCGCGGGCGCGCCGGTCTCGCTCGGAACCTTTGACGGGCGCACCTTTTTAAGTGCGCAGGCGGTCACAGAAGGAAACACCTTCGGCCTCACGCTCGAGCCTCCCGGTGGCAGCGACCAACCGACGAGCACACCCATCACGCTTTTGGAACTGTAATCGTAGTCCCCCTTGCATCCAGGCGCGGCGAAAGCGGGTATACCCAAGGGGAACCTTAGAGCACAGCTCTAAAATTTGAGAGGAGATTTTATGAAACGTACCGCACTACTCTTTGCCTGCCTATTCGCCTTCGGTGCCGCTTCAGCCCAGGACGACACGATGACGGGTGGCATGATGTCCGGCGGGATGATGACGGGTGGGATGATGTCCGGCGGCAGCATGATGTCCGGGGGCGCGTCGATGGACCAGAGCCTCGAGGTGACGCTTTCGGGCGACCAGCAGGTTCCGCCGGTCACGACCGAGGGTACGGGTAGCGCGACCGTCTCGCTCGCAGGTGACACCATGACCGTTCGTGGCGACCTCTCTGGCCTCAGCAGCCCGCTCACCGAAGTTGCAGGTAGTTCCGGGCACGTTCACTTGGCCCCGGCAGGTGAAAACGGCGACGTGGTCTTCCCGCTTAACGTGAGCGCCGACGAGGGTGGTACGAGCGCCATCTTCAGCCTTTCAACCACGCTGACCCCGGAGCAGATGGACGCCTTTAACGCAGGCGAGTTGTACCTCAACTTCCACACCGAAACGAACCAGGGCGGCGAGCTTCGGGGGCAGATCACGCCGAGCCTGTAAGCTCGGTTTTACCTAGAGGGCGGCCTGCGGGTCGCCTTTTCTGCTGTCGCATCTACGAACAGACACTGCACGACGGGTTTTATGTAGTTGGACTCAGCTGTTTACGGTCTAAACATGACGCCTTGGGCGCTACTAGAGTAAACGAGCGGCTTGCGCCAAAGTTTCGGGGCTGAACGAAGCTCAAAACGCCACAAAATCCAAAATGCCTACCGATGAAGAGCTGGAATAGATTAGCTCGCCCCTCTAGGGCGCGTCGCCCAACTGCTTGATCTCTTCAATAAATCTGTCTACCGAATCGAAGTCGCGGTAGACGCTCAGGAAGCGGATATAGGCTACGTCGTCTATACTTTTTAAAAATTTAAGCGCCTGAACGCCGATCTCTTCGGCCTGCACCTCGGGCAACTGCACCGCGTCCTCAAAGGTGTAGGCAAACTCACGAAGCTGTTTTTCGGTGATTGGACGTTTGTTGCAGGCGATGCGAAGTTTTTGCAGAAGTTTATCCGGGTTAAACGCCTCCCGGCGGCCCGAACGTTTAACGACCATCAGCGCCTCGAACTGCGCGCGCTCGTAGGTCGTGAAGCGGCGGCTACAGACGCTGCATTCGCGCCGCCGCCGGATGGCACTGCCCTCGTCGCTGGGCCGCGAGTTCACGACCCGGGTGTCCGCCGACGAGCAGAAGGGGCAGTTCATCAGCGGCGAGCTACCATGTGCGGTTTATGGTGGCGACGTCTTCGTCATAATCGCCGTCGCCTGCGTCTTCCGCTGCTTCCAACTCGCCTTCTAACTCATCTTCATCGTCGGGGTCGTCGTAGACGCTGGCCTCGAGGTCGTCTTGGCGCACGTTTGAATCGAGCGCGGCGCGCACTTCGGGTAGGAGCGATTCGATGTCCTTGGGTGGCGGCGGCAGCGTCACATAGAGGCGGTGGCCCGAGAGTCCGGTGCCGCGCGACCCCAGATAAAGAACGGTCTCGACGAGCGCAGCGTCGTGTTTGGGGTCCGACGCAGGCCGCGACGGCACCGCGACGTTGACGCTGAGCGTGTTATAGCGCGCCTCGAAGCCCGCTGCCATACGGGTGATGGCCCCGCGCACCGCGACCATGTGCGGCTCGGTGGCGCTTTTGGGTGGCGAGACGATGACCAGCCAAGCGTCGTCTAAAAGCCGCGCCGACGCCTTGAGCATCAGAAACGTAGATTTAAGGTCTTCGTCGATAAGCTCGCTGAATTCACCTTCGCCGAGTTTGGCGAAGTAGGTGTTGGATTCAAAAGAAGCGACGTGTACAACACCGGAAAGGTCGCCGAAGATTTCAAAAACTTTCTCGAAGGTGTTGCGAACGTCTAGCGGCACCGACATGTCAGCCTGTATGGGGATCGCCTGACCACCCAACTCCTCGATCTCGGCGGCGGTCTTCGAGGCGAGCGTAACGTCCTTGTCGGCGCACACCACATCGTAGTCGGCCTGACCATACGCGAGCGCGATGGCGCGGCCAAAACCCTGCCCGACATTGGTAACGAGAACGACGCTGACACCCATAACGCTTCAGCATACAGTTTTTTAGGTCCGCGCACAGCGTTCAGCCTCTCATCCAGGGGGTTACAATAGGCGCATGACCGTGAGGAACATTCCGTGGCGCTAGAGCGGTGGTTTCGCCGCAAGCGTCCGACGCGCAGCGACGACAACAGCCCCGCTGGTTTGTGGCTGAAGTGTGACGAGTGTAACGCGCAGATCTACCGCAAAGACCTCGAGAAAAACCTCTACCTTTGTACCGAGTGCGGTCATCACTACAAGATGCCCGCCGACGCGCGGGTGGCGATGCTGGCCGACGCCGGAAGTTTCGAGCGGTGGTCGGGTACGATTAAAGGGGCCGACCCGCTCGCTTTTGAGGATACCGAGCCGTATGTCAAGCGCCTCGAGCGCGCCGCCGAGCGGCAAAAGCGCCCCGACGCCATTCTCACGGGTGCCGCCTCGCTACAGGGCGAGCCGGTCGCCCTAGCTGTGATGGACTTTTTTTTCGCCGGGGGCTCGATGGGTTCGGTTGTTGGTGAGGAGATCGCCCGCGCCGCTGAGCGCGCCGCCCGTGAGGGGCGCTCGCTCGTGACGGTCGCCGCGTCGGGTGGGGCGCGGATGCAGGAGGGCGCGCTGTCGCTTATGCAAATGGCGAAGACGACGGTCGCTTTGGAGGCGCTCTCAAGGGCGAAACTCCCCTTTATCAGCGTCCTCACCGATCCGACGACCGGCGGCGTGACGGCGAGCTTTGCGACGCTCGGCGACATCATCGTTTCCGAACCGCAGGCGCTCATCTGCTTTGCCGGTCCCCGCGTGATCCAGCAGACCATCAAACAAGACCTGCCCGAAGGCTTTCAGCGCGCCGAGTTCTTGCTGCAAAAGGGCATGTTGGACGATGTGGTTACGCGCCCGAACCTCAAGGCGCGGCTGGCCCTCTATCTAAGTCTCCTGCGCGGTACCCTGACCCCGACCGCTACGGCTGCGGTAGGGGGTGAGCCGGGTGGCGCTGCCGTTTGAAAAACCCATCGACGACCTTTCCGACCGCATCGAGGACATGCGCGCCTACGCCAGCGAGCAGAATATCGATCTTTCAGAGGAGATTTCGCTTTTAGAGGGCCGCTTAGAGAGGCTTCAACACGACGTTTTTGAAAACCTTACCCGCTGGCAGCGGGTTCAGGTCGCGCGAGCACCGGGCAGGCCGACCGCGCTCGACTATATACAGAGCGTTTTCGAGACCTTCACCGAGCTGCACGGTGACCGCACCCTGGGCGACGACAGCGCTATGGTCACGGGTTTGGCGCTTTTGGGTGGGCGCAGCGTGGTCGTGATCGGACAGCAAAAGGGGCGCGACACAAAGGAGAACATCGGGCGCAACTTCGGTATGGCGCACCCGTCGGGCTACCGCAAGGCGATGCGGATGTTTAACATGGCCGACAAGTTCGGCCTGCCGGTGGTAACGCTGATCGACACGCCGGGGGCGTATCCGGGCGTCGCCGCCGAGGAGCAGGGGCAGGCGTGGGTCATCGCCGAGAGCATCCAGCGGATGAGTCAGCTTAAAGTTCCGGCGGTCGCGGTGGTGATCGGCGAGGGCGGCTCAGGGGGCGCGCTGGCGGTCGGCGTCGCCAACCGGGTGCTGATCTTAGAAAACGCCATCTACTCGGTGATCAGCCCCGAGTCGTGCGCGGCCATCTTGTGGCGCGACGCCTCGCAGGCCCCGAAAGCGGCTGAGGCGCTTAAACTCACCGCCGGTGACCTTTTAGAACTTGGCGTCGTCGACGGGGTAATTAAAGAGCCCGTGGGCGGCGCGCACCGCGACCCACAGGCGACCATGCGCTGTGTGGGGGCGCGGCTCGAAGAGGAACTCGGTGCGCTCTCGAGCCTGAGCGAAACCGAACTCCTAGAACAGCGTTACGCCCGTTTTAGAAATATGGGCAGGCTTGAGAGCGTAACGTGAGCATCTGTATCTGGGAGCGCCTAAACTAGTAACGGGTTAGCTTTACCAAACACAGCACTCTTGGAGCTAGGCTCTATACTTGCAACCCAGGCTGAGGCGGTGATACAGCACCCTGAGCGCACGTAACGGTCCGCCTTGCAAGTAGTTGAGCAGATGTGTAAACATTACCCTTGATGGAGGAACTATGGCAGACTACGCCCACCCCGATGTTCTGGTCACGACCGACTGGGTTTTAGAACATCAAGACGACCCGAACGTTCGCCTGATCGAGGTCAACGAAGACGTCCTTTTGTACGATACCGGGCACGTCCCCGGCGCGGTTAAGATCGACTGGCTCACCGACTTGTGGGACGACACCATCCGCGAATTTGTCCAACCGGACGAGTTTGCACAGTTGCTCGAGCGCCTCGGCGTCTCGGACGACACGACTGTGGTGCTCTACGGCGACAAAAATAACTGGTGGGCCTCGTACGCCTTTTGGTTTTTCAAGTATAACGGCCACGGAAACCTCAAGCTGATGAACGGCGGGCGGGCGAAGTGGGTAGCCGAAAATAGACCCCTCACTACCGACGCAACTGAGGTGCAGCCCGGCAGCTACACCCCCGGTCAGCGCAACCCGGAGCTGCGCGCGTTCAGGGAAGATGTGCTGGGGCACCTTGAGAGCGTCAAAGCCGGGACGGGTGCGCTCGTCGACGTGCGGAGCCCCGGCGAGTTTCGCGGCGACGTAACGCATATGCCCGACTATCCGCAAGAAGGCGTCCTGCGCGGTGGTCACATCCCCGGCGCGCAGAGCATCCCCTGGGCGCAGGCGGCCAACCCGGACGGCACCTTTAAGAGTGCAGACGAGCTTAAGGCGCTCTACGAACCCAAGGGCGTTACCGGCGACAAGGAGATCATCGCCTATTGCCGCATCGCCGAGCGCAGCTCGCACAGCTGGTTCGTCCTCAAGTACCTGCTCGGCTACGAGAACGTCAAAAACTACGATGGCTCTTGGACGGAGTGGGGTAACGCGGTCGGGGTGCCGATTGAAAAGGGCGACGCGAAGTAAGCTATAAAGCTTAGACAGAGGCCGGAGGTAACTCCGGCCTTTTGTTATGCTCCGCACATGGGTATTCACTATCAAGCATCGTGTGAAGGTATCACCGCCGAGCAGTTAGTCGGCTTTTTCACCCATTGGCGGAACCCGCGCACAGCTACCGAGCATCTCGAGATTTTACGAGGAAGCGATTACGTCGTGCTAGCGCTGGACGAGCGTGACGGGCGTGTAGTCGGTTTTGTCACTGCCCTGACCGACGGCGTGCAGGCGGCCTTTATCCCGCTGCTCGAGGTTTTGCCCGACTACCGGGGTCGTGGTATCGGCAGCGAGCTGATGCGGCGCGTTTTAGGACTTCTAAGCGACCTGACCGCTATTGACCTGACCTGCCGACCTGAATTGCAGACGTTCTACGCCCGCTTTGGAATGCAGCCGTCGGTGGGCGCTGTTTTGCGTAACTACTAAGCTCTGAAGGAGAACCCATGAAGCTCGAGCACGTCGCCCTCAACCTCCCCGACCCCAAAGCCGCCGCTGCGTGGTACGCCGAGAATCTGGGGCTCCGCATCGTCAAAGCGAACGACGCCGCACCCTTCGAGCATTTTCTAGCTGACGACGGCGGAAGCATGCTCGAGTTCTACGCTAACCCCACCGCCGAACTCCCCGACTACGCCGTGATGAGCCCCTTCACGCTGCACCTGGCCTTTACAGCCGACGACATCACCGCTACCTACGAAAACCTGCTGGGTGCAGGTGCGACCACCGCCGGAGAGATGGTGACGACCCCGGCGGGCGACAAGATCGTCTTTTTGCGTGACCCGTGGGGCGTCGCGCTCCAACTCGTCAGCAGAAACGTACCGCTGTAGGTGTTAGCGAGAAAAAACCGTATCGTCACCTTCTGCGCGCTGAGCTTATGGATATGCTCCCTTTTTCTAATGCTGTAGCTCGCGCCCATAGTCGAGTTTGTAAAGCGGGTGTTATGTTTGGGACGCTTTACACAACCCAACGTGGAGGTTCGCATGTTTAGAAACGCTGGTCTGGTTACGCTCGGCTCGCTTTCGCTGTTAGCGCTCATGGTCTCGGTTGCCGCGTGGGGTGCGGGCAGTGGCGGCGTGAACACTGATTCCGGCACGGTCTACCGCCTCTCGGCCATTTACCCTCAGACCGAGGACAGCACCTTCGATATGGATTACTACCTGAGCACGCACATCCCGCTCGTCGAGGAGCTGTTTCAGCCGGTGAGCATCGAGGTCAACGAGGGCGTCTCGGGGGCCGAGGAGGGCTCGCCTCCCCCTTACGCCGTCATGACCGACATCACCTTCGCCACCCTTGAAGACCTGCAAAACGCGGTAGCGACCCACGGCGCTGAAGTTATCGGCGACATCCCCAACTTCACGAACGTCGAGGCACAGCTACAAATCAACAAGAGCGACGACTAAGCTAGGGTTCAGAGTATCTTGCCCTTGCCGGTTAGCACGCTTCCTCAGGTGCACGGCGAGGGTTTTTTACTAGACAGCACCCAGTCACAAATAACCTCAGATAAACGTACCGTTTCTCACAACCGTAAGCTTCTGATTGTGAGTGTAACTTTGCAAAACGTCTTGTTTGGAGTTCTCTCGAGCCCACCTACGCAGCGCCGAAGACGAGTCCGGCTTGTAGCGCCCTACGGCCAACCCGCTTAAAGCCGGATACGATACCCCTATGAACCCGCCTCCTCACGCCCTCATCGTCGGCGGCGGCGCGGCGGGATTTTTCGCGGCCATCACCTGCGCTGAAACGAACCCCGGAGTGCGCGTGACGCTCCTAGAGCGGAGCCCCCACCTCCTCGCCAAGGTGCGCGTCTCCGGCGGGGGACGGTGCAACGTCACTCACGACCTGACCGACCCGGCGCTGTTTACTCGGCACTACCCGCGTGGGGCTAAAGCGCTCCGTGGCCCCCTCACCCGCTTCGGTGCTCCTGAGACGGTCGCCTGGTTTGCTGTGCGCGGAGTAGAGCTTAAAACCGAGGCCGACGGGCGGATGTTTCCGGTATCGAACAGTTCCGAGACCGTTGTGAACTGCCTTCTAGACGCGGCGAAGGCGGCGGGGGTCGCCATCCGTACCCGAAGCGCGGTTCGTTTGGTGAGTGCGGACGAGGGGCACTTCACAGTAACGCTAAAGGGTGGTGGTGCGCTAACAGCTGACAAGCTGCTCTTGGCGACCGGCAGCAATCCGCAGGTGTACGGTTGGGCGGAGGCGCTTGGGCACCGCGTCGAGCCGCCGGTGCCGTCGTTATTTACCTTTAACATTACGGACGCCAGGTTGGAGGGTTTGGCGGGGATTTCGCTTTCCCAAGTCGGGCTTTCCCTCGAGGGCACGGGGCTCGAGCAGCGCGGCCCGCTTCTGGTGACACACTGGGGAGTGTCCGGTCCGGCGGTCCTTAAACTTTCGGCTTGGGGCGCGCGCGAACTCCATAGTAAGGACTACCGCGCGGGTCTCGTTATAAACTGGCTGCCCGACCTGCGCCCCGAAGCGGTGCGGGAACGTCTGCGCGACTTTAGGGACGCCGGAGCCCGCAAGACGGTCGCTGGGGGCAACCCTTATGGATTGCCGCAACGGCTCTGGAGCGCACTTGTAAGGGCCGTGGGTGTCGCCGACAAACGCTGGGCGGACCTCTCCAAAGCTGAGCTGAGCCGCTTGCTTGACGAGCTGAGCCGAGGCCGTTTCGAGGTGACCGGCAAGGGCGTGTTTAAAGAGGAGTTCGTCACCTGTGGCGGCGTGCGGCTAGACGAGGTGAACTTTAAGACGATGGAGAGCCGCGTTCTTCCGGGACTCTATTTCGCGGGCGAAGTCCTCGATATCGACGGGGTGACGGGTGGCTTTAACTTTCAGAGCGCCTGGGCGACGGGCTATCTGGCGGGGCGGGCGATGGCGGCTACAGGTGCGGCTCCGACTGAGAGCGGCCACAGAGCCCAGCAGCCCGCTTGATCATCAAGCAGGTTGCGCTGCCGGTGCTGCGGCCCGCGCCTCGAGAAACGTCAGCACCGCCACCTCTTCGACCCGCAGCCCCTCGGGGAGCGCGTTCGTAACCGCCCTGCTCACGTCGGCCAACTCGCCCAGCGAGCCCTCGAGGTAGCAACTGATAACCTCCGGGTGAACGTAGCTCTTGCGGCAGACCGCCGGGGTGTTCCCCAACTTTTTGGCGACCTCTTTAATCGCCGCCGTGACGTTCTTCGTTGCCTGCGCCTCCGTCTCGAACCGCTCGGAACCCGTCAGCGAAAACGTCGCCAGCACGGTTCCGGCCCAGGTGCGAAAGTCCTTGGCGCTGACCTCCTCGCCGGTGATGCGCTTTAGGTAGTCGTTGACGTCGCCCGAATCGACGTCCTGCCGCTTCCCGTCCTCGTCAAGGTACTTAAACAGCTCATAACCCGGCAGCTCCTCGCACTTCTTGACGATGCGGGCGATTTGTGGGTCACGCAGCTCGATGTCCCACTCCTTGCCGCTCTTGCCCCTGAACTCGAAGGCGACCGACGTGCCCGCTACGTCCACGTGCTTTTTTCGCATGGTGGTGAGCCCGTAGGAACCGTTTTCCTCTGCGTAGGTTTTGTTCCCGACGCGGATGAGCGTCGTTTCCAGAAGTTTGACGACCGCCGCCAGCACCTTGTCTTTAGGCAGGCCGGGAAGCTTCAGGTCTGCCTGCACGCGCCGCCGGATGTGCGGCAGCAACCTGCCGAAGGTGAGCATGTGCTCGAACTTGGCCGTATCTCTGACCCGGTGCCACTCGGGGTGATAGAGGTACTGCTTGCGCCCCCGTTCGTCGCGCCCGGTCGCTAAGATGTGGCCGTTCTCGCTCGGGCAGATCCACACCTCGGTCCAGGCCGGGGGGATAGCGAGGGCCTCGAGGCGCTTCCTTAAGCGTTTGTCAGTGATACGCTTTCCGTCTACGCCCAGGTAGCTCCACCCTTTGCCGGAGCGTTTGCGCCCCAGTCCAGGCTCCTCGTCGGACACGTAGCGGAGTTCGGCCTGCCGAACGACCTCGGCGAGCGCGGCGGTGGGTGGGGTGATGGTCTCAGTGGCGGTGACGCTCATAACCTACTCGACATCCACAGAGTTTAGCGTGAGGTGCAGCAGCTGATTTTGCTCTAGGTGACCGACGCTATGGGCCTAAGGCGAACCGTCGTCGTCAACCATCGGACCATGTGACCACCTTCTGAGGCGGCGGCTTTATACTCGGCTGAGGAGGTCAACGTGGCACACTGGGCCGACAGATTGGAAACCGCGGTGAGGCGTGTTGTAGACCGGGTGCGCCCCTCCCTCGAGGACGCCCTGCACAGGGGCAACCGCCGCCGGGTCGTGGTGAGGGACCGGGGCGGCAAAACGGTTTTTCAGACCTCTCTGACGTACGCCGTGTTGGGCGCGGCCATAGTGCTGCTGATTGCACAGCCGCTGCTCCCGTTCCTACTTGCAGGTGTCATCGTTGCCTACATGCTCGGCTACCGGGTTGCTACTGTCCCTACCGACGTGCCCTAGGGCGTCAGGTCAACGCCACGCGAGCTGTGAGCGGGTCTGCCAATAGGCCTCGGAAGCTTCAGCCAGAACGCCTAGCGCCGCCTCGGCCTCTTCGTCCAAGCGGACGTTTAACGCGCCTAGATTCGCCTCCAACTGCGCCCGCGTCGTCGCGCCGCTCAGCACCGTATCCGCCCAAGGTCGGCGCAGGGCTGCCGCGAAAGCGAGCGCTTCAGGGGTGGCTTGGAGCCGTTCGGCCTGTTTAATCAAGGTCTTGAGTTTGGGCGCGAACGCCAGCTCTCGGTTGCGCCGGGTCAGGCGACCGTTCGCCAGCGCCTCTTTGACGATGACGCCCAGCCCTTCCTGATAGGCGAGGCGGAGCGCGGCCCCGGCGGCGGGCTCGAGGGGGTTCCAAGTCGCCTGCACGGTGTCGAACAGGCGCACACCCCCGACTTCGGTTCGCAGCGCCTGCACGATTGTCTGCGCCTGCCCCGGCCCGCTGACGCTCAAGCCGACCGCCGTCCCCTGCGCCTTGATGTCAGCGAGCCGTGCTAAAACCTGCTCATCTTCCAGCACGCCCGTTTGCAGCGTCGCCGAGTGAATCTGGTAGAGGTTCAGATACCCGCCGAGGTGGGTTTGGGTCTCGAGCCACTGTTTATCGAAGTGCTCCGCCGAATGGTCCTTGACCTCGTGAGTATCGGCGTCGACGCGCCAGTCGGCGGTGTAGGTGTAGCCCCATTTGGAGCCCACCACAGCGCCTACAGGTGAGGCGGCGCGCAGCCAAGTTCCCAAAAACGCCTCGGCTTTTCCGTACGAACGGGCCGCGTCGAAATAGCGGACGCCCCCTGCCCAGGCGGCGCCGAGCAGGTCATGAGCGCGTCTTTGCATAGCGTCCAGGTCATAGGACCGTTCTAAATCTTCAGCGTGACCCAGATTGATATAGCCGGGCCGCCCGAGCGCGGCGAGCCCCAAGCCGATAGGGGAGACGAGGTAGGGTGTTGTGCCGAGCGGTCGCAGGTTCATGACGAAAAGTTTAACAACGCGAAAACCGTTTTGGTGTCTGAGGCTTGGGTAAGCCATATACCCTGCCCGCGCCGATTCTGAGATAGACTAAGAAGCTTTCTTTACAAGGTCAAAGCGTGCGACTTGGCTGGAAGTAAGCCAAGGAGGAACACCTATGTCTATACCCATATCCACACCAACGCCTACACAAACAGCTGAGCAGACGCCCTCAACGTTCGCCAGCTTCGATTTGCACAGCCGCGTCGCCGCTGGCGTTACAGCGGCGGGTTACACCAAACCCACCCCGATTCAGCAAGAGGCCATCCCGGTTGTGCTCTCGGGCCGTGACCTTTTGGGCTTGGCTCAGACCGGCACCGGCAAGACGGCGGCGTTCGTGCTGCCCATGCTGCATGGTCTTATAGACGGCCCGCGCGGACGGGTACGGGCGCTCGTCGTGGCCCCGACCCGTGAACTTGCCGAACAGATTCATCAGGACATCCGGACGCTCGGCCAGGGTACCAAGCTGCGGAGCGCCACCGTCTACGGCGGCGTCGGGATGAACCCGCAGGCGCAGGCACTCCGCGGCGGCGCGGAGATCATCGTGGCTTGCCCCGGACGACTTTTGGATCATCTCGAGCGCGGCACCGGCACCTTGAGAGACGTTGACATGCTCGTTTTGGACGAAGCCGACCAGATGTTCGACATGGGTTTCCTGCCTGCGGTTCGGGCTATCGTCAAGCGTGTGCCGGACGGCGCGCAGCGGCTCCTCTTTTCCGCCACCATGCCCAGCGATGTGCGGGCACTAGCCGAAGCGGTCCTCCGCGATCCTGTAAGGGTCGAGATAGGCCGCGCCGCCCCCGCCGACACCATCTCGCACGCGCTCTACCCGGTCGCCCGGCAGCAGAAGACGGAGCTTCTGAAGCACCTTTTGCGCCGCGCCGACACCCGTTCAGCGCTCGTGTTTACCCGCACCAAGCACGGGGCTAAACGCCTAGCCGAGCAGTTAGACCGTGACAACTTCTTCGTGGCGTCGCTCCAGGGCAACCTGTCGCAGAACAAACGCCAAAAGGCGCTCGACGGCTTTCGTTCGGGCGACGTGCACGTGCTCGTAGCGACTGACATCGCGGCGCGAGGCATCGACGTTTCTCGCGTCTCGCACGTGATCAACTACGACGTGCCGACCACCGCCGAGGCGTACACGCACCGCATCGGGCGTACCGGGCGGGCCGAGCGGAGCGGCGAGGCGCTGACCTTCGTCACCGCTGACGATACCAAGGCCGTCGGCACCATCGAGCGGGCTTTAGGCAGGCTCGAGCGCGTAACACTCGACAGTTTTGTCTACGAAAAAGAGACGGCGTCCGGAGAGGCTACCCGTTCGCAGCGGCACCCGAGGCCGCGCCCCCAGAACGGCGGACGCGGCGCGGCCTCACCCAAACCCCAGCAAGGTGGTTCTAACCGCGGGGGCCGCGCCCAGACGGGCTCGAGAGCGCCTAGACGTTCGGGACGTTCCGGAGAGCGTTCAAAGTAGCTCGGTACCCAGCGCCCCTTTACTGAAAGCTGGCTTAAACGAAGAACTAAAGCGCAGGCTTTGACACTTCTCTGCTGAGGTGTCCGCTTCAAGCCTATCTATACCTGTTTAAGCGCTACACTTAGGGCCGCCTGTACAGGTATAAACGACCCTGAGACACCCTCAGACGCAAAGAGCGTCTGAGGATTTTTCTGCAAAGGGCAAAGATGGATGTTTTTACCGCCGCCCCCCACCACGACGTCCTCGTGCTGGTTGTTCAGATTGCCACGCTGCTAATAGCTGCGCGCAGCTTCGGGTTCCTTGCCCAGCGTTTCGGCCAGCCCGCCGTAGTGGGTGAGATCTTGTCCGGCGTCCTGCTGGGGCCGTCGCTGCTCAGCAGCCTAGCCCCCGCGTTAGGCGTGTGGATTGTGCCGCAGACCGAGGTGCAAGGCTACCTTTTAGAGGTTATAAGTCTGCTGGGCGCGATGTTTTTGCTGATTATCACCGGGCTCGAGACCGACCTCCCCCTTATCCGGCGGCACGCCAAGACCGCCCTCGGGGTCGCGGCGGGGGGGCTCGTTTTACCCCTAGTCTCCGGCTTCGTGATGGCGCTTTACCTGCCCGACTTTCTGCTCGCCGACCCGGAGCGCCGTCTAGTCTTCGCGCTGTTCGTGGCGACAGCGCTCTCTATCTCCGCAATTCCGGTGATCGCTAAAGTTTTAATCGACCTTAACCTGATGCGCCGCGACATCGGTCAGACGATCATGGCCGCCGGGATGGTCGACGACACGGTTGCCTGGATTCTCCTCTCTATCGTGCTGGGGCTCGCGGGCGGCGGCGCGGTGACCGCGGGCAACGTGCTCTTCTCAGCTGGAAAGATTGTAGTTTTTATGGGACTCAGCTTTACGCTGGGCCGCTGGCTCCTAAAGCGCGCGCTCGACTTTATGCAGGACCGGGTCGTCGGCCCCGACCGGCTCCTGAGCTTGGTCGTGGCGGCGGCGTTTATCTGGGGCGCGGTTGCCCAAGCGATTCAGATCGAGGCCGTGTTGGGGGCGTTTGTCGTAGGCATCTTGTTCGGTACCATGCGGCGGCTGCCTATTGACGTGGTGCACAAGCTCGAAAGCGTAGCCATCGGCATCTTCGCCCCGATATTTTTTGCGGTTGCCGGACTCAAGGTCAACATCCCAAGTCTGCTCACTCCGCAACTGCTGCTCACTACACTGATTGTTCTGGGTGTAGCGGTGTTCGGCAAGACCGTCGGCGCGTACACCGGCGGGCGGTTTATCGGGCTTGACCACTGGCGCTCGCTCGCCTACGGCTCGGCCCTGAACGCGCGCGGCGCGGTCGAGATCATCATCGCTACCATCGGTTTATCTTTGGGCATTTTAAGCCAGGATATGTACTCGATAATCGTCCTCATGGCGGTTGCAACCTCGCTTATGGCCCCGGCCTTGTTGCGCTGGACCTTACAGCACGTAGTTCCAGACGAGCAGGAGTCCAAACGGCTGCGCCAAGAGGCGCTAACCAGCGGCAGCCTGCTGGCTAGGACCAACCGCGTCTTGCTGCCGGTGCGCCAGCGGAGCGGGGAGGGGCGTTTCGACCTGCAAAAGATCGAAACGCAGCTCATCGGGCGTCTCGGTGAGGGTCTCGCGGTGACCCTGCTAAACGTTGCGCCTCCGGGGGGGCGCGCTGAGGGCGCGGCTTACCTAAACGAGATGGGCGCGCTTTTTGCGGCGCAAGATCTGAGCAAACGGGTTGTCGAAACGGACGACGCGGCCACAGCCATTCTCGACGAGGCGCAAAAGGACTACGACCTCATCATCTTGGGCGCGTCGGAAAAAGCTAGCGGTAGGGACGTTTTATTTCATCCGGTAACCGACGAGATCATCAGGTTGGCCCCGTGCCCGACGATGATCGTTAAAGGAACCAGGGTCGCTGAGCACTGGCCGCCCCTACGCATCTTGGTGCCGACGAACGGGTCGGCGTCGGCGCGCTACGCGGCTGAGGTCGCCTTCGCGCTCGCGGGCGACGCCAAGGTAACGCTGCTGAGCGTGGTCGAGGGTGAAAAGCGGGGGGACTACCGCTTTGACAGCTCGGTCGGCGCGCGCGCGCGGCAGCTCAGCAACGCTCACAGCATTGTCACTTCGCTTCAGCAGTTGGGAGAAGCTCAGGAGGTCTTCGCGGAAACCGAGGTGCGGGCGGGTGGGTCGCCCGAAGCGGTGATCCTGGAGTGCGCCGAGCGTGGTCACTTCGACCTCATCATTCTAGGTACGGACCTGCGGGCGAGCACTCAGCGCGTCTTTTTAGGGCCACGCGTCGAGGCTGTGCTCGACGGCGCAACCTGTCCGGTAATCGTCGTCAACGCTTCTTAAGGTTGGCTGGTGCGGTTAGATGGGTGCCGGTGACGAGAACCGCCACGCGCCCGCACTGTACTTAAAGCTGCAAAATATGCCCTATAGGTCCCCACCTATAGGGCGTTTGGGTGGTGCTTGCGGCGCAACCGGCCAAGGTAAGTACCGCAGAAGGAGTTTACACCCCCGCCTTGGTGGCGGCTATGCGCTGTGTACCCTCAGTGTATGAGAAGTTGTCAGCCGCCCCAACCTGTATTTAAGGCGCGGTTCCCGTTCGGGGTTTGGGTCTTGATATTTGCCTGACGGAATCGAGCTGGGTCTCGAGATGCACGGGAAGGCGTCAAAGCTAGGGAACTCCTAAGCCCGCCGACGCGCCGGACTTGTGGGTTGCCGCAACAAGTAGGTAATAAGGCCCACTGCGAAAAGGCCCAGCAAAACCCTGACAAGGGGCTGCTGAACGACAAAGCCAATGCTAAGCGCGAACGTCAACGTGATGGAGACGACGGCCAGCGTTTTGGCGCGCGCGCTCAGCCCCCGCCCCTCCCGCCAGTTGCGTAGAGGCGGGCCGACGAGCGGGTGACGCCGCAGCCAGCGGTGCAACCGGGGGTTTCCCCGCGCAAAGCACCACGCCGCCACGATGAAAAAGACCGTACTCGGCAGCAGTGGAACCACCGCCCCTACAAACCCGAGGATGACGCAAAAGGTGCCCAGACCCGTCAGTAGAGGACGAGCGAACCGCTTTAAGAGGGGAGTGTCGCGCATAAGGTCGTCTGAAACGGAGGGGGTCCCCGCCGAACTCCTTAAGATACTCCAAGGTGCGTGCCATGCTGCGGTGAGCTTGGGACGCCGTGGTAGATAGTGGATACGCAGGAGGTTTGATGTCTAATCTGATTACAGCGCTGGCGGTTGTCGTGTTGCTCGCGGGATGCGCGCAGACGCCTCCGGTTGTGCCCGCGCAACCGGCCCCTGAGGGGGACAGGGGGGCTGTGCCCGTTATCTTCGATACCGACCTCGGTTACGACTGCGACGACGCGGGTGCGCTCGCCGTGCTCCACGCCCTCGCCGACCGCGGCGAAGCAAATATTCTAGCCACCATGACGGTCGTAGGTGACCCGCACTCGGCGGGCGCGCTAGACGTCATCAACACCTATTACGGTCGCCCCGATATACCCGTCGGAGCCTATCAGGGCGAGCGCTGGGCTGACGCCCATCCGTACTGGCTAGAGCCGGACACTGGATTTCTCGAGGCGCTCGTTACGGAGTATAAAAGCGATATCAAGTCGAAATCGGGAGCACCGGACAGCGTTTCGCTCTACCGTGAGGTTTTGGCGGGGCAAGAGGATGCCAGCGTGACGGTCGTCGCCGTGGGGTTTTTGCAGAACCTGGCGAACCTGCTCCGTTCCCCTGCCGACCGTTACAGCCCGTTGCCGGGCCGTGAACTCGTCGCCCGCAAGGTTAAACGGCTCGTCGTCATGGGCGGGCGCTATCCAACCGACCCCGAGCTTTTAGACTTCAACTTGAGCGACGGACCCTACCAAGACGGGCGTACGGCCCAAGCGGTGATAGAAGCGTGGCCGACCGAGATCATGTTTAGCGGCAGCGAGATCGGCGACGACATCTTTACCGGAAGCCGACTCTACGCGTCGCTGCCCGCCAACCCGGTTGCTAAAGCTTACGACCTCTACCCCGGTACGAATAGTCTTGGTGAACGTCAGAGTTGGGACCTGACGGCCGTGCTCTACGCGGTAAGACCCAACGCCGAGCTTTGGAACGTGCGCGGCGACAGGCACCTTGAGATCAGCGCTGACGGCACGCACGCCTGGCTTGCGGGGGCTGTAACGCCGCGCCGTGCCTTTTTGGTGGAGCGGGCCTCGCCGGAGCGCGTCAAGAACACCCTCGACGCGTTGCTGGCGCAGGCCCCGCGGTAATTAAACACCTCAGACGGCTCGAGCGGGTTTCTCTATGAGTACGGTGTGCGTTTTTGCAGTCACTGACCGATCCGGAATTGACGTTTCGTCCGCGACGAAAACTTGCCCTGATGGGGTAGGGCGTCACAGTCCCTACTACTGTCTAAAGATGTATCAGCAGAACGATGAGCTAACGGCCCACGGCTTCTCAGTTGCCTACAGAGATACACTTGCGCCTCTGACCTGAAATAACTCCGGACTCAGGTGAATTCCGCTTTTGCAAAGCGAACGCTGTGATGGTTATCTACACCGCACACAACTTGACAACCTTACTTTTTAAGGTATATATACACCTATGAGCCCAAAAGTCAACCCTTTAAGCCGTCGGCCCGGCCAGAAGCGACTTGTGATCGCGGTACGTGGGGCGGCGGGTACCGGCAAAAGTCACTTCGCAGCATCCTTAGCCGACGCGGACGTTGGACGCTTGTGCTTTTTCGACGTCGAGCGCAAATCCCGGCTGTTACCGGGCGCGACCGGCCCGTCGCCCAAATACGACGCGGTCGAGATTCATCACCCGGACGAGCTGCCCGACTTTATCGACTGGGCGCTTGACGGCGAGGGGAAAGCGCAAGGCTATGGGGCCTACGCCCTCGACTCGTGGAGCCTCTACTTCGCACGCAAGCACCGGGAGACGCTGAAAGCGGTGCGGGAGCGGACGGGCGACCCGGCGGCGCAACCAACCGCCGATCAGCTGCAAGACGATCAGGTGCTCTACCAGGAGGTTCTGAGGCGGCTCTGTATGGATTCGGGCGCGTGCGTCGTTATCACCGACCATATCGCCGCCAAAGGCAA
>CADCWP010000336.1:33754-46772 GCA_902806425.1 uncultured Truepera sp.
CACGTTGACGACGCCGCCATCCCCGAGTTTCTCAAGCTTCAAGACGAGCCGGTCGCTACCGGCCCGACGCTGGACGACCTCGTTGCTCAGGCGTCGTCGTACGGCCTCGACCGCGCCAAGCTGCTGCTAGCTGCCCGAAGCTACCACAAGGTTGCGGCGCTCGAGCAGCTCAGCGAGACGCAGCGGGCCGACCTGCTGGCGCGGATGGCGGAGAAGTTTGCGGCCGGGGGTAAGCGAGTTGAACCCCGCGAGAAGGCCGGAACGCAGCCCGGAAAGCGGTAGCAGTTCCCCTAAAACGAATCTCTAGCGCCTCAGCCTAGGTTTGGGTTTGGCCTCTACACGCTGCCTGCATGTTGACGGCAGCATCATAGCTGCACGTGACTGTATAACAGGCTCCCTACACCTCCCCCTAGGCTTACAGCGCTAAGGTTGAGTTAGGTTAAACCGTTGTAATTGGGTGTCATTGTTGTTCTCAGGCCAGCTGTGCCACATAGCGACCCGATGGCTACAGGTTTTACGGGAGGTGTAGCAGAGTTTCACCTCGGATTCGTCTTGAACATTCCAAAGTGATTTTGTCCTTGAATCAACGACGTGCCTGCCAGTACCTGCCAGAGTGTTATACAGCTTGAGCTAGCTTCTACTTAATCCTGACACCCCATACACCTCAGCCGACTCGACTAAAAAACGAGGTCGAATAAACGACCTCGTTGTCCGGCGGGTGACGGAGGTGACGCGTGTTTGATCCTTAACGCGTGCCCTTGTAGAGAAGCCGGTTAGGTGAGCCATTGGTACCGGTGACGACGCCTGTAGTAGCGGTGCCGTTAAGGTTGCTGGCTACGGTGCTCGGGCTGGCCCCTTGGTTGCTCTGCAAATAGAGTGCGGCGGCCCCAGCGACGTGCGGGGATGCCATCGAGGTACCACTGATGGTGCGGGTTGAACTGCTGCTGCTATACCACGCCGACGTAATGTCCTGCCCTGGCGCGAAGAGGTCGACGCACGACCCGTAGTTCGAGAACGACGCGCGGCTGTCAGTGCGGGTCGTCGCGCCGACGGTCAGGGCGCTCGAGACGCGGGCGGGAGAGACGTTACAAGCATTTTGGTTTTCGTTCCCAGCGGCGACCGCGTAGGTAACGCCCGCACCAATCGAGTTGCGAACCGCGTCGTCTAACGCCTGCGACGCGCCGCCGCCGAGGCTCATGTTGGCGACCGCCGGTTTTGTGTGGTTGTAGGTTACCCAGTCGACCCCAGCGATGACGCCCGAGTTGCTACCCGAACCCGCGCAGTCAAGAACGCGGACCGCGAAGAGTTTAACCCCTTTGGCGACCCCGTAGGTTCTGCCGCCGACCGTTCCGGCGACGTGCGTCCCGTGACCGTTACAGTCCGATGAACCACGACCGTCGTTAATCGCCGTAACGCCGCCAGTGACGCGCCCGCCGAACTCCTGATGGCCGCTGAGAATACCGGTGTCGATGATGTAGGCGGTGACGCTAGAGGCCGTCGTGTTGTACGTGTAAGAGCCGTTTAAGGGCCGATTGCGCTGGTCGATGCGGTCGAGGCCCCAGGTAGCGTTCGTCTGGGTGGCGCTCGCCCTCATAAGCTGGTCTTGTTCGACGTAGTCGACGCGGGCGTCGCTTTGCAGGCGGCGGAGGTCGGCGCTGTCGACGTTTTTGGCTAAAAAGCCGTTGATAACGCGCAAGGGCAGCGTGGCCTGTACCCCTAGATCCGTGGCGACGCGGCTTACCGAAAGATCGAAATCCTGTACCGACTGGGTGCTGACTCCGGGTGGGTCCAGGACGACGATGTATTGACCTGGAATAGTCGCCGCAGCCGCAGCGTCGGGCACGGGTTGTAGGTCGCTACAGGCGGAGAGAAGTGTGAGAAGAGAGACGACGAGTAGACAAAGCTTTTTCACTGGAACCCTCCACGGCGATCTTGCTCTGACGAGGCGTGCTGAACTGGCTACCACACTATGCTTGGCGTTTGCTCGTCCCCCGTTAGACCCTGCACCCTATCACCCAGAGCCCGCACTCAAAATTAGAAAAAATGCTTTTTAAGGTGAAAAATTAAACTGAGCAAAAGCTTTTATTGGGAGTCGACGTGAGGCACGCCACTTGTGCTCTGAGAGAGCAGAACTAGCCTTGAAATGTTAGATTTGCCACTTCATCTTTACAGGGGAGGTTGCTCGAGCCACAACGTCACCGGGCCATCGTTAACGAGGCTCACCTGCATATCCGCGCCGAAAACGCCGGAGGCGACAAGAAGCCCCCGTTCTCTTAGCGTCACCGTGAAATATGCGATCAGAGCGTCAGCTCTTTCCAGCGGGGCCGCACCCGTATAGCTCGGACGGTTGCCACGTGAGGCGTCGGCGTAGAGCGTGAACTGACTCACGACCAGAGCGGCGTTCCCCGCTTCCCTGACACTAAGATTCATCTTGCCCGCGGCGTCGCTGAAAACCCGCAGCTTAGCAATTTTGGCGGCTAGAGCGTCGACCTCACGCTCGCCGTCACCGTGCCCGACGCCTAAAAAGATCAGCAGACCAGGGCCGATTTCCCCGACGGTCTCGCCCGCTACCTCTACGTGGGCGGAGCGCACCCGTTGGATAAGGGCGCGCACGCGCTAGTCGGGAGCTTGGGTGAGCTGCTCGAGGCGTCCTTGAATCGTCCGCAGGGCGTTATGGAGCGCGGCGCGTTCGGTCTCGTCGAGGTTGCCCTGCGTTTTGCCTTGCAGCATCAGCAGCAGCTCGAGGCTCCGCTCCCCCGTGCGCCGCGCCAGCACCCCGTCGCGCGCCAAGTGCCGGACCATCGGGCTGTCGGCTTCACCGAGCGCGGCTTCAGCGGACGAGAGAAGCGACTGCACGAGTCCGATAAAACGTGGGTCGCTCACTAGAAGAGGGGGTCCTGCCGGGCGCTGTCGACGACAAAGGTGGTGGTGGGTTTTGGACCGAGCGCGTCCAGCGCCGTTTTCAGCGTGCGGACGTCCTCCCACATCAGCCATTTGGGCGAGCCCTTTTCGCGGCTCGGGTTGCGCAAAAGGTACGCCGGGTGAAACATCGGGAAGACGCGGACGCCGTGCCAGTCGAGCCAGGTGCCGCGCGTCTTGGTGATACCGTCTTTTGTACCTGCCAGATACTGCGTCGGAATGTTGCCTAGGGTGGCGATGATCTGGGGCCGGATGAGCCTGAGCTGCTCTAAAAGCAGTGGCTCCGACGCCAAAATCTCCTCGGGTTTGGGGTTGCGGTTGTTCGGCGGGCGATATTTAAGGATGTTGGTGATATAGATGTCTTCGCGCTCGATACGGGCGCTTTCCAAAATGCGGTCTAGGAGCTGCCCAGCCCGTCCGACGAAAGGCCGCCCCTGCGCGTCTTCGTCCTCACCGGGGGCTTCGCCGATAATGACTAGGTCCGCGTCCGGGTTACCTTCGCCGAAAACGAGGTTGTTAGCGGTGTCCGAAAGGGCGCTCGGCTTAGGCGTGGCTTTGGCCTTCTGCTCGAGGTCTAAAAGCGTCATAAAGCGATTTTACCCCGGCCCCGTACCCCAAACCGCGCGCCAGGGTGCGAAGGCTTACCAGGGCGCTTAACGCACGTTAGCAGCTGACTTTAGCTTTACTACACTATGCTTCAGCGCTAAGACGTTCAGCCCTCGCCGCCATCCACACTTCCCGCGCGGCGTCTGCGTTCATCACCGCGATTCCTAGACCGACGATCAGATCAGGCTACGCTGAGAGCGTAGAGACCGTGACGAAGCCCACTACCACAATGGCGACATTGGCAACCGCATCATTACGAGCTGACAAAAATGCCGCACGGGTAACGCTGCCCTGACGCGCCCGGTATTGGGTAAGCAGGCGTAGAGCAGACTGTCAGCGAGCGCCCCGACGCCAGCCACTGAGAGCGCCACCAAAGCCGGAGGAGAGGGCACGTTGAACTTAACCGTCCACAGGGTGGCAACCCCGGGAATCAGCAGAATGAACGCAAGTGCCCTACCGACCCGCGCACGGTTCCCGGCTGTCCAGCCGAGCGCCACCAAAATTAGCAGATCGATTGAGGCATCTTCCAAAAAGTCTATGCTGTCGGCAAAGAGTGAAACCGAGCCGATTACCCGCGCTACGCTGAACTCAATCCCGAAATAGGTGAGGTTGAGCAGGGCTACCCAGAAAACGACGCGCCGTAAGCCTCTGTCGGTCATCACCAAGACCTAAACACTTTTAACAAGAAGCGCGTGGTAGCACCGGGACAAACTGTGGGTAAGGATGTGCAATCCGAGCACATAGGGCGCGCCACGGCTGGCCCCCGTCGCTGGCTTTAGTGGGTACCGTTTTGCGACAGTTTGGGGCGCTGACTCCGCGCCTCGCGCCGGACCTTGGGCTCGAGCCCGATCATCAGAAAAAAGTTTTCGAGAGCGTTTTCTTGACCCTTGATCTCAGAGTGCTCGGTCTCGCCGGTGCCGCTAACAAAGGGCAGACCCTTGTAACACTCCAGGGCCTCTAGAACCACCGCGTTCGGGCTCTGCGTCTCGGCGATCTCGGTAAGCTGCGCGTAGATAGCCCGCCGCGCCTCGGCGTGCAAACGAAAGACGTCTGGGTTGTCCGTCTCGGGCGCGCGCAGCACGTCTTGCTTGGCGATGCGGCGGTAATGCTTAAGGCCTCTTATGATCTCGTCCGAGCTGAGAACCACCCTTACGTCCATCGGCCACTTCCTTTCAAGAACTCCTTACGTCAGCGGTTGCAGGCGATTATAGAAAACTCCTGAAAAACTGTCAAAGGCGTACCCAAAACCGCGCTTGGCGGCGCGTCAAGCCTCGAGCTTTTTGATGGGTATGGGGGGCCGTTCAGCTCCCCGCTCTTTGAGGTCGCCCCGGAAGCGGGCTAAGTCGGCGATGTCGGAGGCCTCGGAGGTGTAGCCGCAGCGGCGGCACTCGAGCTCCGAAAACCCCTCTGCAAACATGTAGGTCACGGTGTCGCTGCTTTCGCACTGAGGGCAGCTCTCCCCGAGTTCGACCCCTTCGGCGTCAAAGTTCACGGTAACCTCCTCGGGTTCAAGTGTAGAACTGCCCCGTTCTCTTAAAGGTGTTGTAGAGGCTTGACAGTTCGGGCCGGACGCCCACAAAGGTCTCGAGACTGCCCTGAGACCGTCTTGGGCGCGCTAGACTCGGACCATGACGGACTTTCCCCTTGCCTGGATTCGCTCACAGTATCCTGCCCTCAGACCTGAGACGGGGACCGACCGCGTCTTTTTAGACAACGCCTCGGGCTCACAGGTGCCGCAGACGGTCATCGACGCTATGGTTCACACGCTCACGACCATGAACGTCAACAAAGGGGGCGCGTATGGGGCGTCGGAGCGCGTCACCGCTGCCAAGGAGGCGGTGCGCGCCCAAGTTGCCGCCTTTCTAAACGCGCCGAGCCCGAGGAGCGTCGTCTTCGGGCCGAACGCCACGACGTTGGTCGAGCTTCTGGCGCAAAGTTTTGGGAAGACGTTGGCAGCGGGCGACGAGATCATCGTGAGCGCCCTCGAGCATCACGCCAACCGCGACCCGTGGCGGCGCTTGGAGGCGCACGGCGTCGTGGTCAAGACCTGGCCGGTCAGGGAGGAGGCGCGGCTCGCGCTGCGCGACTTGGAGGGGCTCCTCACCCCCAAAACGCGGCTTGTAGCACTGACCGCGGCGAGCAACGCCCTCGGGACGACCCCGGACGTCGCGGCGGTTTCGGCGCGGGTTCACGCGGCGGGCGCGCGCCTCATGGTCGACGCTGTTCACTACGCGCCGCACGCCCTTCCCGACGTGCAGGCGTGGGACGCGGACATGCTGGTCTTCAGCCCCTATAAGGTCTTCGGACCGCACCTAGGCGTGCTGTACCTGAGCGACGCGCTGCTGGGGGCGTTACCGGCCCCCAAGCTGACATTTTTAGCCGCCGCCGACCCGATAGCTTGGGAACCCGGCACGCAAAATCACGAGGCTATCGTCGGCTTTGGGGGAACGTTCAGGTATCTGGACGAGTTGGCGGCGCAGCTCGGCGTGCAGGGCTCAGGACGGACAGCTTGGGCGGGAGCGTTCGGGGCGTTTGCGGCCCATGAAACGGTGCTTTTGGGGCAGCTCTTAGCAGGGTTGGACGAGCTGGGCGCGACGCGCTACGGTCTTCCCGGAACGGAAGGACGCACCGCGACGGTCTCGTTCAACCTGGGCTCGCACGCGCCGCAGGCGGTGGCGAAGCACCTAGCGGGTCACGGCGTCACGGCGGCGAGCGGTCACTACTACGCCTATGAGCTGATGATGCACAGTTTGGGCCTCTCGGCGTGCGGCGGCGCAGTGCGGCTCAGCATCCTGCACTACAACAGCGCCGAAGACGTTGCCGCCGTGCTGGCGGCACTTGCCGAACTCGCATAGGTGACGCACGCGCCGCCGGGGTACCGGAGTCCGTTTTTGGATGTGGTGGAGGGGCTCGAGACGCCCGGTACGCTGTCTAAAGAGAGAGACGTCTTCTACCGGGACGCGCAGCTGACGGCGTTTATTGCCGCAGCTCGTTATCAAAAGGCAGGCGGCAACGCGCTCGTCGTCCCGAACGTAGCGTATGAAAATCTCTACGCCATCCCGGACGACCTTCTCTGCGCGCTGCACGTGTTTTCCAAACGCCTCGCTGTAGCGTTTAAAACCGTCTACCGTTGTGACGGCGTGATGCTCCGGCAGCACAACGAACCCGCCGGAAGCCAGGATGTGTGGCACTATCACCTGCACGTCATTCCGAGGTTCGAGAACGACGGATTTTACGCTACGCTGCCGCAGAAGATTTTAACAACCCCGGCGGAGCGGGAGCCTTACGCACGACTGCTGCGTACCTATTTCGAGGGAACGTTCCCCTAAGCTTCGAGCGGGGTCGGGCTGCTTCATCGTTACGCCTAGGGCGTGCCTATAGTGCGGAGAGCCCTTCAAGTATCCGCACATCTTCCTCAAACGTTGGCTGAAGCCGTTTCATCTCTGCCACCGTGACCCATCTCATCTCTGTTGCTTCATGGCTACATATCCTGGCTTCACTCGCGATGATCTCAACCTTCCAGTAGTGCAGAACGAACAGGTTGTCGGCCGAGGGGATTTCGCCTACTTTTTCAACCGCAACCACCTCGAGGCCGACTTCTTCCCTGACCTCACGTTTTAGCGCGCCCTCTTGCGTCTCATTTTCTTCTATGCGTCCACTTACGGGGCACCAGTATCCGCTCCCAGCCTCGGTGTAATTGGAGCGCTTAACGAGCAGAAATGCGTCTGACCTCTGGATAATCGCAACAACTGCGTGGATACGGGTATCTTGCATCTTCTAGTAAGACTACAGCAGAGGAATACCTAATTCAGGCATCTCCGGATAAAAGCTTACTTTGAAGGGACACCTGCCTGAGCTTCGGCTAGGAGTTCGCGGGCGTGGGCGAGCGCGGTTTTGGTCCTAGCGCCCGAGAGCATCCGGGCGAGTTCGGCCTCCCGGTGGGCGCCCGTAAGCGGGGTGACGCGGGTGACGGTGCGCCCCCCTTGCTCGCGCTTTTCGACCTTGAAGTGCGCGTCGGCAAACGCCGCAACCTGCGGCAGGTGTGTGACGACCAGGACCTGATGGTGTCCGGCCAAACGCTTTAGGAGTCCGCCTACGGTGCGGGCCGTTTCCCCACCCAACCCGGCGTCGACCTCGTCGAAGACGAGCGTCGGCTGCTCCGAACCGGTGGTGACGTTCAGCGCGAGCATCACCCGCGACAGCTCGCCACCGGACGCGACCGCCGAGAGTGGCGCGGGCGGCTCGCCGAGGTTGGCGCTCAGCAGGAAGGTCACCTTGTCGCGGCCGTAAGGGGTGTGGTCGGGCAGCGCCGTCAGCTGCACGTCGAACTGCGCGTTCGTCATCCCGAGCGGGCGCAGCTCACGGGTTACGGCCTCTGAAAGCTTGGTGGCGGCCTGTTGACGTGCGTTCGTAAGCGCGTCGGCTAGCGCAGCGAGTTCGCTGGCAAGCTCCCCCTGCTCCTTTTGCAGCTGCGCCAAGTCGCCCTCAGCGTTCTGCAAGCGGGTCATTTCAGCCTCCGCTCGAGCGTAGAACGCCAGCACCTCTTCGACTGAGCTGCCGTATTTGAGTTTCAGCGTTTCGATAAGGGAGAGGCGGCGCTCCAGAGTTTCGAGCCGCTCCGGGTCGCCGTCAAAGTCAGCCAAAAAGCTCTCGACTTCGGTGCTCGTTGCCTGCACACTCTCCAGAGCCCCGCGCAGTTCGGCCCCCAAGGCTGCCGGGACCGCGTGATAGCGTCCGGCGCTCTCGAGGCCCTGTACGGCTTCGGCCAGAAGCGCCAGGGCGTTCGGTTCACCTTCGCTGAGGCGCTCTACGGCCCCGGCGCTGCCCTGAATAACGCGTTCGGCGTAGCGGAGGCTCTCCAGCTCCCCTCGGATCGCCTCCTCCTCGCCTTGTTGCAGTTTGGCCGCCGCGATCTCCGCGACCTGAAACCCCAGCACGTCGAGCTGCCGCGCCCGCTCGCGGAGCGCGCTCTGAAGGGCTGCAAGCTCGCGCGCGACCCCAGTGAAGCGGCGGTAGCGCTCACCGTAGCGTGTAAGCGTCTCCTGCGCCGCGCTCCCTAACAGGTTGTCCAGAAGCCGCCGCTGTTCGCTGCTCCCTAAAAGGGTCTGCGAGGCGTGCTGGCCGTGGATGGCGAGCCTACGCCCGCCGCGTTCGGCAAGTTCGGCTATCGTCACCAGCTCACCGCTGATGCGGGCGCTGCTCCGGCCCGACGCCTGTATCCGCCGGGCCGTAACTAGGTCGTCGGGTTCGGCGTCCGTGAAAAAACCCTGTACCAGAGCGCTCTGCGCGCCCGAGCGCACTACCCTAGCTTCGGCGCGGCCCCCAATAAGAAGTCCCAGCGCGTCAACCAGAATCGACTTGCCCGCGCCGGTCTCGCCGGTCAGGACGTTCAGGCCCGGGGCGAAGCCGACGCGCAGGGCGTCGATGATGGCGAAGTCAACCAGCTCGAGCGCGCTCAGCATGGGTCCAGTTTATCAGGACGTGCCCTGACAGTTTAGCTCACACGCTTTTATCCATCAACGAAAGCACAGCAACTCTTGTGATCCACCCCTGGACTGAACCGCCTGAGCGTGCCCAATTCTTCTTAGAATTAAAATTCGCTCGCTCAACCCTCGTCGGGTACAAGGCCCTACCGCATAGGGGCCGCCAAGGGTTTTTAAGATGGCTTCTAGCGACCTGAACGTTTAGGGTCCGCGCCACAAGTCCGCTCTCGGCGAGACTAAGGTGCTAGGGCTAGAGGGCAAGCCAGTAGTCCCCGTCAGCTCTGTCTGCAAACGGCTCTATTCGCGCGGCCGTGTTGCCGTAGCGCTCAGCGTCAGCCATTTTACAGACTTGACCGTATACTATGGACTTGAAATCTCTGTAGCTACACCCCTTCTGAGCCTGGTATTTCCAAAGACTTGCCCAAGGCCATGTATGGCGCTATACTTTGTCAAGCAATCTGTCCCACATAGTCCGGGATGGTCACGGGGAGGTAGCGGTGAAGGACGATTTTTGCCCCATCTACGCGTCTATCAACCTGTTACAGGAGAAGTGGACGCTACATATCGTGAGGTCGCTTTTAGAGGGCCCTAGAGGTTTTAACGAACTCGGACGCGACATCGGAGGTTGCAATCCGACAACGCTGACGCAGCGCCTCGAGCGGCTCGAGGCGTCCGGTATCGTCGAGAAGACCGTACAGTCGACCATGCCGCCACGCACGCGCTATACGCTTACCGAAGCGGGGCTCGCGCTGCAAGGGGTCGTCGACGCGGTAGACAGGTGGGGACGGCAGTTTCTCAACGCGCCCCCTACCGAGCAAGGCGTAGTTCAGCCAGAAGTTAAGACACCTGTACGCCAGGTACAGGTACGAGGTACGTGACGCCAAACAATCCTTTGCAGTAAGATTTTTCACAGTAGACGCTGCTCGTGGCGTTACCTTTAGGGTGCCTGCGCCCAAAATGTGAGGGGACGATGCACTACAGCACGGCACACGCTACGGCGTGGTCACTGGTGATCTTTGGGTTGTTGCTGCTGACGTTCTGCCTGGGCTTACCGCAGTTTCACTACACGGTCGCGGTGATGATTGCGGTGATCTTGCGTTACAAGGACGAACCGCTCGGCAGGCCGCTCTTCAGCCTATCCAGTTCTGGGCTGCCACCTAACGAGTGAGTGGAGGCCACAGCCACGGCAGTGCTAGTGAACGGGCGGCCGCTTGCGTTTGTCGGCGTTGTTGCTGGTATAGAAGAGGTCGGCAAGCTCGAGGTTGAGGCGCATCAGATCGCGGTCGCACGGGTCACGTACGAGCCGCTCTTTATACGCTCCGAGCCGTTCAGCCAAGAGCCGGTCGTGAAACCGACCTTTGCCGGGTTGCGCTGCGGTGAGGCGGCGCTCGAGCCGCGCGATGAGATCAGCAGCTGCACCCCTATGCTGCTCACGTTGTAACCTACTGAGTTTCACCTCTTGCACCTCTACCAGGGCATCCTATCACGCCGACCCGGCGCGGGTACGCGTCCAGATTCTACTGCTACGGCGGGCAGGCTCGAGCTGCGGCACGTTCCTAAAACTAGGCGTATGCGGTGAGAACCGCACCCGACGCGCTCAGAAGTTGCGGGTACGACAACCTTTATCTGTCCAGACGGTGGAGCCGCCAGAACCGCCCGACCAAAAGCACGGCAGCTGTGCTCAGCCCCAACACCAACCCCAACCAGAGCCCCCGTCCGCCCAAGTTCAGGCCAAAAGCGAACAAGAGCCCGGTGCTGAGGCCGACGCCCCAGTACGACACGAGCGAGATCAGCATCGGGACGCGGGTATCTTTAAGACCGCGCAGCGCGCCCGCCGCACTTACCTGAAGGCCGTCAACAACCTGAAACGCTGCGGCAAACGCTAAAAATTGCGCCGCTGTGCGGCCTACCGCCGCGTCGGCCGGGTCATCTATGCCGAGATAGAGCGACGTGATCTGCTCCGGCAGAAGCCAAAAAGCGAGCGCCGTGAGGGACATAAAACCCGCACTGAGAACGATTCCGGTCCAACCCGCGCGCCGCGTGCCCGTAACGTCCGCCCGGCCCACCGCTTGCCCGACCCGCACAGCGGTCGCCGCGGCCAGCCCCAGGGGGATCATAAAGGTGAACGACGCGGTCTGTATGGCGATCTGATGCGCGGCTAACGGCACCGTGCCAAACGTCCCCATAAGGAGGGCGGTGACGGAGAAAAGTCCGCTCTCGAAACCCAACATGAGCCCGATGGGCAAGCCGATGACGAGGAGGTCGCGGAGGGTTCTCGGATCAGGACGGTGGGGCTTGTCGAGCACCCTAAAGCGGGGCAAGGTAAGCCTTACGTACAAGGCCGCCGTGAGAAACATCATCCAGTAGACGAACGCGCTCGCCCAACCCGTACCGACCACGCCGAACGCCGGAAAACCGAAGTGGCCGAATATGAGCGTGTAGTTGGCAATGACGTTGAGCCCGACGCCCAAAAACGCGATGAGCATGACCGGGCGCGGGCGCGCCAGACCCTCCAAAAAACCGCGCAGCCCCGCGAGACAGAGCGAGGGCAGATACCCCCAGGAGATCGCGCGCAGCCACGCGGCGGCCAGTTCGGCGGCGCGCGGCTCTTGGCCCATGAGGTTTAGCAGCGGCTCGGCCTGCCAGAAAAGTAACGTAGCGGGCAACGTCAGCGCGAGCGCGATGTAAAAGCTTTGCCGGGTCGCGCGGGCGGCGGTCTCCGGGTCATTCGCCCCGACCGCCTGAGAGACGGTCGGGGCGACCGACCCCATCACGCCGATGCCGACGATCAGGGCGAAGAAAAAGATGCTCGCGCCGAGAGCGACCCCCGCGAGCGCCTCCCCGCCGAGCCGCCCGACCATGAGGGTGTCGATAAAGCCCATCGAGACCTGCGCGAGCTGCGCCAGGATGATAGGGAGGGCCAGGGTGAGGGTGCGGCGCACCTCGAGCATGACGTGTGGGGGCGTGCTAAAGGTGGCGTCCATAGGTGGCGACTATACCCGGAGAGGGTCAGCGTTCGGCGGCGTCACCGAACAGGGCGAGCGGGAGCTATCAAAGACGTGCGCTGCACATAACTTTGGGAACCGACCTCGAGCCCAGGACAACTCCGACTCTCGCCAAGTTCCACAGCTCATCTCACACACCTGTCGCCCTTCCCTACGCCACCAAGGTTGCTTACAATCATCTATGGCTCCCGCGTCTATGGCACTGAATCCGAAACGAACCGTCGCCGAACTTAAAGAACTCCGCGCCCTCACGGGTGACGAAGGTGGCGCACAACGCGTCGCCTGGACGGACACCTGGCTGAGCGCGCGCAGCTGGCTCCGCGCCAAACTGGGCGAGCTTCCCGTAGAGACGCACATGGACGAGGCGGGCAACGTCTGGTCGACGCTTAAAGGCGAGTCGGAGGTGGTGCTCATCATCGGTGGGCACATGGACTCGGTACCCAACGGCGGCTGGTTAGACGGCTGCCTGAACGTGCTGGGGGGGCTCGAGGTCCTCCGCCACCTCAGTGAAACCTACGGCGGCAAACCCCCGGTGACGGTGCGCTTGGTCGATTGGGCCGACGAGGAGGGCGCACGCTTTGGCCGCAGCCTTTTGGGCTCATCCGCGTGTTGCGGCACCATGAACCCGGAGGACGAGCGGGGCCGCACCGATAAAGACGGTGTGACGCTGCCCGAGGCGCTAAAGCGTTGCGGCGTCGAACTGGAGCGGATGCACGAGGCGAATAAGGAGCTAAAGAACGCGGCGGCGTACTTGGAGCTTCACATCGAGCAGGGGCCGGTGCTCTTAGATATGAACTTGCCGCTCGGCGCGGTGTTGGGAACGTTCGGCGTCGAGCGTCACGCTATAACGTTCAGCGGTCAGGCTGCTCACTCCGGCTCCACCCCGATGGACAAACGTAAAGACGCCTTTTTAGCTGCTGCCCAGATGAGCCCGGAAATCTACGAGATTTCCGAACGGAACGGCGGCGTCTGCACCATCGGCAGCTGCACGACGAAACCGGGCAT
>CADCWP010000337.1 GCA_902806425.1 uncultured Truepera sp.
TAGTTCTGCTTGTTGATATTGGTGCCGCTCGAAGCGGCCCAGTAGATAAGCGCTACAACGTTGACAATCGGGATTAATAGGACAAGCGTGGTAACCATCCAGTCACCAAAGGTCATCGGTTGTTCGCGGTTCATCGGGGCCTCCAAGCGAAGTTAATGAGTATAACTGTATCAAGATTGTGCATAACGCTAAACTTCGCCACTCGCGCCTACTCAATGTGAGTCGCGAGCGGTACCGCGCAACACCTCAACACTTCCTCACAACCGTTATGGTGCCGCAGGAGGTAACGATGAATTACCGCAGACTCGGCAACAGCGGCCTTAAGGTCAGCGCCATCTCGCTCGGGGCCTGGACGACCTACGGCGGCAGCGTGCAGGACAAAGGGGTCATCCGTGACATCGTCGATAAGGCTCTAGCGGGCGGCGTCAACTTTTTCGACAACGCCGACGTGTATGAACGCGGCAAGGGCGAGGAGTTCCTGAGTGAAATCCTGAACGATTCGGGCGTTCCGCGCCATCACCTCGTCTTATCCACCAAAGTCTTCTGGCCGATGTCGGACGACGTAAACGACCGGGGGCTCTCGCGCAAGCACATCTTGGAATCTATCGAGATGTCCTTGGAGCGCATGGGCAGCGACTACGTCGACATCTATTTCGCCCACCGTTACGACCCCGAAACGCCCGTCGAGGAGACCGTAGAGGCGTTTTCGGACGTGGTGCGGAGCGGGCTGGCGCACTACTGGGGCACCTCGGAGTGGACGGGCGCGCAGATCGCCGAAGCGCACACCTACGCGAAACAAAACGGCCTGGTCGCCCCCGTGACCGAGCAGCCGCACTACTCGATGCTCTACCGCGAGCGGGTCGAAAAAGAGATTCTACCTGTGACTGAGAAAAAAGGGATCGGCCTGGTCGTTTTCAGCCCGCTGGCGATGGGGATGCTGACCGGCAAATACGACGACGGCGTACCCGAGGACAGCCGTTTCGGAAAAAACGAGGGATTCGGGAAAAGGTTCCTGACCGATGAGAACGTCCGCCGCGTGGGGGCGCTTAAGGGTGTCGCCGACGAGCTGGGCGCGACCCGTTCACAGCTGGCGCTGGCGTGGGTCTTGCGGCAACCGGGGGTCAGCAGCGTGATTACCGGCGCGACCAAGGTCAGTCAGATGGAGGACAATTTGGGGGCAGCGGACCTCGAGCTGACGAGTGAGCACCTCGAGAAGATTGACGGTATAATGAACAGCTGAAGCAGAGGGCAGTGAGGGATTGTCTTCTCTAACTGCTTTTTTATGCCAAGTTGGGAAGCTGCCGCGTATGGTGAGCGATATGAGCGCTCGCTAGTTGAAGGCGCTCGAGCCCTGTCAGCGGACCGAAAAAGCCACTGGTCAAGCAGACCCCACCAACCTTGTCCAAGTGCTCGGCTCTTTGCGCCGCAGCGATAAGGTCTTCTACGCCTACACTTAACATCTCAACCGCTTGAAGTAGGACTTTTCCACCAACATCCGGCAAGGCTGCCTCGGTCACCATCGTGCCCTCTTCGGTCAGTTTGCCGAGGGGTAGCACGAGCGGCGGGTTTCCTCTACATAACTGTGCGACAGCCTCGTGGTACTGATTCGCACGGTAGAGGTGGTCGGTGATCTCGGCAGGCGTCCACTTGTTCGGCGCTACCGGCGCAAAGCACTGCGCTGAAGTTAGATAACCCAGCACAACCTTGTATCGCTCGAGGTTTACGCGAAGCTTGACCTCAACCTCTTTTAACGTGTGGCCCTGTTGGCCCAGCATCGTTTTGGGAAAGAACTGCTTTATCGGCGACATAAACTAGCATAGGCAAAACGCATGGGGGCTTTATCGTCATAAACTAGGCGCATGAAACTCTTTACTGCCCCCCAGATGCGCGCTGCCGACGCGGCGGCGACTGAGGCAGGGATTCCTCTCCTACTCCTGATGGAAGTAGCCGGACGCGCGGTTGCTGAGGCCGCGCTGCGCCATTTTCCGGACCCGGACGTTCTCGTCCTCTGCGGCGGGGGCAACAACGGCGGCGACGGCTATGTGGCGGCGCGGCACCTGCTCGGGCAGCGCCGGGTTGAGGTTTTAGAACTCTCCGACACTCCCGGCTCGAGCGACGCCAAGACGATGCGCGGGGCACTTTTAGCACACGGCCTAACGCCACAACCCCTAACTCAAGCCGCCCTGTCCAGCGCCCTACGCGCTCGCCCTCTAGTCATCGACGCGCTTTTCGGCAGCGGTTTGGACCGGGCGCTCGGGGGTGAGCCAGCAGCGATAGTCGAAACGTTGAACCGGAGCGACGCGGACATCTTGAGCATAGACGTTCCCTCGGGGCTCTCAGCGGATACAGGCAGGATTTTAGGGCCGCACATAGAGGCGACTCGAACGGTGCAGCTGGCGGGGGCAAAGGTCCCCAGCCTCTTTTACCCCGCCAAAGCCGCCTTCGGTGAGAGCGACGTCATCGACATCGGTATCCCGGCAACGATTTTGGAAAAACAGTCGAGCGTCACCCTCCTCACGCCCGAAACGGTGAGCCCGCACCAGCCGACGCGCGCCCAGGACACGCACAAGTACGAAGTCGGTACGGTTCTGGTCATCGCGGGCTCGGCCAAGTATTTGGGCGCAGCCGAGATGGCCTGCCGAGCGGCGCTGCGTGGCGGAGCCGGACTCGTCACGCTGGCCGCCGAGGGACGCTTCGCGGGTACCTGGCCGGAGCTGATCCACGAGGGGCTCGAGTGGCGCGCCAACCCCTTGGACATGCTTGCCCGTATCAGCGACGCCCGCGCGCAGGTCCGGGTGATCGGGCCTGGGCTGGGGGGAGAGGCCGAGCCCTTTCTAGGCGACCTCATCAGGCAGCGAGGCGTACCGACGATCTTGGACGCGGGCGCACTTATAGGCGGCGACAGCTGGTTTGAGGCGGTGCGCGCGCACGGACGCTGTGTGCTGACGCCGCACACGGGTGAGGCGGCCAAGCTCCTAGAAAGGCCAACCGCCGAGCTTCGCAAAGACCCGATAGCGTCGGCTAAGACACTCGCAACCAAGGCGAACGCCGTCGCGGTGCTTAAAGGTGCGACGACCGTCGTCGCCGCACCGGACGGTCGCGTCTCCGTACACGGCGGCGGCCATCCAGGGATGGCGACGGGCGGCACCGGCGACGTGCTGGCGGGCTTTTTGGGCGCGTGGTGCGGTGACGCCGAAAGTCTGTTCGAGCGGGCCGGGGCGTGCGTCTGGGTTCACGCGCGGGCGGGCAGGCTCGCCGCCGAACGCTACGGCGACGGCCTTGTCGCAAGCGACCTTATCGCCGAGCTGCCGCGAGCATGGCGCGAGCTGTGACAACGGCACGCGTGCGCGTCCCCGCGACGAGCGCCAATCTCGGGCCGGGGTTCGACTGCTTGGGGCTGGCCGTGACGCGGTATTTGGATGTTAGGGCCAGCCTTTCCGAGCAGGACACCTTTAGCTATAGCGGCGCGGGACACGTCGCCGACACACCGGACAACCTGACACATGGGGGCTTTCGGGCAGCGTTCGCGGCGGTGGGCAAGGTTGCGCCGAAGGTTCGCCTCGAGGCGCACAACACCATCCCGCTGGCAAGAGGGCTCGGCTCATCGTCGGCCGCGCTCGTCGCCGGGGCGGCGCTGGCCGACGCGTTTCTGGGCGGCCTTCTCGGGCGCGAAGGCGTGTTTCAACTCGCGGCGGGGCTCGAGGGTCACCCCGACAACGTGGCCCCGGCGGTGTTCGGCGGCTTTACCGTGTCGGCCAAAACCGAGTCCGGCTACCTCTGCCAAGCCCTGCCGCTGCCCGCGCACTGGGGGCTGCTCTTCGCCGTTCCGGCGTTTGAACTTCTGACCTGTGAAGCGCGGGCGGTGCTGCCGAACACATACAGCCGCGCCGACGCTATTTTCAACTCTAGCCGCTGCGCGCTCTGGACGACCGCCGTGGCGCTCGACAAGCCCGAACTGCTGCGCGCCGCGTCGCAGGACCGGCTGCACGAACCGTACCGCGAACCTCTGATTCCCGGCTTGGCGGCGTGTCGGGAGGCGCTTTTAGAGGCGGGCGCGAGCGCGGCGTTTTTGTCCGGAGCGGGGCCGACGTTAGGGGCCATCAGCACGGACAAGGCGGTGACCGAGCTGCTTAAAGCGATTTTGCAGGGGTTCGCGGGCAACGGGGAGGTGTTGGCGCTGAGACCCAGCGAGGGGTACCAAGTTTTTGGGGTCGGACAGCAGTAGTTAAAGCTCTTAGGATGCACCTAGGTGCGTCAGCCAACGATTTTCCACTGTCGCTTCGTGGCTCTCTATTTGGACTATGCCCGAATCTTTCAGGGACCGGAACCACGACAGTGTCGTTAAAGGTGTGACTCATACCGTCAGGTCATGCCTTACAGCAAATTCAAAACTACTGAAGACGGACCTACAACGAAAGTGCCCGTTCACCACAGCGAGACGCCCGGCCCCGGTAGGGAGCGTGACTACGCGTTAAGCCCTGAGAGCTGGGAAGGCCCCCCCAAGCCGGTATAGGCTCAGCGCCCGTACACCAGATCACCCGCCTCCGGCGGCGTCCAGTGTGCGTCCCGACCCAGCCATTTGACGTTGCACCCGACCGGGTTCGTAACCGGCACCCGCAGCGGCCTGCCCGCCGTCAGGTCCGCAAGGGCGTTGTCCAGATCGTTGACCCTCATTTGGTCCACGTCTTTGGGGTCGTCCACACCGCGCCCGGTGTAGATGAGGTTACGCGACCCATCTTTGCGAACCGCGTCAAAGACAAAAAAGTGCGGCGTGCGGAGCGCACCGTAGGCGCGGGCAACGTCCTGCGTTTCGTCACGCAGGTAACGCCAGGGAAATCTGTGTTCAGCCATGCGCGCCTTCATCCCCTCCATGCTGTCTTCGGAAACCGTAGCTGTGCTGTTGGCGTTGATAGCGACGAACTGCACGTCCTTTGACGCGTACTTCTGCGCGGTCGCCCGCGTCAGCTCGTCCGAACCCAGGACAAAGGGGCAGCTGTTACAGGTGAAAAAGACTACCAGCACGCGGTCGTGGCGAAAACTTTTGAGGCTGTAATTGCGGCCATCGGTCGCGGGCAGCGAGAAGTTCGGGGCAGTCTCGCCGAGTTGTAGGGTAAAGGGCATCGTTCCTCCAAACGCCTAAAGCTACGTTTAGTGTAGACAGCGCCGCAGCCTCGAGTAAACCCGGCCATTAGCGGGCGGTTTTGGGTACCATGACCCATGACGTATCGAACTGAAAAAGACACGATGGGCGACGTAGAGGTTTCGGTGGACAAACTCTGGGGTGCCCAGACCCAGCGCAGTTTGGAAAACTTCAAAATAGGCGGACAGACGATGCCGATAGAGATTATCCGGGCCTTCGCGGTCCTTAAAAAAGCCGCCGCGCTGACCAACGCCGAGCTGACCAGCTTTCCTCAGGACAAAGCCGAGCTGATCGCCCGCGTCTGCGACGAAATCTTGGCGGGCCAGCACGACGCGCAGTTTCCCCTGGTGGTGTGGCAGACGGGTTCGGGCACGCAGTCGAACATGAACGTCAACGAGGTCGTATCAAACCGGGCTATCGAGCTTTTGGGTGGTGAAGTCGGCTCGCAGACGCCGGTTCACCCTAACGACGACGTGAACAGGTCGCAGTCGTCGAACGACACCTTTCCGACCGCCATGCACATCGCGGGCTACACCGCTATCGTCGAGACCACGCTGCCGAAAGTCCGGGCGCTGCAAAGGACGTTCGAGGAGAAGGCGCAGGGGTTCGCGCGCGTCGTTAAAATAGGCCGCACGCACCTCATGGACGCCACGCCGCTGACGTTGGGCCAAGAGTTGTCGGGCTACGCGGCGCAGCTTAAAAGGAGTATCGAAGCGGTCGAAAACGCGCTGCCGCACCTTGCCGAGCTGGCGCTGGGCGGCACCGCTGTAGGCACAGGCTTGAACGCGCCCGAAGGCTTTGCTGAGCGGGTGGCCGAAAAGATCGCTGAGCTGACCGGGCATCCGTTCGTCACCGCCGAGAACAAGTTTGAGGCCTTGAGCGCGCACGACGCGGTGGTCGAGGCGTCGGGAGCCCTGAAACGGCTGGCGGTGAGCCTGATGCATATCGCCAACAACGTGCGGCTGCTGGCCTCCGGACCCAGAAGCGGGATCGGTGAAATCCTGATTCCCGAAAACGAACCGGGCAGCTCGATCATGCCCGGCAAGGTCAATCCGACCCAGGCCGAGGCCATGACGATGGTTTGCGCGCAGGTCATCGGCTGCGACGCGGCGGTGACGGTCGCGGGCACGCACGGGCACTTTCAGCTCAACGTCTTTAAGCCGGTGATGATTTTTAACCTGCTCTTATCGGCGCGGCTTTTGGGCGACGCCTGCGAATCGTTTAACGAGCACCTCGCCGTCGGTATCGAACCCAACGAAGCGCGCATCAAGCAGCAGCTGAACAACTCGCTGATGCTGGTGACGGCGCTCAACACCCGCATCGGTTACTACAAGGCCGCACAGATCGCCAAGACCGCGCACGCCGAGAACCTGACGCTAAAAGAGGCGGCGGTTAGGCTCGGCCACCTTACCGAAGCTGAGTTTGACGAGATCGTAGTGCCGGAGAAGATGGTCGGTACGCGCCCCTAGATTACTTGCGCTCGTCGATCCGCTCGGCGTCCCCCGGCAGCTCGCGGAGTTCGGCGGGGTCGAGGCCGGTGTCTACCGCGTAGTCGCTAAACTGAAGTTCGGCCAGCGGCGCGCCGCCCCGTTGCACAAAGGTCATCGTCTGCGGAAGCCACTCACCGTCTAAAATTGTAGCGGTGACAAAGTCGACGTTGGCGGCCTCGTCGGTGCTGTCGAAGCGCAGCCGGTAGACCGGGCCGTCCGCCGATTCCTCGTAGCCTTCGACCGTGGCGTCCCAACTGTCCGAGCTAAAAAAGCGCCCCAGGTTGGGGGTCAGGTTGACGGCACCTTCTGTCTGCCCCTCCGGAATAAGGTTGCCCAGCGCCTCGGGGTCGCTGGCGTCGAGAATCGTCACCTGGTTTGTAACGAACAGATAGTTGTAGACCGTCTCGCCGTCGGCGACGATAAAGTTGTCGGCCAAGGCGTCAGGTTGGATGAAATAGGCTTTGGCGAGTTCCTCGCCGGGGATAAACTGAGCTTCGACCTCGAGCGCGATCTCCTGAGCGTCAGTGTCGTAGATGGTGCCGGTGAGCAGAAAAGAAGCGTCTTGCAGGGTGGTGTTGCGCTCCTCAAGCTTTGCTAACACCTCGTCCGCGCTCAAGTTTTGCGCGAGTGCCGAGGGAGTAAGTAGCGTGAGCAAAACCAGTGTTTTTTTTAACATCCAAAACTCCTTATGCGTTTATCTGCCCTACAGCTCCGCTTGTGGGCGAGCGTGGGGTACCTATACGCAACATACCGCACGTTCAAGTGTGTGGGGTAGCGCCGAGGAGCGGGTGAGTCACAGCTAAAGTTCGGCTTAGGCGGGGGCTGGTCCACCTTCATGAAGATGAAGGCGCGTTTAGGCCGAACACACGCGGGCTTTTTAGACGCGCGTGCTAGGCTCACGTCAAGAGAAAGGAGAAGAGGATGAACTATCCCGCACTATCCCTTCTGGGTTTGCTGAGTGTACTGTCCGCGGCGAGCGCACAAGAGGGCGCTGTCCTGAGCCCACAGGCCATCGTCGTCAACCCGCTGCCGTCGTACGAGGTCGAGGTCTTCGTCGACCGTGACGCTTCGGGCGAGGTGACGCCGAGCTACGCCGTCGGCGAGGCCATCCGCATCGGGGTGCGCGTCTCCGAAGACGCCTACGTCTACCTTTTCAACGTCCGCACCGACGGCTCCGTCAACCAGATTTTGCCAAACAACTACGATCCGGAGGGACAGAACAACTTCGTCCGCGCGGACGAGACGAAATACTTCCCGCCCGAGGGCGCGGCCTACGAGTTTCAGGCTGCTGCGCCCGAGGGGCTCGACAAGGTGATCGCGGTGGCGAGCGAGACGCAGCTCGACACCTCAACTCTGGCGAGCTTTGGGAGCGACCCGAACTTCGCCTCGAGCAGCCTCGGTGAAGAAGGGTTCGCCGACGCGCTCTCGGTCATCGTCACACCCTTGCCGCAAGACGACTGGGTCTCGGACACAGCACTCTTTTACGTCGGAAGCGCCGTCACCGCCGCGCCGCAGTACGGCACGCTGTCGATCACCTCCGAACCCGCCGGGGCGCGGGTGCTCGTCGACGACGTGTTCGTCGGGTACACGCCGCTGCGCTACGGCACCACCAGCGGCGACCACACCGTCAACGTTGAGTTAGAGGGTTACGAGGGCTTTGAAAGCACGGTCAGCGTCCTCGGTGGCGAGACCCGCGACGTGCAGGCGTCTCTGGGTGCCGTAGAGCGGCTCGGGCAGGCAGGTTTTGAGAGTAACCCGAGCGGCGCGCAGGTCTACGTGGACGGTCAGCTCATCGGGACGACGCCGACCGCTACCGCCAACCTGACCGAAGGCGAGCATCAGGCGCGCTTCGTGCTCGCCGGGTTCGACGACACCTCCGTGTATTTCACGGTGAGCACGGGCAGCGTTCAGGTCGTGAGCGGCGAGCTGAGGTCGCAGCAAGGGACTTTGGAACTGACCGGCAACGTCGGCGGGGCGATCGTATTCATTGACGGGCAGCGGGTCGGAACCATCCCCAACGGCAGTGGCCGCCTGACCTTCGAGGACCTCGAGTCCGGGTCGCACGAGATCACGGTGACCGCGCCGGGGTTCCGCACCTACGTCGGCGAGTTTGAAGTTCTGCCCGATCAGCCGACGTCGCTGAGCGTCTCACAGTCGCGGCGCTAGGTCGCACAAGCAGCTAGCGTCTGAGCAGAGGGGCTCGAGCCGCCTGACTCGAGCCCCTCTTTACGCGCATAGCAGGTATCAGCTGGTCGGCCACGCACTCAGTTTTACAAACGCCGTATAGAGCGTACTTTAAGTGATGACCTGTGCCCCCTGGGTATGCCTGCGTAGAGATGTAGCCACTAAAGATTTAAGTGCTATACAATGCCCTGATGCCTAACCCGTCAGGGCTTGTAACTGCCGTCGTGCTCGGTGGGGGCGGCAGCGACGCGCTGGCGCAAGCCGCCGGGGTTGCGGCCAAAGCGCTTATTCCCTTTAGGGGCCGACCGCTCGCCCTGCACGTGCTGGGGGCGCTTCATGGTTGTCCCGAGGTCAGCTGCGTCATCTACGTCGGCGAGGCGACCCCTGAGCTCGTCTCGGAGACCGAGCAGATTCTGCCCGCCGGGGAGACGTTTGCGGAGAGTTTTTCCGTCGGCGTCCGGGCGGCGCTGGCCCTAGCTCCGCCTCGGAGCGTCCTGGTCACGACCGCCGACCTGCCCTGGCTCCGCGCAGACGCCCTGAACGACTTTTTGGCGTCCGCAGCCGAGGCCGACCTCGCCTATCCTATAGTCGAGGAAGGGGCCTACAGAGCGCAGTTTCCCGATCAGAAACGCACCTTCGTCAAGCTTAAAGATGGGCGCTTTACCGGCGGCAACATGATGCTGCTCTCACCGCGAATGGTGCCCGTGCTGCTCCCGTTTGTAGAGCGCGCCTACCGAGAACGCAAAAACCCGCTGGCGTTGGCACGGCTTTTCGGCCCAGACTTTATCGTCCGCTTGGCGCTCGGTCAGCTCAGCCTGCGGGCGATAGAGGGGCGCGCCGAGCGGATTTTAGGGTTGCCGGTGCGGGCGGTCGTGACCCCGCACGCGAGCATCGGGGCGGACGTGGACAAGCTCGAGCACCTCAAGGAGTAACCATGAGCTATTCGGTGTCGTTATGGTTTGACGACGAGGCGCAGGTCCGGGACATCTGGCAGGAGCTTAAGAGCGCAGGTGTCGGGACGTTCGCAGACGGCCCCATCCGCCCCCACGTGACGCTGGCGCATGAGCTGGATGTGGACGCCGACCTTTTTGCTGAGGGTTTGCGAGAGCGGCTCGAGGCCCACCCCACCTTCGAGCTGACGTTCCCCGGTCTCGGTCTCTTTGTAGACTCGGGCATCCTCTACCTAAGTGTCGTGATGACGGACGCGCTCTGGTCACTGCACCGGGATGTCTACGCGCTCGCCCTTGCACATGGGGGACGCTCGTCTCTGTACTACCAGCCGGGCCGCTGGACGCCGCACTGCACCCTAGCCTTAAACTTGACGCCGGAGACGATGGTGGACGCGGTAAAAGCTTGTCAGAAGGTGCTGTTTCCGCTACGCGCCGCAGCTACCCGCGTCGGCATGATCCAAAACCCGAGCGAAGTGGAGCTTCTAGCCCTGCCCCTTGCGGTGCACCAGTAGACCCTCGCGCATCTTTTCCGAAACGTTCGGATCATCCCTGTGTTTCTGCCCGACGTAGCGAACGTTATAGACCTCGTGAAGCCTCTCAAAAGGCAGCGTGGTGTCGATCCACCCTTTTCGGTATAAGAGCCGGTCGGAAAGGCCAGGCAGCGCCTGCTCGGGTCGCCACCACGCGAACGCGCCGGGACGCACGACGTTGGCGTGGACGCCTAGGAGGTTCGTGCAGTTGCGCGTGAGGCTGTTGTAAAACCGAGGGTGATCGTACAGCCTGTTGGCAGTAAGCAAAGTGTCCTCCAACAACCCCCGCACCTCACCGGGGGGAAGCGTCAAAGGGTAGAGGTAGACGTCGTGATCCTGGTAGTTGGTACGGCGCAAGATGAAGTCGCGCTCGTCGCCGAAGGTGTACATCAGCTCGAAGTTGCGGAACAGGCCGCGCAAGATGTCGTAGCTTTCACCGTCCTGAAGCCGCGCCTCGGCAGAAAAGGCCAGATACTCACCGCCCCCAAACTCGAAGCTGATGAGCGTGTGGGCGACGGCCTCGAGCCGACTAAACGACTCGACCACGAACCAGAGCCGCTTGACGTTACCAAGGTCATACGCCCGCGTCTCCCAGACGGCTTCGTAAGGCGTGCCGGGCGCGCCGTAACGGATGTTGCGGACGCCACGCAGCGTCAGGGCGTCGCCGTCTAGGTCGGCTTTGGGGGGACGGGCGAAGTCAGGTTTCCAGCGGCGGTCGTTCGACGGGCGTTTAAGGCTGACTAGCAGGGCCAGCAGCGCGCAGAGAATGACGAAATAGAGCACGGACAGGGCGGGCATGAGCTTTAGTGTACCGGCAAAAGGTAGGGGGGATGACCCCGGCAGGGCGCGGCGCGACCGTAGACTGCGTTAGGCAACATGGTGGTGGGCTGTAAGCGGCTACCCAACCTTGAGTGTCCTTGGGTATCAGGGAGGCTAGGCGTGAATATTGCAGTTCTGCTTCATAGCGGTGCGGGAGGCAGCGGCGTGGTCGCCACCGAGGTCGGGGTAGGGCTGGCGCGTCAGGGTCACACGGTCCATTTCGTAGCGAGCAGCGTCCCCTTTCGCCTGACCGAGACGGACCATCCCAACGTCTACTTTCATCAGGTCGAGAGCATGTCGTATCCGCTTTTCGACGCACCGCTGACCACACTTTCCGAAGCGTCCAAGTTGGCCGAGGTCATCGAAGAAAACAGCGTCGAGGTTATTCACGCGCACTACGCCATCCCGCACGCGGCGGCCGCCATCATGGCGCGCGACATGGTGCGGGTGCCGGTGCCCCCGGCGGTGGTGACGACGCTTCACGGCACCGACGTGACGCTGGTCGGGCTCGACCGGGCGTACTTGCGTACCACCCAGTACTCCGTCGAGCGTTCGGACGTCGTTACGGCGGTCAGCCACTACCTAGCGGGCTACACCCACGCCGAGATGGGCATCAAACGGGAGATTTTGGTCGTCCCCAACGCGGTTGACGGCCAGCGCTTCCGCCCGAACGGCTCCGCCGAGCTGCGCCTACGTTACGCGCACCCCGAAGAGAGGCTGCTGACGCACGTCTCCAACTTCCGCGCCGTTAAACGCGTTGAGGACGTGATCCACACCTTCGCCGAGGTCTCGTCGGAGGTAGGCGCGCGCCTGCTGATGATCGGCGACGGCCCGGACCGTCCGAAGGCGTTTGAACTCGCCTCTAAACTCGGCGTCGGCGGGCGGGTGGCGTTTTTGGGGTCGTTTCCGCGGATTGAAAACCTGCTGGCGATCAGCGACCTGTTTTTGCTGCCGAGCAGCGAAGAGTCGTTCGGTCTAGCCGCTCTGGAGGCGATGGCGTCGGGCGTGCCGGTCATCGCCAGCCGCACAGGCGGCATCCCGGAAGTTGTCGTGGACGGCGAGACGGGCTACCTGTGCAAAGTCGGGGACACGGCGGGGATGGCGAACGCGGCCCTGACGCTACTAAAAAATAGCGAGCTGCATGGGTCTTTCGCCCGCACCGCCCGCCAGCGGGCGGTCGCCGTCTTTAGCGAACAGAAGGTGCTGCCCCTGTACTTGGCGGCTTACGAGCGGGCGCTCTCGTCCCGCGTCCGAGAGGCGTCGCTGAGCGGCAGATAGGGCGTCGCGTCCACGCTCAGGTCGCCTTCGTCCAACCCCGCCTGAAGACGGGCGTGCGCGGCGAGCGCGATCATCGCGCCGTTGTCGGTGGCAAGCTCGAACGGCGGCACCCGCACGGTGAGGGGCGTTTCCTGCAAGCGCTCGCGCAGACGCAGATTGGCGGCGACCCCGCCCGCCACCACGAGCGTGCCGTAGCCGGTCGCTGCGGCTGCCCGGAGCGTCGTCCGGACCAGACTCTCGACTATGGCGTGTTCAAACGAGGCGGCGACGTCGGCTTTGTCGGCGTCCGGCTGCCTTTGTAAAAGCACCGAGACAGCCGTTTTCAGGCCGCTGAAAGAAAAGTCGAAGCCTTTTTGCCCCCGAAGCGGCAGCGTAAAGGGGTAGGCGTCCGGGTCTCCGGTCGCAGCCAGACGGCCTAGCGCGGGGCCACCGGGGTAGCCTAGCCCCAAAAGACGCGCTGCTTTATCGAACGCCTCCCCGGCGGCGTCGTCGCGGCTGCGGCCCAGCTCACCGTAGTCGCCCCAGGCCCGCACGTCGAACAAGCTCGTGTGGCCGCCCGAAGCGATGAGGCAGAGAAAAGGCGGCTCCGCGTTTTCGGTGAGGCTCGAGGCTCCCAAGGCAGAAGCCCCCAGAGCAGACGCCCCTAAAGCAGACGCTATGTGACCCTCGAGGTGGTGCACCGGAACAAACGGCAGCCCCCGGGCCCACGCCAACCCCTTCGCGTACGTCAAGCCGACCAAGAGCGCTCCAACCAGACCGGGGCCGTAGGTCGCCGCTACGTGCGTCACGTCGTCAAGCGTCACGTCGGCCTCTAGCAGCGCGCGGGTCAGCACCGTGTCGATGACGGACAGATGCTCGCGGCTCGCCTGCTCGGGCATCACGCCGCCATAAGCCGTGTGCAGCGCGGTCTGCGACGCGACCACGTTGGCGACCACGCGCCCCCCCCGGACGACCCCGACGCCGGTATCGTCGCACGAGGTATCGACGCCTAAGATGACCGTTTCCTTCACCTTCTTAGACTAGCACCCCTACCTTGCTAGACTCGCCCTATGACCACCGAGACCCTGGCGCGCTATCACCGACTCGAGACCAAGCGTTTGGGGAGCGTACCGGGCGGGGCGGGCTACGCCGTCAAACGTGGGCTGCGCGGGTATCCGCTGCATCCGGGGGTGGCGCTGCTCGCTAAAGCCGACCTCAGCGCCGAGCGCGTTCTCGACGCCAGCGGCGGCGGCGGGCTGGTAGCGCTCGCGGCTGGGGCTGAGCAGAAGGTCGTGCTGGAGACCTCCAAGGCCGCCCTGCGCTGCGCCGCCTGGACCTTTGCGGACGTACCGGGCACGGAGATTTCAGCGGGCGCACCGTGGGACGCGCCGCCCGGTGGGGCCGACCTGGTGGCGCTCGCGCCGCCGACCGACCGGGGCAGCGCCCGCGTGCGGGCCGAACTCGCCGGTGCCCACGCGGCGCTGCGACCCGGCGGCGCGGCGCTCATCGCCATGCATAAAGACGGTGGAGCCAAACGCTACGAACGGCTGGCGGCGGAGCTGTTCGGCCACCTGGAGGTGATCGCCAAAGACGGCGGCTGGCGGCTCGTAAGGGCGCGCAAACTCAACGCTAAAACGCCCGTGGTCGAGAAGATAGCGTTCGGCGCGGCGGACCTGACCCTCTCTGCCGACCCCGGCGTCTTCGCCGCAGGCAAGCTCGACCCCGGCACGGCAAGGCTTTTAGAGGTGGTGCAGTTCGGAGCGTTTGCCGGAAGACGGCTTCTCGATATGGGCTGCGGCTACGGCCTCCTCGCCCTCAAAGCGTCCCTGGCGGGCGCAGCGGTAACGGCTGTAGACGACGACCTGTTGGCGGTACGCAGCACCCACCGCAACGCGGAGCGCTACGGCGCGGACGTGCGCGCCCTGCACTCGGATGTGGATTCGGAGCTTCAGGGCGAGCTTTTCGACGTGGTGCTCATGAACCCGCCTTTTCACGTCGGCAAGCAGGTCGTGATGGATGTACCGGGGGCATTTTTGGCGGCGGCGTATGAACGGCTCACCCCCGGCGGCACGCTTCTACTGGTAGCAAACCGGGCGCTGCCGTATGAGCGGGAGCTGGCGGGGTTCGCAAGCTGGGAGACACTACACTCGGACGCTCAGTTCAAGGTTTTGCGGGCGACGCGCTGAGCGTGTATAAATTCTGTACTCAGCCGGAAGGATAGGCGACCGACTCGGTGTTGTTGCATCCCCAACAGATAACCGTTGCACTATCTCGTCCACCGCCCTTATGCACCTCATCAAGAAGTTTCTGAACGGCCTTTTCGTATGACGGCGCATGACTTGACACGACCTCCGCCAAAACATTTGGGGTCTCAAAAGGACGGTTGCCAAACTCGAGCACCCCGTCCGTAAGCATCACGATATGGTTGGGGCCGCCCCGCAGTCTCATCCCGACAGTAAATGATGGCGCGGAACCCGCAAACGTATTGACCCGACCGATCCATTCAAAAAACTGTCTCTGATTGAGCGCGTATTGACCCAGCGCCGCAAGCTCCGGGTGAAGCAGGTAAAGTACGCAGTCCCCGACACTCAACCACCACAGATACTTCCCCTTCTGCGCGCAGATGAGACACGCGGTCTCACCCTCCAGAGAACGGCATTTGTTCAAAAAAGATGGGGCGCTAAACGCTCCTAGCAAGTGGTCTTGTAGACTGCTAAATGTTTTCTCTACCGGAAGTGCAAGGTCTCGGACCAGGTCTTCTCGCGTCTCTTCGATCAGCGTCAGCACAGCCGCTGCGCTGTCACTTCCTGCGTGGGCGTCGAGCAAAACGGCAAACACCCAGCCTTGATGAGCGTTGCGCCACACCAGCGCGCCGTCCTCGTTTTTACAGGCTCCCGCGTCCGTACAACCGCCGTAACGCCCTATTACCACGTCATCAAGTTTGGTCGTTCCCGGTTGATCCAAATACAGGTGCTCGCAACCCAACCAGGAAAATGCCGATAAACCCTTCATAAAAAGAGTATGGCATTGGGTCTAGCTCGAGCTTGAAGGTCATGACGCGTGCAGCGCAGTAAGATGGTAAAAAGATGGTCCCGAAGCCCCACTCGAGAGCGTGGTACGCGCGCCTAGCCGCCGAAACCGGCAGGTACGAATATCCGTGGACGCAGGTGCTGACAGCTCCCGGTGGCGAGACGCTTTTCGACACGCTGCTGGGGGAGTTTTTGACGCCAGAGCGCCGCGTGCTCGAGGCGGGTTGTGGTCATGGCCGGGACGCACATAGGTACGCGCACCGGGTCCAAAGCTATACCGGCTACGATTTCACTCCAGCTTACGTGGCGCGCGCACGGCAGAACGCGCCGCAGGCCGAGTTCGTCCTCTGGGACTCGAGCCGCGAGCCTGTCCCGGAACACCTCAAGGGGCGTTTTGATCTGGTGATTTCGCGGCGTGGACCTACCAGCGTCATCCTGCACCTGCCGGAGTTATGCGCCCTCGGTGCCTGTGTCCTCTGCCTTTGCATGAACCCCTACGACGGAAGCGTGGAGGCGCGCGTCAGGGAGCGACTGGCAGGGGTCGGTTTGGCAGCGGACGCACAGTGGCACACGCACATCAAGGGGTTTCTGCCGACCCAGGAAGATTTTGTCTCCTACCGGCGCTTTCACGGCGACGAGCGCACCCCGGAGGCCCTCCTTGCCCAATGGCGCGAGGAGGTAGAGCCGCGCGGTTTTCCTACCGAGGAGCGAAGCT
>CADCWP010000338.1 GCA_902806425.1 uncultured Truepera sp.
TTTCTATTCAACCTTCTAACCAACCCCGCTGCACCTGCTTGAGCCGCGTTCGCACCAGAGCAACCCTTGGGTCGCCTACCTCAAGCAGCGCCGATACATCTTCAAGCAATTCCAAATCGTCCGGGAACACCTCGCTTAGACGCAGCAGGCTCTCGAGATCGCGCTGGCCCAGTGCGGCATGGCGGAGCGACTCCGAAAGCATCTCGTCGTGCTCTCTGATACACGGCACCTCGGAACCGGGCAGCAGCGGGCCACGGTAGAGTCTGATGGCACCTTGAAGGTCACCCTGTTTAATCTTTTCCGAAACGTCGACAAAATCAGCCTGAACAGCGACCTCGAGCCGGTACGGGTGGGGACTGACGGGTAGCACTTGGCGAAGTTTGGACAGCGACGCCTTGAGCGTGGTCTTGTTGCCGCCGTCGCCGTAGAGTTCGGCGAGAAGCGCCTCGAGCGTGAGCGGCCGCTGCTTTAGGGCCAGCACGGCGAGAATTTCAAGCCACTGCGGGAACAGCTCGAGCCTTTTGCCCTGCCACCAGACCTCCTTGCGGCCCAGAAAGCGCAGCTCGAGCGGCCCTCCCTCACCCAGCCAGAGCGCCCAGACGGGGCGAAACGCCTCTTCAGGGCCGGACAAGAGCCGCAGCGCCGACGGGGGGAGGGTACCGAGCACTTCATAGGATTCACCGAGCACCGCATGCACACCCGCAGCATCTCCCACTGCCACATAGGTATAGGCAAGATAGAGTTCTGTCTGGGCGAGTGAAAAGGCGTTATAGGTTTCAGCAAACATCCGTCGCGCATGCTGCAAGGGTTCTCGAGCCTCTACAGGGTGCGTCAGAGCAAGCACCATGCCGTAGGCCAGATGCGCCGGTGCCTGTGTCTCAGCCGGTGCATCCCTTGTCATATGCAGGGCTTGCCTTGCGGTGGCGAGGGCGTCAGCCGTCTGACCTAGTTCGAGCTGTCCGCGCACCATCTTGGGGGCTGCGCCGGCAAACCCTTCTCGCGCTGCGGTCTTAAGGTTGAGGCGGTAATAGTGCAGCGCTTCTACTGGACGAAAGTTGGCGATGAGATAGTCTCCGAGCGTGTCTCTAAACAGTCCAGCAAGG
>CADCWP010000339.1 GCA_902806425.1 uncultured Truepera sp.
GCAACAATAACAGCTACGCACTCGCTGCTTAATTGACAGCGTCCGTTCACTAGAAGCCCCGCCTGCGGCTCGCTAGACCGAACGTCCTAAAGTAGGCTAGCCGAAAGCTTTTAACGCTGGGCTGAGGCGAAACTAAAGGCGTTTAAGCGCGGGGTGTGAGTGGGTCGCTGGACTCGCCCCGCGCCGACAACCGACAAGCGACTACACGCGTAGACGCCCGTCTAAGGGGGTTTCGGACGCGGGTTCGATTCCCGCCGCCTCCACCATCACGCCGAGGGTTCTAGCCCTCGGCGCTCTTTTGGGCTTTTACGGGTAGCCAAGGATCTTCTGGCGGCGACGGCCCCACTCGAGCGCGCTCTCGATCCCGTCGTCGACGCTCCGCTCCGCCCGCCAACCGAGCAGTTCAGCGGCCCGCTCCGCGTTCGCGTAGGCACCGGCGACGTCGCCGGAACGCGGCGGCGCTTCGGATTTGTTGATCTCTTCCCCCCAGACCCGTTCAAAGGCCGCCACGAGTTCCTTGACCGTCACACCGTCACCGGTACCCAGATTGATGACCGCGTAGGGCGCGCCTGTTGCCGCCAGCACGTCGTCAAAGCGTTCGACGGCGGCGACGTGCGCCTTTGCCAGATCCCAGACGTGGATGTAGTCACGGACGCCGCTGCCGTCCCGGGTCGGCCAGTCGGTGCCGGTAATCTGGAACTCTGCCAGTTTGCCGAGCGCTGTGTCTACAAGTTTGCCGAGCACGTGCGACGGTTCCCGGACGTGGACGCCACTGCGAAACTCGGGGTCGGCCCCGATGGGGTTGAAGTAGCGCAGTGCGACGCCGCGCAGGTTCGACGCGTGCGCGAGGTCGGACAGAACCATCTCCATCATGTACTTTGTACGGGCGTAGGGCGATGAGGGTTTCAGCGCTGAATCCTCCGTCACCTTAAACCCCGGCACAGCGTCGTAGATGCTCGCCGACGAGCTGAAGACCACGCGGGGAAAACCTAGGTCGTCCAGGTGCTTAAAAAGCTCGAGCGACTTGCAGACGTTCTCGCGGTAGTACCTGTACGGCGCTTCGACGGATTCGGGCACGACGATGAGCGCGGCGCAGTGGAT
>CADCWP010000340.1 GCA_902806425.1 uncultured Truepera sp.
TGGTAGAGTGACAGCCTTCCAAGCTGTATGTCGCGAGTTCGAATCTCGTCTCCCGCTCCAAAGAGGTGGCATTCTACGGTTGCAAGGTACTACCTCACCTCTGTAGGCGACGCCTACCATGCACCAGTAGCTCAGCCGGATAGAGCAGTCGCCTTCTAAGCGATAGGCCGAGGGTTCGAGTCCTTCCTGGTGCATTTTTACGTCCCCCGCGCAAAAACCGCACCTTTTGCAGAGTGCGGTTTTGATGTTTGTGTGCCTATAGTGTGCCGCTCAGTTCTTTATGTGCGCCTCGTCCTGTTGTGTGCCGGAACTGTAGAGCATGGCGTCCAAACGTTCAGCTGCCTCTTGCCGCATGGTGGCTAGCACGTGACTTGTACACGTCGAGGGTGATGGCTACCGAAGCGTGCCCTAAGCGCTCGCTCACCACCTTGGGATGTACCCCGGCTAGAAGTAGCAGCGTGGCGTGCGTGTGGCGCAGTGCGGGCGCGTCTCTTTAGCTAGACCGGCCCACACGAGCGCAGGCTTAAACGCCTCTTGCACAATGACGCGCTGGTGCGCCGGGTCGCCCGCACGGGTAGAAAAGACGAGTTCGGTATGACCCTGTTCAAACTGCGCCGTCATGTGCTCACTCAAGAGCTTCACGAGCCCGTAGGGTAGCGGCAGGTTGTGTCAAGTTGTTTCAGTTTTGCGATTCCAACCGAAGATATATACTAAACGAAGCATCATTATGCAAGCTAAATACGATTAAAAGCCGCTTTAGGATTCGTCTTATGCAGGCAATATTCTAGGAAAAGTCTATTTCGCAAACAACTTGACACAACCCTCTGGAGCTAACCCTCGGTCCATTTACCGGTATCACTCGAGCAAAGAAGCGCTCTTCCACGCTGCGGTGTTCAAGGTGCTGCACGCGCTCGGTGAGGCCGCGCCGATGACCGTGCACGACCTGCCTGGCTGGGCCGGGCGGGCGTTTGATGAAATCGTCGCGCATCTAGAGGCGGTGCGCTTGCACTACTGGCGGGTGCTCGAGGCACCCGACGCGGGTCCAGACGACCGCGAGCTGTACGCCAGTAAGATAGCCGTGCTGATGTCAGCTGACCGGACAGAGGGTGAGCTGCCGCCCGCCGACCTGCTTGTCCTGGTCAGTCATATGACGACGGCCTGGTCGAGTACGTCGCGCGACCTGCTCGCCGCCGACGGAAGCGATCCGACCGCGGTCGAACGACGCGCCGCCCACCGCGCCGCCCTCGTCGAGGCCGTTCGGCGTCTCTGCCCGCCCGCGGCGTTAGCCGAGGCGGCGGAACCGGGAAATACTTGAGCCGACCGGGCTCACGATCTTGTTCTCTATCTGACCGGCGGGGGAGCTCAAGTAAAAGTAGGTAACAAGCAAACTGGAGTTGATGTGATGTATTAGAAAGGGTGCAACTTGGCGTTCAGGGTGCGTGTTGCAAAGCATACCTACCTATGCTCGTATTCGGTTAGGCTTAAGTAGCCAAGGGTGAATAAAGCCGCTGGCGGTCGAGTAGAAGACACCGCGGAAGAGAATCTCCTCGACGACACCCGCGTTGAGCAACGCGACTAACACCGTAAGGACCCCGGACCCACGTTCCTAACCCGGTCACGCGGTAGACAACCTGGAGCTGTTTCGGGAGCAGGTCAAAGCCATTTATGAATTAAGATTGATCTGATTCCACTTCTGGAGGCAGGTCACCGGTGCGGCTCTCGGCTTTGAGGCGTTGTAAGGCGTCGTACCGCGTGCGCGCTCGGTGCACGTCCTCGGTACTGTCGGTTGCCCACTGGGTGAGCACCCCGAGTGGTCCTTCGAAGCTGCGGCCGAGCCCGGTGAGGCGATACTCCACAGCGAAGGGCTGGGTGTCGAGCACGGTGCGGTCAATCATCCCGTTGCGCTCGAGGCGCTTGAGTGTTTGGGCAAGGGACTTCTGCGTAATGTCAGGAATCTCACGGCGCAACTCGTTGAATCGTTGCGGTCGGTCGTAGAGAGCAGCGAGGATCGACAGCGACCACTTGTCGAGCACCTGATCGATCAAATCTCGCTGGTTGCCGAGCAGACAGGTTTGCAGCATCGCGGTCACCTCCGGGCTACCTAGTCACGTTGAAGTAGCCGTACAGTATCAGGTATACATCAGATACCAACTCACGGAGGTATGGATGTACACCAGCATCAACGTCCAAAAAGAAAATGGAATCGCTCGCGTCGTCATCGACAACCCGCCGCTGAACCTGCTTGACGCCGCGCTGCTGCCCGATCTCGACGCGTTCATCACCGAGATCGCAGACGACGCGACCACCAAGGTCATCATCTTTGAGAGCGCCAACCCAGAGTTCTTCGTCGCCCACGGCGATATGAGCTTCGTCGATGACCCCGAGGCCGCCGCCGCGGCGATCCAGATCGCGGGCGATCAGGCGCTCAATCCCATGCTGCGCCTGCATGAGCGGCTGCGGCAGCTGCCGCAGATCACGATCGGCAAGCTCGTCGGCCTCGCGCGCGGCGGGGGCAGTGAGCTGCTGCTCGCGATGGATATGCGCTTCGCCGCCATCGAGACCGCCGGCCTGGCGCAGATGGAAGCCGCGATCGGCAGCATCCCCGGCGGCGGCGGGACGGTCTATCTGCCGCGGCTGGTGGGGCGCGCGCGGGCCCTTGAGATCATCCTGGGCGCACGCCTGTTCGACGCCCCGACTGCCGAGCGGTACGGCTTGATCAATCGGGCGCTGCCCGTCGCCGAGCTCGACGGGTTCGTTGACCGCCTCGCTCGACGCATCGCCACCCTGGCACCGGGGGTCGTCAGCGGGGCTGTCCAGGTCATCGACACCGCGCTCTCCTCCTACGAAGACGGCTTGAAGGCCGAGGACGAGGTGCTCTTCGGACTGTTCGCGCGCCCGGCTGCAACAGCGCTCACTAATGCTGCGCGCGCGGCTGGCGCTCAGACCCGAGACGGTGAGCTCGGCCTCGAAGCCCTTCTTGACGGCATCGTTACAAACGAGGCGATCCCGGACTAGGCTGGCCGATGAACGCGCCCACGTAGTGACAATTGTCCTTAGCGTACGCTGTCCCCAACACGCTGGATTTCATCCGGTTTCGCTACCGTCTTGACAGGGACCAGCGGGACAGCTTCACCGTCGCTTCACCTTTAGGCGTTCTTACTGGGAAAAGGTTTCTCGGAGCCTCGCCATGTCCTGGCTGGGAGACGCGCCGAAAAGTCGGCGGTATTCCCGGCTAAACTGTGACGGGCTCTCGTAGCCGACTTGGAAACTCGCGCCGGTCACATCGACCTCCTGGCTCAGCAATAGCCGCCGCGCCTCTTGCAGTCGTAGTTGCTTCTGAAACTGCAAAGGGCTCATGGTGGTCACCGCCTTGAAGTGATGATGAAAGCCGGACACGCTCATGTTCACCTTTTCGGCGAGCGCCTCGACCTTTAGCGGCTGGTGGTACGCCCCTTCAAGACGTTCGGTAGCGCTCGCGATGCGGTACGTTGGGCCAGCAGTGAGCGCCATCGCCTGTAATTTGACGCCTTCAGTCCCGTTCAGCAAAAGGTAGCAAAGTTGGCGCGTGATTCAGCGGCGCAAGGACAGGGACGTGCTCCAGTGTGTCGACCAACCGAACCACCGCGTCTCGTAGGGGCGGCTCGAGGATGCCTACCGACAAATCTGCTTGTGCGTTCGTCCTGGCCCCTCAAGCCGCCCGTTCCGTCAACCGTCCAGGCACTGTCGACCAGCGCGGCGGACCTGCTCGCCGTCACCGCTGAGGGCGTCCCGAGCCTGTCCGCTCGCGGTCGTTCGGCCACAAACAGTTCGTGATCGACTGCGTTTCCGCCCAAGGGCGCGATGGTGCCTCAGGCGTCAACAACTTCCTGAGACACCACATCTACGGGGTGAAGCTGCACCTTAAAGTAAGTGCGGTTTTGGTGCCTGTGTGCCTACAGTGGGCAGTTCTTTCTCATTTCTCATACGCCGGGGTTGCACACGTCAAGGTTTACTGGGCCGCTCGAGCACCCTTGACGCTCGGCACCTTACCTAATTCAACTAAAAGGTGCCCCGGAACGCAAAGGGGCACCTTGGAGGCGTGAGAAGCAACAACAGTTCGTTTGCGTGCGTACACCCATACGTCGGGTAGAGGCAGACCACCTAACGCAACTCTAAAGCACGACCGGCTGGCCCTGCACCTCCTGTAAAAGGGACTCGAGCAGCCCGTTTCCTATAACCGGTACGTCTCCCTGGCGTTTGGGCGCAACCTTCCAAAACCTTTCCAGAACGCTTTCCCAGTTTGCCAGCAGCTCGGCCCCACGGGCGCTGCCGGTGAGCGCCGCATGCCGCGCCACCAAGGCTTTGAGGAGATCGGCGTCAACCTGAGCCGTTACGCGCTCCAAGTCGACCATCCCGCTGTTGTAGCGGCCCTCGAAGGTGCCGTCGTCGAGCACGTAGGCGACGCCGCCCGACATGCCCGCCCCGAAGTTGCGTCCAGTCGCGCCGAGCACCACCGTCACGCCGCCCGTCATGTACTCGCAGCCGTGATCGCCGCAACCCTCGACAACGACGCGCGCGCCCGAGTTGCGAACCGCCAAACGCTCACCCGCACGTCCCGCAGCGAAGAGGCTGCCGCCGGTTGCGCCGTAGAGCACGGTGTTACCGACGATGGTGTTGTGGGCGGGGGTAAAGGGGACGTCTTTTGCGGGCCGAACGACGATCTCGCCGCCCGCCATGCCCTTGCCTACATAGTCCTGCGCTTCACCCTCCAAGGTCAGCTGTACACCGCTGATATTAAAGACGCCGAACGCCTGCCCCGCGACCCCGCTAAAGTGATAGTGAATCGTCGCCGGAGGCAGTCCGGCGTCGCCGTAAACGCGGGCGACCTCACCGGCTAGGCGCGCCCCGACCGAGCGCTCACGGTTGGTGATGGCGTAGCGTTTGCTGAGCGGCTCACCCGACGCGATGGTCTGAAGGGCGTCCCCATAGATCGTCTCGTCGAGCGGCGGCGCCTCCTCCGGACGGTCGTTGCGCCGACCCTGGGCGCGGCGCGCTCTGCTGCCGCTCGGGTCGGCGTCGCGTAAAACGGCGCTTAAGTCGAGCTCAGCTTTGGCGTGCGGCGGCGCTTTGGCCGCCAACAGGTCGACGCGGCCTACAACCTCGTCGAGCGACCGGAAACCCATCTCGGCTAAGATCATCCGCACCTGCTGCGCGACGTAGACGAGAAAGTTCACCACATGCTCGGGTTGACCGGGAAACTTTTTGCGGAGGTCTTCGCGCTGCGTAGCGATGCCGACTGAACAGGTGTTGAGGTGACACGCGCGCTGCATGGTGCAACCTGCGGCGACGAGCGCCGAGGTGCCGAAACCGTACTCCTCAGCGCCTAAAAGCGCGCCCATGATCACGTCGCGGCCCGTCTTCATGCCGCCGTCGACGCGCAGGGTGACGCGGCCCCGCAGGTTGTTCTCGAGCAGCACCTGCTGCGTCTCGGCCAGACCGAGTTCCCACGGCACACCCGAATGCTTAACCGATGACAGGGGTGACGCGCCGGTGCCACCGTCGAAACCCGAAATCTGGATGTTGTCGGCGTAGCCTTTGACAACTCCCGCCGCGATGGTACCGACGCCTGCCGAGGCAACCAGCTTGACCCCAACCCTAGCCTCTTTGTTCACCCGCTTGAGGTCATAGATAAGCTGCGCCAAGTCCTCTATCGAGTAGATGTCGTGGTGCGGCGGCGGCGAGATGAGGGTCACGCCCGGTACCGAGCGGCGGATAGCGGCAATTTCCTCGTTGACCTTATGCCCGGGAATCTGCCCGCCCTCACCTGGTTTCGAGCCCTGCGCCATCTTGATTTCTAACTCACTCGCCGACACCAGATACTCCGGGGTCACCCCGAAGCGGCCTGACGCGACCTGTTTGATGGCGCTGTTGCCCCAATCTCCGGCTTTTGGGTGCCAAGGCGCGTGCGACAGCTCGGGCATGTCGCGCTCGTAAGGCCGAAAGCGCCCCGCGTCCTCACCACCCTCGCCAGAGTTGCTCTTGGCCCCCAAGCGGTTCATGGCGATAGCGAGCGTTTCGTGCGTCTCGCGGCTGACCGAACCGTGGCTCATCGCCTGGGTGGTAAAGCGCATGACGATGGCGTCGACGGGTTCGACCTCGTCTAAAGGGAGCGGCGTCTCGGCCTTTTTGTACGCCAGCAGGTCGCGCAGGTTGCAGGCGGGGCGTTCGTCTACAAGCTTCGCGTACTCGCCATACGCCTCGAACGACGCCGTCCGGACGGCCTTGTGGAGGGCCTTAAAGACGAGAGGATTTAGGGCGTGGTACTCGCCCGCCTTGCGGAAGCGGTACAGCCCGCGGTCCTTGAGGGCCGGGTCCTCACCGAAGGCTTCGGCGTGAAAGCCGAGCACATCGGTAGCGAACGCTTCCAAACCCGCTCCACCGATGCGGCTCGGCGTGCCCCTGAAGTAGCGATCTATAACCTCTTGCGACACACCGAGCGCCTCGAAAATCTGCGCCGCGCGGTAGGAGGACACCGCCGAGATGCCCATCTTGGACATAATCTTTAAGATGCCCTTCTCGAGCGCCGCCAGATAGTTTTTTGTAGCCACTTCCGGGGCGACGGGCTCTTTGGCCGCCGCCGCCGCGTCGCGGGCCGAGGCGAGCGCGAGGTACGGATGTACGATGGCCGCGCCGTAACCGACCAAACAGGCGATGTGGTGGTCTTCACGGGGTTCACCCGACTCGACCGAAAGCGCCGTGCGTGTCCGCAAGCCCGCTTCGATAAGGCTGTGATGCACCGCGCTCGTCGCTAGCAAGGTAGGAATGGGTGCCCACTCGAGCCCGACGCCCCGGTCGGAGATGATTAAGAGACCCACACCCCCCTTGACCGCCGCGACCGCCTCGTCACAGAGCGCCGTCAGCGCGCCCTCTAAACCCTCCGGTCCCGCCGAAACCGCAAAGCGCGCCTCCAACGTGTAGGGGTTTAACCAGTCTTGGCTTTTAAGCCACGCGAACTGCGCTTCGTCTATAACCGGCGAAGTGAACGTCACGACCCTGGCAGAGCCGGGGTCCTCCTCAAGAAGTTGCCCGCGCGGCCCCAGCATGGTCTCCAGCGACATCACCAAACGTTCGCGGAGGGGGTCGATGGGCGGGTTTGTAACCTGCGCGAAGCGCTGCTTAAAGTAGCGAAACAGGCTCTGCGGCTGTTCGGACAACACGGCCAGCGGGGTGTCGTCACCCATCGAGCCGACCGGAACCTCTCCCGCTAGGGCCATCGGCGTGAGGATGCGGTCATAGTCCTCGGCGTTGTAACCGAAAACCTTTTGGGTGCGCCTGAGCGTCCCTTCGTCCCAAGGCCGGGTCGCAAGCTCGTCGGCGGCCCCCTGCTCGGGAGCGCGCACCATGCTGCTGCTTAGCCACTCGGAGTACGGCCTCTGCGCGGCGACACTGGCCTTGACCTCACCGTTACGCAAAAGCCTGCCCGCTACGGTGTCCACGACCAGAACGGAACCGGGCTTGAGCTTCCCTTTCTCGACGACTGTGCTCTCGTCTAAGGGCACGATTCCCGCCTCGGACCCGACGACAACCAGCCCATCGCTGCTAAGCCAGTAGCGTTGGGGCCGGAGGCCGTTGCGGTCAACGGCGGCGACCGCGTAACGCCCGTCGGTAAGCGCCAGCGCCGCCGGGCCGTCCCACGGCTCCATCAGGGTGCCGTGATACTCGTAAAAGGCCCGCAAGTCGGGTTCCATCTCGGCCAACTCTTCATACGCTTCAGGGACGAGCATCATAATCGCCTGTACCGGGTCGCGGCCTGAAAGCGTGAGCAGCTCAAAGGCGTTGTCGAGCGCCGCCGAGTCGCTGCCGCCGGGTTGGATGATGGGCAGCAACTCCTCGATGTCCTCGCCCCAAAGCGCGGACTCTAAGACCGCTTCACGCGCCCGCATAAAGTTGACGTTGCCCTGAAGGGTGTTGATCTCGCCGTTATGGGCCAAAAACCGAAACGGCTGCGCGAGCGACCACCGCGGCATGGTGTTGGTGCTGTAGCGCTGGTGAAAGACCGCTATCGCGGTCTCGAAGTCCGGGTCGGCGAGGTCTCTATAGAAGCTCGGCAGCTGCGGCGCGACCATCAGGCCCTTATAGGAAACCGTGCGGTGCGAAAACGACGGGATATAAAACGTCCCTAGCTGCGCCTCCATAAGGCGGCGCTCGAGCCGTTTGCGGGTCAGGTACAAAAGCCGCTCGAAGGCGTTGTCGTCCAGACCCTGAGGCCGCCCCAGCAGCACCTGCCGCATGACGGGCAGTCTGGCTTTGGCGTCCTCGCCGAGCGCCGAAGTGTCCATCGGCACCTCGCGCCATAAGAGCACCTTGATCTTAGAGGCGGCGATCACTTCGTCAGCGAGGCGGTACAAGTGTTCAACCTGCGCGGCGTTCGAGACGAAAAAGACGCCGACCGCGAGATCGGTGTCATGCTCTAAAGTGACGCCCTGGGCGGCGAGGTCGCGCCGAAAAAGCTTGTGCGGTACCCCCGTCAGCACGCCCGCGCCGTCACCGGTCAGCCCGTCGGCGCTGACCGCGCCACGATGGCTGAGGTTGTCTAGCGCCGTCAGCGCGTGCTTTAAAACGGTATGTGATCTGCGCCCGTACGTGTCGGCGACGAAGCCGACGCCGCAGGCGTCGCGCTCACGGGGCCAAGCCAACGTGGTGAAATCGGATAGCGTAGTGTTCATTTTTGGGGCGCTCCTTTCGTGCGGAAGCCCTTAGACCGGGGGCTCAGACCCCCGCGCAGCACTTCACGTCGGCTATGTGTAGGTGAAGAAGGGCCGCCGAAGCAGCGGTCCTAAGTTTAGCGGTTACGCCCGTAGACTGTCAATTTTCATGCAACAGGTGCACAACTTTTTCATAAGCAGGCAACGAGAAAACGGTTTCGGGAAGGACTAAAGAGGGACAAATGACCCTCATCTCCGCATAATTTACCATTTATACACTTGTGGCTACAGGTTCGGTAACTTGTGAAGCTTTGTGCAGTTTGTACTCGATAGCGTCGATCAGCGCGCTGTACGAGGCGTCGATGATGTCGCTGCTCGCCCCAACCGTACCCCAGGTGTCCACACCGTCGGTCATCTCGACCTGCACCCGGACGACGCTCGAGGTCCCCGTTTCCCCCCCCGACAGAACCCGCACCTTGTAGTCGGTCAGTTTAAGCTCGGCTAAACTCGGGTAAAAGCGCCCCAAAGCCTTGCCGAGCGCACGGTCGAGGGCGTTTACGGGGCCGTCGCCGGTAGCGGCGGTGTGTTCAAGTTGCCCACCTACCTCAACTTGAACGCTCGCTTCGCAGCGGGGATAGTGGTCACCGTCGCGCTTGTCGATGTTGACCTTGTAACCGTGCAGGATAAAGTGCGGGCGGTAGCGCCCACGCACCTTTTGGCTCATGAGCTGAAAGCTGGCCTCGGCTCCCTCAAAGGCGTAACCGCGGTGCTCGAGTTCCTTAAGCCGCTCCACGACCGCCGCGACCTCCTCCGGAGCACCCCCTGCGGACTTGGCGAGCACGTTCGCCCGCCCTGAAAGGTCTGAAAGCAAAACCTGACGGCTATTTCCGACCACCTCCGGAGGGATGTGCTCGTACGTCTCCGGATTTTTGGCGACCGCCGAGACGTGAACCCCGCCTTTATGGGCGAAGGCCGCGTCTCCAACGTAGGGCGCGCGCAGGTTCGGCTGCAAGTTGGCGCGTTCGTCGACGTAGCGGGCGACTTCGCGGAGCGCGCCGAGGTCTTGGGGCTGTTCGAACCCGAGCTTGAGCTTTAAGGTCGGAATAACGCTGACGAGGTTCAGGTTGCCGCAGCGCTCGCCGTAGCCGCCAACCGTGCCCTGCACCTGTCGCGCCCCGACCTGCACCGCCGCGAGCGCGTTGGCGACCGCCAGTTCGGCGTCGTTATGGGTGTGGATGCCGACAGGCACGTCGAAACGTTCGCAGACCGTGCGGGTCGCCTCGGCCACGAAGTCCGGTAACGAGCCGCCGTTGGTGTCGCAGAGGATGAGCCGCGCCGCGCCTGCGTCATGGGCAACCTGAAGGGTCGCCAGGGCGTACTCGGGGTTGGCCCGGTAACCGTCGAAAAAGTGCTCGGCGTCGTAGAAGACCACGCGGCCCTGGCCTCTAAGAAACGCCACCGAGTCGCCGATCATCTCGAGGTTTTCTGCAAGCGTCGCGCCCAGAGCTTCGGTGACGTGCAGGGGCCACGACTTGCCAAAAAGGGTGACGATGGGCGTTTCGGCTAAAAGGAGCGCCAGCAGGTTCGTATCATGCTCCGCTGCGACGCCCTTACGCCTGGTCGACCCGAACGCTGCCAACCGCGCGTGAGTGAGCCTCACACCCTTCATCAACTCGAAGAAGGCAACGTCTTTAGGGTTTGAGCCGGGCCAGCCGCCTTCGATCACATCGACGCCGAACGCGTCGAGACGTTTGGCAACGGCGACCTTATCATCCGAGGTGAGGCTGAAGCCCGTGCCCTGGGTGCCGTCGCGGAGGGTGGTGTCGTAGATTTCTATAGGTGGACGGGTTCTAGTTGACATACAAATCTTCTAAGGCAAAATCTACTGCGGCTTCCGCGTGAATCCGTGTGGTGTCGAAAACGGGAACGCGACTCTCCGTCTGTCCAACGAGCAGCATGATCTCGGTACAGCCTAAGATGATGCCTTCGGCTCCGTCGTCAATCAACCCGTCCATAATCTCGGTGTAGTACACCTTGGATTCGGGTAGCACCTTACCCTGACAGAGCTCGTCATAAATGATGCGGTGAACAAGCTGTTGTTTGGACGTTTCGGGGACGACGACCTCCAAACCAAACCTTTTTGCCAGACGCCCCTTGTAAAAATCTTGCTCCACCGTAAAAGCGGTGCCGAGAAGCCCGACCTTACGAATACCCCTCGCCTTGATCTGTTTTGCGGTGGCGTCGGCGATGTGAAGGAGAGGCAAGCGTGTCGCCGACTGAACCTCTTCAGCCAGCTTGTGCATCGTGTTCGTGCAGAGGACGAGGCACGCCGCGCCCCCCCGCTCGAGCCGCCCCGCCGCGTCTATGAGCACCGCGGCAGCCTCGTCCCACCGGCCCGAGCGTTGCATGGCTTCGATCTCGTGAAAGTTCACCGGATACATAAGGCTTTTGGCTGAGTAGAGAGGGCCGAGCCTAGCCCGCGTCACCTCGTTGACGATTCGGTAATACTCGCTACTCGACTCCCAGCTCATCCCACCGATAAGACCGATTACGCGCACGTTTCCACCTCTAGGTCGTTTTACGGCGTCGCCACCTGCGGCGCACCCTGCACTCGGCCAACCCCGGCGGCAAGTTTGTTGAGCACGTCTACATACGCCCGCGCCGACGCCTCAACTACATCGGTCGAGAGCCCGCGCCCGTGGACGTACTGGGTTTCACGCTGAGCGTCGTGCTGAGTCGTGTGCGAGGCGCGGATGCTGACCTCGCCGAGCGCGTCCTTGCCGCTGCCAACACCCCGAAGCTCATAAGACTCGAGCTTTAGCGGCAACCCGGCAATCCGCTCCAAGGCCCGGTACACGGCGTCTACCGGCCCGTCCCCGGTGGCGGCCTCTTCATAGACGCCGGTATCGGTCCGGAGCCGTACCGTCGCCACCGGAATCATCCCCGTTCCCGACTGAAACTGGACGCTGAGGAGTTCGTAGGTCTCAGGCACGCGGGCCGTCTCGGCGTCAATCAGCGCGCGGATGTCATCGGACGTCACTTTCTGCTTGCGGTCGCAGAGGTCCTTAAACCGCTTAAAGAGCGTGTTGACCCGTTCGTCGTCGAATTCAAACCCCATGTCAGAAAGGGTTTTGCGAAAGGCGCGGCGGCCTGAGTGCTTGCCCATAACCAAAACCCCGGCGTCGCGGCCTACGGTCTCGGCGCTCATGATCTCGTAGGTCTCGAGCGCCTTGATCACCCCGTCCTGATGGATACCCGCCTCGTGGGCAAAGGCGTTCTCACCGATCACGGCCTTGTTGGGCGGCACCGCTACCCCGGTGTACATCGAGACCATCCGGGAGGTGCGGTAGAGTTCGCGGGTACGAATGCCCGTCTCGTGACCCCAGTGGTCGCGGCGCGTGTGCAGGGCCATCACCACCTCTTCGAGCGAGGTGTTCCCCGCCCTCTCGCCAATCCCGTTAAGCGTGCATTCGACCTGCGTCGCGCCCGCCCCGACCGCCGCAAGCGAGTTGGCGACCGCCAGACCTAAGTCGTCGTGGCAATGCGTGCTGATGGCGACGTCCCCGGCACCCGGGATATTGTCGCGGACCTTGCGGATCAGCTCGGCGTACTCGTGGGGCATCCCGTAGCCCACTGTATCGGGAATGTTGATGGTCGTCGCGCCCGCCTCGATGGCTGCGGCGTACAAACGGTACAAAAACTCCAGTTCGCTGCGCGTGCAGTCCTGCGCGGAGAACTCCACGTCGCCTGTGTACTCGCGCGCCAAACGCACACTTTCAATCGACGCTTGGATCACCTCGTCGGGGGTTTTGCGGAGCATGTGCTCCAAGTGGATTTTCGAGCCCGAGGTGAAGACGTGGATGCGGCTCTTAGCAGCAGGCTCTAAGGCTTCGGCGGCGCGCTCGATGTCGGCCCGGCTCGTGCGGGCGAGCGCGCAGATAACCGGTTCGGACAGCTCGCGGGCGATCTTGGTGACCGCCTCGAAGTCGCCGGTACTGGTGATCGGAAACCCGGCTTCGATGATGTCGACGCCCAGACGCTCGAGCTGCCGCGCGATGTCGATCTTTTCGGCAGTGTTTAAGGTGACGCCGGGAGTCTGCTCACCGTCGCGCAGGGTGGTGTCAAAAATCTTGATATACGACATGGGTTCGTCCTCTCGCTCAGGCAAGGTAAAAGCACGTTTGTTCGTTACTATCCCTACGGGCGGAACAACACTACGCGAACGGCCGCTGCGGTAGTCGCAGGTTGTTGCCGACGGGTTCTGCAAACGTACCCTTTACACGCACGGGACTAGCCTTTTTTGCCGATAAAGGGCATCATCTGCCGGAGTCTGCCGCCGACTTCGGCGACCTGTGACTCGCCCGTCGCCCGCCGCCCCGCCTTAAGCGTCGGCTGCCCGACCTGGTTCTCGAGGAGGAAGTCGCGGGCGAACTTGCCCTGTTGGATGTCCTTAAGCACGCGCCTCATTTCGGCGCGCGTTTCGTCGGTGATGATGCGTGGCCCGGTTACATAGTCACCGTACTCGGCAGTGTTCGAGATAACGTCGCGCATCTTCTCGAAGCCGCCCTCGTAAATCAGGTCGACGATGAGCTTCATTTCGTGAACGCACTCGAAGTAGGCGCTCTCGGGTTGATACCCCGCCTCGACCAAGGTTTGAAAACCGGAGCGCATGAGTTCGGTGACGCCGCCACAAAGGACGACCTGCTCGCCGAAGAGGTCGGTTTCGGTCTCCTCGGTGAAGGTCGTTTCCAAAACCCCGCCCCGCGTGCCGCCGATAGCTTTGGCGTAGGCTAAGCCGCGCTGTTTGGCCGTTCCCGTTGCGTCTTGATGGACCGCAATCAAACAGGGAACGCCGCCTCCTTGGGTGTAGGTGCGACGGACGAGTTCACCGGGGCCTTTGGGTGCGACCATCAGCACATCAACGTTTTTCGGTGGCTGAATCTGACCGAAGTGAATGTTGAAGCCGTGGGCGAAAAGTAGCGCGTTGTCGGCCTCGAGGTACGGCTCAATCTGCTCCTGATAGATTTTGCCCTGCGTTTCATCGGGAAGCAAAACCATAATCAAGTCGCCTGCTTGGGCAGCCCCAGGCACCTCCATAACGGTAAGCCCAGCTTCTTCGGCTTTCGCCCAACTCGGCGACCCGCGGCGGAGCCCGACGACGACATTCACCCCTGATTCCTTGGCGTTAAGGGCGTGAGCGTGACCTTGGGCACCGTAACCTAAAATAGCTACCGTTTTACCCTCAAGGTGCGCCATGTTCGCGTCGCTGTCGTAGTAGATGTTGGCCATGTTGAAAAGTGCTCCTTTGGGTTGTCCGTCTTAAGCGGCTTTGAAGGTGGTTTTACCGACGACCTTGCTGTCGGCGACGCTTCTCGTCAGGGCGACGCGCCCGGTGCGGATAAGTTCTAGGATGCCGAACGGGCGCATCTGCTCGATAAAGGCGTCCATCTTACCCGTGTCTCCGGTGACCTCGAAGACGAGCGCGTCCCGGTGAACGTCGACGATGCGGGAGCGGAAATCTTGGGCAATCTGCCTAAGCTCCACCCGGTCGTCGGGCGAGTGCACGGAGACCTTGAGAAGCATCAGCTCGCGGTCGACGAACTTGGCCTCGGAGTGGTCGATGACCTTGATGACGTCGATCAGCTTTTGGAGCTGCTTCTGCACCTGCTCGACGCTAGCGTCTTCGCCTGAAACCGTAAAAGTGGTGCGCGACACCCCCGGCGTCTCGGACTGCGCTACCGAGAGCGACTCGATGTTAAAGCCGCGCCGCGCGAAAAGTCCGGCGATCCGCATCAGCGCCCCCGGTTGGTCCCGGACAGTGACGCTGAGGACGTGGGTATGAGCGCTCACGCGCGCCCCTTCCCTTCGGCGGTGAGCTCGAGCGCCGGGTCTACCACCGCCAGCTCGGCGGCGGTCACTTCAGTTGCCGCCACCTCTTGCGGGGTCAGGTCGGGCTCCTGGTCGCCGATGAGCATCTCATCAACGCCCGCCCCTGACGGCACCATTGGGAAAACCTTTTCGGCCTCGTAAACGACGAAATTCATCACCGCAGGTTTGCCCTTAGCGAGCACCTCCGGCACGAGCCGTGCCGCTTCCTCCCGGTCGAAGACGTTGTAACCGTCCAGACCGTACGCCTCGGCAAGTTTGGCAAAGTCCGGGTTCGAGTCTGCCAGGTAGACCTCGCTGTAGCGCTGCGCGTGAAACATTTCCTGCCACTGCCGCACCATCCCGAGCATCCCGTTGTTACAGATGGCAATCACGATGGGCAGCTGATGTTTGTAAATCGTCGCCAGTTCCTGAATGTTCATCTGCACGGAGCCGTCCCCGGCGATGCAGACCACCTGTTTGTCGGGCCGGGCAAAGGCTGCGCCGATGGCGGCAGGCAGGCCGAAACCCATCGTCCCTAACCCGCCCGAGGTGATAAAGCTGCGTGGTTCGTTGGTGGCGAAAAGCCGGGCGGCGAACATCTGGTGCTGGCCGACCTCGGTGGTGACGATGCAGTCGCCGCCGGTCGCGCGCTGGAAGAGCTGAATGACCTCCTGCGAGACGAGCGGTTTGTCCTTTTTATACCGTTCCGGATACTTACCCTTCCACTCACTCAGCTGGCTCCACCATTCGGGGATGGCGAGGGTCTCGAGGGTCGCTCCCAACCGTGGCAACACGTCGCGCAGATCGCCCACGACCGGCACGTGCGCCTTGACGAGCTTTGAGATTTCGGCAGGGTCGATGTCGATATGTACAATCGTGGCGTTTGGCGCGAAGCGTTTGATGTTGCCTGTCACGCGGTCGTCGAAACGGAGCCCCGCGCCGATGATGAGGTCGGAGTGGGTGATGGCGCGGTTCGCGGTCACGGTGCCGTGCATCCCCGGCATCCCGAGGGCGTTCTCGGCCCCCGCCGGATACGCGCCCAGACCCATCAGCGTGGTGATGACTGGAATCCCGGTGCGCTCAGCAAAAGCGGCGATCTCCTGGGCCGCCGACTGACCCCCGCCACCGACCATCATCACGGGACGCGCGGCGGCGCGGATGGCTTCGGCAGCGCGTCTTATCTGACCGGCGTGGCCGACGGCGGTGGGTTTATACCCCGGCAAGTCGAGTTCAGTCTCGAAGGTGCCGGTAAACTCCGCCTGCTGAACGTCTTTAGGAACGTCGATCAGCACCGGCCCCGGGCGACCTGTCGAGGCGATGTAAAAGGCCTCGCGCACAAGATCGGAAGAGCACACGTCTGA
>CADCWP010000341.1 GCA_902806425.1 uncultured Truepera sp.
GGGCCGCTCGGAGGAGATCCTGGGTCGCCTCATCCAGGGGGAACGCGACGAGCTGGTCCTGACCAGCAAGGTCTTCGGCAGGATGGGGGACGGGGTGAACGACCGGGGGCTGTCGCGCCGCCACATCAGCCGCGCGGTCGAGGCGTCGCTGAAGCGCCTGGGGACCGACCGGCTCGAGTTCTACTTCGTCCATCAGTTCGACGCCGCAACGCCGATAGAAGAAACCTTGCGCGCACTCGACGACCTCGTCCGGCGCGGGCTGATCCTCTACCCCGCGGTGAGCAACTGGGCAGCGTGGCAGATCATGAAAGCGCTCGGTATCTCGGCGCGAGAGCTGCTCGCCCGCTTCGAACTCATCCAGCCGATGTACAACCTCACCAAACGCCAAGCTGAGGTCGAGATTTTGCCGTTAGCACAGTCCGAACAGCTGGGCGTGATCCCCTACAGCCCGCTCGCGGGCGGCCTGCTGACCGGCAAGTACATGGTAGGAAAGCCGACGCAGGGCCGCCTGGTGGAGAACAAGATGTATACGGCCCGCTACGGCGACCCGCAGCACCACGAGACGGCGGCGCGGTTCGTGGCGTACGCCGAGGAGCACGGCGTTCACCCGGCGACGCTCGCCGTGGCGTGGGTGGCGTCGCACCCGGCGGTCACAGCGCCCATCATCGGGGCGAGGAGCGTGGCGCAACTCGAGCCCTCGCTGGCGGCGGCCTCGTTCGAGATGACCCCGGAGATGCGTGCGGAAATCACGGCCCTCTCCCCCGCCGTAGCCGTGGCAACCGACCGGAGCGAGGAGCGCGCCTAACGGCAGGGGCTCAACATCGAAACGCTGACCGTGCTCGAGGTCATAGCGTTGGGGTCATGCCGGAGTGATCCGACCCCGGTTCGGGACAGATTTAACAAGGCAGATTTGGCGGGCCGAGCGCAAGGCTGGAAGTGTGTGGGCAAGACTTTAGCCCCGCAAGTCAAGGTGCCAAACGTCTGCCGGTAAAAACGTGAAAAAAGCACTCCGAGGGTGCAAACGTACGTCTTCATGCCCGCTCGGGCAAGACACCCAACCTGTCTAAAGTGGAGGCCCGAACAGGCGCATTTTCAC
>CADCWP010000342.1 GCA_902806425.1 uncultured Truepera sp.
CTGCTAAGCTGTGCTTTCAGGTCGTCCAAACCGCTGAACTTGCGCTGCGCGCGCAAAAAATGCTCGAACGACACCCTCAGCGTTTCTCCGTACAGGTCACCGTCAAAGTCGAACAGATAGACCTCTAAAGACGGTGGTGCATCCGGATACGAGGGGCGCGGCCCGACGTTCGCCATGCCCCCGAAGCGTCCCCTGGGGGTCTCGACCCGGACGGCAAAGACGCCCAGCGGCAGCGCCTTCTCCGGCGGCAGCGCGATGTTCGCGGTAGGAAAGCCTATCGTGCGCCCGCGCCTGTCGCCTCGGACGACCTCACCGAAAGCGAGATAGCTGTAGCCCAAAAACTTGCGCGCCTCCGCGACCTCCCCAGCGTGGAGCAGCTCACGGATGTGCGACGACTTGATGGGCTCCTCCTCGAGCCGCTCCAAACTGAATACCTCGAGCCGCTCGGTGACGTGTTGCAGGTCGTCCAAACCACCGCTGCGCTCACGTCCGAAACGAAAGTCCTCGCCGACGATCAGGTGTTTTGGGTTCAGGTGCGCTACCTCGGCCAAAAATTGTTCTTTAGGCGTCTGCGCGTAGTCGCGGCTGAACGGGACCATCACCACGGCGTCGGGTTTAAAGGCGCTCAGCAAGTGCAACTTTTCGTCGGCGGAGGAGAGGTACGGTTTGCCCCGGAAGACCACCTTGGCGGGCGGGAAAAAGGTCAGCACCACACTCGGCGTTCCGGTCTCAGCCGCGACCTGCTGTAGCCGCCTCAGCAGCAGTTGGTGGCCTAAATGCACGCCGTCGAAGTTGCCGATGCAGAGGACGCTGGCTTCAAGCCTGAGGTCGCTCGGGTTGGCGACGACCTTCACGGCAACTCACCGCGTCGGCCGAGGGCGTAGGTGAGACCTAGGAGCGTCGGAGAACTGCTCGCTACGTCGCCCCGCGCGATCTTCCAATAGCTGTCCAAAAGGGGTTTCCAGGCGAACTCGAGGTCGTCCTCATCGCCCGGGAGCACGGACTCGAAAAGATCGGTCGCTTCAAACAGATAGATTTTCTCGTCGGTAAAACCGGGGCTCGAGAACATCTCGGCAATCTTTACGAACGTGCCGCCCAAACCGACCTCCTCAGCCAGCTCGCGCCGCGCCGCCCCTTCGGGTGTTTCACCGGCGTCAATAAGCCCGGCCGGAAGCTCCCAGGTCGCCCGACCTACAGCCGGACGCCGCTGCGAGACCAGCAAGACCTCGGCCCCACCCGCAACCTGCCGTAAAACCAGCACGGCGACCGCAGGTGCGTGTTCCACGACCTCCCAGCGGCCCTCCAGTTTAGCGACGCGGATGACCTTGCCGTCGTAGATGGCTTCGCGCGTCACAGGGGGCTTTCGGGCGGGTTCGGCCAAGGGCTCATAAAACTACTATGACGCGCCCTTAGGTCTCTCAAAGGTGCCTTAGCCGACCGAAGCACCCACACCCGCGTGACGCTTAGTTTTCGTCCGGGTTGTACCGCAAGAAGGCGGGGATGTCGAAGTTCGTCGGGTCGTAGCTCCGGCTCCCACCGATAGCGGTGCGGAGCTGGGTCGGGCGCAAGATTTTAGGCTGCGGCGCGTGGTCGAAACCCGCCGCGATTACCGTCACGCGCACCTCGTCGGCGGCGTCCTCGTCGTAAGCGACCCCGAACAAGACGTTCGGCTCCTCGACCTCGGTGGCCTCGCTGATCTTTTCGACGATCTCGTGCGCGTCGAACAGCGTCAGCTCTTCGGAGCCGGTGATGTTGATCAGGAGTTGGTGCGCGCCCTCGACCCCGCGCGAGAGCAGCGGCGAGTGCGTGGCGCTGTTGGCGGCCTCCTCGACGAGCCCGTCGCCGCGCCCGGAACCGATGCCCATCAGCACCGTTCCGGCACCTGAGAGGAGCGCCCGCACATCGGCGAAGTCGACGTTGATCAGCCCCGACTTATTGATGACGTCGCTGATGCCCTTGACGCCGTAGTAGAGAACGCGGTCGGCGACCCTAAACGCGTCGGAGAGCTTGACCTTGCGGTCTAGGGCTGAGAGCAGCCGCTGGTTCTCGACGATGATGAGCGCGTCGACCTTGTCCTCGAGCTTTCGTAAACCCTCTTCGGCCTGCCGCATCCGGTTGGGGCCTTCAAACTGAAACGGGGTGGTAACGACCGCGACGGTGAGAGCGCCCTGTTCGCGGGACACCTCGGCGACTATCGGTGCGCTCCCCGTGCCGGTGCCGCCGCCCATCCCGGCGGTGATAAAGACCAAGTCCGAGCCGCGCAGCTGTTCGGCGATGCGGTCGCGGTCCTCGACCGCGGCCTTTTCCCCGATGTCCGGGTTTGCCCCCGCGCCCAACCCTTTGGTGAGGTGGTCACCCATCTGGATGCGGGTGTCGGCTAGGCTCGTGGTCAGGACCTGGGCGTCGGTATTGGCGGCGACGAACTGCACGCCTTCCAGACCCGCTTCGATCATGCGGTTGACCGCGTTGTTGCCGCCGCCGCCGAGACCGATAACCCGAATGATGGCATTTTCCGTTGCGCTACTCAGCATAATCTCTCCTAAAATAAGGGCGCGCCCTTAGAAAAAATCCTTGAGGAAGTTGCGGATATTCATGATAAAACCGCCCATGTTGACGTTGTCACGGGGCAGGCGTAGCGGGCGAGCCGAACGGGACGCGGCGGGCACCACGATCCGCTTTTGCAACATGCCATGCCGCACCAACCCGACCGCCGTAGCGTGCGCGGGGCTCGCCACCACATCAACCAGGCCCGAGACGTTGAGCGGTTTGCCGATCCGCACCGGCAGGCGGAACCGTTCGGTGGCGACCTGTTCAATACCGGGCATCAGCGACGCGCCGCCGGTAATCACGACGCTGCCCGCTAGGAGTTCAAGCGCGCCCAAGCGCTGCTCGATAGCCCGTTTGACGAGGTCTAAAATCTCCATCACACGGGGGCGAATCACCTGTGCGAGTTCGAAGGTCGAGAGTGAGGCCGTGTAGTTGGGGTGCGAAACCTCTAGAGCGACCTCACGGTCGGCCAACTCGGGAACGGCCACCCCGTACTTTTTCTTGACACGCTCGGCCTCGTCGGGGGGGATGCGCAGGAGCTGCGAGATGTCCTGCGTGATATGGTCGCCGCCGAGTGGAATCACCGCCGAGTCGGACAGGGTGCCGCGGCGAAAGACGCCGACGTCGGTGGTGCCGCCGCCGATGTCGATCAGAACCGTTGTCAGCTCGCGTTCGCTGTCGTCTAAGACAGCCAGACCCGACGCGAGCGCCTGCACGACCATGCCGTCGACCTCGACACCCGCGTCCTTGGCGCAGCGGGCGAGGTTCTGGATAGGACCCTGCGCGCCCGCGACGATGTGAACGTCCACCTCCAGGCGCACGCCGCTCATGCCGACGGGGTCCTTGATGCCGTCTTGCCCGTCGACCACGTACTCCTGAGGGATAACGTGAATCACGTCCATGTTCGCTTCTAAGGGTACGGCGCGGGCGTTTTCGATGGTGCGCTCGACGTCGGCGTCGCTGATCTGCTGACCCCGCCGGATGGCGGCCATGCCGTGGCTGGTGAATGCCCGCAGATGGCTTCCGGCGACCCCGACCCAGGCATCCCTGACCTCGACCCCGGCGACCCGTTCGGCGGCGGCCACCGACTGCCGCACCGAGGCGATGGTGCGCTCGAGGTTCACAACGACCCCTTTGCGGAGGCCGTCCGAGGGTACGGTACCTTCGCCGATAATGTCGAGGACGCCGTCGCTAGCGACCTCACCGATCACGGTACAAATCTTCGTGGTGCCGATGTCGAGACCGACTACAATACGTTCGTCTGTCATGGTCGCCTTACTTTCACTGTACGCTCACTCCCCACGGATAGACCGCGACGTGTTCTCCCTGCTGACCCACAAAAGCCGACCAGTGCTCCCGCAAGGACGCGGAGTTGGGCGTATAGAGGGAAGACTCGGCGAAACTGACCGTAAAGCCGCTTGGCGAGTAGCTTAACACCTGCGGCTTAAAGGGGGCCACAAGATGCAAGATTGAAAGTGCCTCCCGACTCTGGTCACCCCCCCACCCTTTTAGGGTCACGGCTTGGGCTCTTTCGGCTGCGGTGGCATTGGGTAAAACTGTACCATCCAGCGCGTAGGTTGTTGCGCCCTCCGCCAGAACGGGCGTCCGCTCGCTGACCTCGAGGTAAAGGGTGTCCGGCCAGCGGCGAATGACGCGCGCGCCGAGAAGCCACGGGTCGTCCCCTAATCCTCGCACTTTCCAAGCCGTAACCCATAAAAGTGCGTCACCGACCCTTATGTTGGCCCGCCGCAAGACCTCGGCTTCGGTGTAGTGTCGAGCACCGACGACGTACACGCGTTCGATACGCGGATAAAAGCGGCTGACAACGAGCACCAGACAGAGGAGGGCCAACAGGGTCAGGAGGAGAGGGCGGCGCACGTCACCTCCTTTAGGGTACCGGGTCCGAAGCCCCACAGCTCCCACTCAGCCCTGAGCGGCGTGCCGACGCGGGCGCGGATAAGTTCAAGCAAACGGACGATGTCGGCGGCGGTCGCACCTCCTATGTTGACGATAAAGTTGCCGTGTTCGGGTGACACCACGGCCTGACCGACCCGCAGCCCTTTGAGACCGGCGGCGTCGATTAGGCGTCCGGCGGAGTCGCCGGGAGGATTTTTAAAGGCACACCCGGCGGACTTGCTTTTAGGTTGACCCTGGCGGGCCGCGTCGACCCGCGCCAGCTGGGCGCGTACCCGCTCAGGGGACGACGGGGTGAGCCGGAGCCGCACGCGCGTTAGGACCGCCCCCGGGGGCAAGCTACTATGGCGGTACGAAAGTCCGAGGGCGTCCGCCGGAAGGCGCTCGAGCCCCCCGGCTACGAAGACCTCGACCTCCCGGAGCGTGTCGCTCATTTCGCCAAAGCGCGTTCCGGCGTTCATCGCTACCGCACCGCCGAGCACGGCGGGAACACCTAAGAGACCCTCGAGCCCCGACCAGCCGACTTCCGCCGCGCGTCGCACAAGCCCCGGTAGCGGCGTCGCAGCGCCCAGCCAGACGTCGTGAGCCGAACCGTGACCGGCACCGAAGCCGCGAACATCGTTGTAGGCGCGTCCGAGTTTGATCACGCGCTCACCTACCCCCGCATCGGCGACCAATAGGTTCGACCCGGCCCCCAGCACGCGGTAGGGCGCTCTCGTCGCCGCAGCGAGTTCGCCGGTGGTTTCGGCCACCCACAGCTCAGCCTCGCCGCCGACGCCGAGGGTTGTCAGGGTGCTCAGGCGTACCCGCTTAGGCAAGGCGTCAGGCACTGCCGTCATCCCCCCCGCAGAGGCTGATCAGCCCCTCCCCGACCTCCCACACGTCGCCCGCGCCCAGCGTGATCACCAGGTCGCCGGGAGCGAGCGTTTCGGCCAGATACGCCTGCGCCGAGGCGGCGGTGTAGTGCTCAGCTTTTTTACCAGACGCCTTAAGCCGCTCGACGATGCACGCCGAGGACACCCCCGGAATCGCCGCCTCCCCGGCCCCGTAGACGTCTAAAACCAACACCTCGTCGGCGAGCCCTGCGGCGTCGGCGAGCGCAGGCCAGTGCCGCGCGGTTCGGACCCAGCGGTGCGGTTGCAAAACGGCCCGCACGCGGCGTCCGGTCACGCGGGCGGCCTCTAGGGTCACCCGCACTTCGGTCGGATGGTGCGCGTAGTCGTCGATGATGAGCGCGCCCCGCACACCCCCGCGCCGCTGCCAGCGCCGCCCGACGCCGCCGAAAGTGTTCAGGTGCTCGGCGGCGGCCTCTAAATCCAGACCCGCCAGGTCGGCGGCGGCAAGCGCGGCGGTCGCGTTCTGAACGTTGTGCCTGCCCGGTACCAAGAGCTTGACCTCGCAGCTAGCGTGGGGCGCGTGAAAGGTAAAGTGGCTGCCGCTGCCCGAGAGCGTATGAACGTCGGCGTGGTAGGCCGCGCCCGCGTCCAGACCATAGGTATGGGTGTCGGGAAGACCAGCGAGCACGTCCCCGAGGCCCGGCCAGTCGGCGCAGTAGAGGACGCGCTCCGCGCGCCCCGCAAAACTGCGGGCGGCGGCCTCGAGGTCGGCCAGAGAGGCGTGGTAGTTGCGCCGTTCGCTGAACCCGCCCGCGATGTGGTCGTCCTCTAAGTTGGTCAGGACCGCGATCTCCGAGGGCAGGGCGGCAAAGCCGGGGTCGGACTCGTCGACCTCGGCGACGAGCCACGCCCCGTGACCGTAGCGCGCGTTGCTCCCCAAACTTGCCAGCTGTCCGCCGACGAGCACCGACGGGTCTAGGTCGGCCTTAAGAAAAAGCGTAGCGATCATTCCGGTTGTGGTGCTTTTACCGTGGGTACCGGTGACCGTGACGCTGCGGCGCGTCGCCAGAAGCCGGGCCAAGAGTTCGATACGGCGCAGCGAGGGCTTGCCCTGCGAGAGGGCCGCCTGAACTTCCGGGTGTGACGTCGGCACCGCGGTGCTGCTGACCAAGATATCGGCTCCTTCGACGTGGCTGGCGTCGTGACCGAGGTGAGCTTCGATGCCCTGACGTTGCAAGGTTTGGAGCTCGCGGCTGTCGAGCATGTCACACCCCGACACCGGGTAGCCGTCGGCTAAGTACCAGCGGGCAAGGCCACTCATCCCGACGCCAGCGATGCCCATAAAGTGAAGGTGCGGTTTCATAACGTCTCCTGCACAGTGTTCCGTTCTCCCGGCTCCGCCGCGCGCAGCGTGCGTTCGACAAGCCCTGCTAAGCGTGCCGCCGCGCCCTCTGGTGAACGTGACCGGGCGCGCGCGCGCATCGCCGCTCTCACGTCGGGGTCTAGCAGCTCCCCCCACATGCCCGCGAGCAGACCGATCTCGGTCTGCTCAACCACGGTGCCCGCTCCGGCGGCCTCGACTGCGCGCGCGTTATGCAGCTGATGATTCTCGGCGGCGGAGGGTAGCGGCACCATCAGGAGCGGAACCCCGTGAAAGGCGGCCTCGGCCAGAGTACCGTTGCCGCCGCGGGTGATCCCGAGGTCGGCTGCGGACCACGCTAACACGCTCTCCAGAAAGGCGTCCACCCGGTACCTTGGCCTTCCGGCGGTGTGCGCCCGCATCCCCTCCAAGTGCGCCGGGCCGCTGCTATGCAGCACATAAAGGTCGGGCGCAGTTTCCGAAAGCGCCGCGAACGCCTCCGGTACAGCTCGGTTGAGGACCGCCGACCCCTGACTCCCGCCCATTACGAACGTTACGGTGCCCTGCTCCGGCAACCCGAGCTGCCGCCGCGCGTCCCTTTTAGCGATCCGTTGTTCGCGTACCGGCAATCCGACGACCTCGGCTGTCACCGGCAGCTGTGCGTTGACCTCAACTGCCGCCGCCGCCACAAACCGTGCGCCCCTGGCAAACCAGCGCGTGACCATGCCGGGGAGGACGTTCTGCTCGTGCAGCGCGTAGGGAACGCCGAGAACCCGGGCCGCCGCTAGCGCGGGAAAGCTGGCGAAGCCGCCGAAGCCGAGCACCAGCGCCGGACGAAGCCGCCGCAGAAGCGTCACGGCGTCCCGCAGTCCGAGCGCGGCCTGAGCAGCCTGCCGTGGGTCGGGGCGACCCCGGTGCCATTTGCCCGCCCGGACGCCGAAAAAGGGGAGACCTTCGGCGGGGACGAGCCGCGCCTCGAGCCCCATCTTCTGCCCGATAAAGGCGGTTCGGTACCCCCGGAGTTCAAGTTCTCTAGCGACCGCGACGGCCGGGTAGATGTGCCCGCCGGTGCCGCCGGTCGCCATAACGACCGTTCGGGTCACCCTTCCGCCTTACGCAAAGGTGTCTCGGGACGTTCCCTGGTGCTGCGGTAGGCGCTCTGGATAAAACCCATGGCGATCCCCACCGAGATAAGGCTGTTAAACCCGTGCGAGACGAAGGGCAGGGGTACGCCGGTGACGGGCAGCAAGTTGGCGGCGACCAGTAGGTTGAGCGCCGCTTGGCCGCAGATATAGCTTGTCGCGCCGACCGCGAGGAGCGCGCCGGGGCCGCTGAGGCTCGAGGCGATCTGCACCCCCCGCCAGGCGATGAGCAAGTAGAGGGCGAAGAGCGTAGCCGTACCGACTAACCCGAGCGCGTGCCCGATGGAGATGGCGATCATGTCGGTTTCGCGGGCAGGCAAATAGTCGAGGGGTTGACCCGCGCCGACCCCGATTAGGCCCCCCGCCCGCAGATACCTCTGGGCCTGACTCGCCTGGTACCCCTCGCTCTGCGTCAGCACCTGCGCGCCGCGCCCATCGATATACCCGCTGATACGCTCGCCGATATAGGGATACTTGCCCACCAGATAGGGGACGACCAGGACCGACGTGAGGACGACGATAGCCACGCTGATCCCGATCAGCCGCTTTAACGTCGCCCCCGCCGCCGCCATCACCGAGAGCCCGAGCAAAAAGATAAATAAAGCGGTGCTGACGTTGGGTTCGGCGACGATCAGACCCACGGCGAGCCCGACGACGAGTAGAGGCCGCCATATCTGCCAGTCCCCCAGATGATTGTGGAAAAATGCAGTCAGGTAGGCGATCACCGCGACCTTCATGAGTTCGGACGGTTGCAGTGTGAAGGGTCCCAGGTCGAGCCAGCGTTTGGCGTCGCTGCCGTCGGGTTTAATGCCTATCACCATCACCGCGGCGAGCAGCGTCAGCACGATAAGGTAAAAGCCCGGGCTCAGTTTGACGACGCGCTGCGGGGAGATGCGGGCGACGAGCACCGTAACTACGAGGGCGATAAGCACCCGCAGCAGGTGACCCTTCCAGGACTCCGGGCTGGCGGTGGCAACCCCCAGCACGCCGAGCACGCCGAGGGTGAGCTGCGCGGCCATCAGCGGAGCGTCCACGAAGTCTCCGATCTTAGCGTCTCCAAACCCGGCGTCTCTAAACTCCGTGCGGCGGTCTCGGCGGCGCGGCGGAAGGCGCGGGCGCGGGCGTGGTAATCGCTGAACTGATCGAACGAGGCGGCCAGCGGCGCGAGCAGCACTGTCCCGCCCGTTTCTCTCAAGGTCTCGGCGGCGAGCGTCACGGCCGCCGACATTGCCGCCTCACCGTCTTTAATACCGATATAGGTCGTTTTCGTCCAGGCAGCTATACGCTCGGTAAACGGCCCGCCCGCCGCCCCGAACCCGATGCAGCGCACCACCCGCTCCCGCACGAGCGGCTCGAGCGGCCCCAGCTCGGCACCTTTGTCCTGCCCACCGACAAGCCAGACAATCGGGGCGGGCGTCGCGGCGAGGGCAGCCTGAACCGAGAGGGTGCGGGTCGCCACCGAGTCCTCGATAAAGCGGACCCCGCCAGCCTCGAGCACCAGGCTGTAGCGCCCCGGCACGCCTGTGAAACTCGTCACCCCCTCCCGGATCGCCTCACGAGACAAGCCTTTGGCCGAACACGTGAGCACGACCGCCAGAGCGTTTAGGAGGTGGTGCCGTCCCGATAACCCTAGCGCCCCCGCCCTCACGAGCGCCGCGCCGTGCAGCATCAGCGTGTCGCCCGCCAGGTACGCCTCGGCGCGGGGGTCAGAGGCCGAAAAACCCCACGTCCTTGCGAGTGAAGCTTCCGCCCAGGCTCGCAGAGGCGGGTCATCTTGGTTATAGATAAAGGTCTCCGCAGCCGTTAAGTTGGTGATGAGTCGCCCTTTGGCCGCGTGATAAGCGCCTACCGACCCGTGCCGGTCGAGGTGATCGGTACCCAAGTTGAGAATTACTGCGACGCTCGGCGTCAGTGTCGGGCAGCGCTCGAGTTGAAACGACGACAGCTCGGTCACGAGCGTCGCCCCCGGTTCGGCGACGGCTGCGAGCGCCGGGTCGACGTTGCCGCCCGCCGGTGCGTTCCAGCCCGCCTGTGTCAGCGCGTGCGACACCCAGCGGGTCGTGGTGGTTTTGCCCGCCGTTCCGGTGATCCCGACTATTTCGGCGTTCACGGTGCGGTAGACCCACTCGACCTCGCCGATGGTCTCTACCCCGCGCGCCCGCAGCGCCACTAAGTCGGGCGCGTCGTAGGGCACGCCGGGGGCGGCGACGCAGATGTAGGCGGGGGTGCTGAGCGGGGCGTCGGTACGCACGCAGCCGAGCGCGCTCAGGTCGTCCCCTTGCGGCGCGGCCGCGTCAAACGTCCAGACCTCGTGGTTCTGACGCCGCAAAAGCCGCGCGACCGCACTACCGCTGCGCCCGAGGCCGTAGACCAAGACCTTGCTGGGCTGGTCTACTGTGGGAACCCTCACCGCAAACCGCCTTTAAGGCCCCACGCGAGCGCGACGCACACCGCGGTCACCAGCCAGAAGCGCAGCACGACCTGCTGTTCGGGCCAGCCGGAGAGTTCAAAATGGTGGTGCAAGGGGCTCATCTTAAATAAACGTTTGCCTCCGCTCAGACGAAAATAGCCGACCTGTAAAATTACCGAGACAACCTCGAGCATCGGCAGAAGTGCGATCAAAGGTAGCCACCAGCCCCATCCGGCCAAGATGGCGGTGCCCGCTATCGCCGCTCCCAACGCCTCCGAGCCAACCCCGCCCATAAAGACGCGCGCTTTGGGGGCGTTAAACCACAAAAAACCTAGCAGCGCCCCGATAAGGGCGCCCGCGAAGCTCACGCCGATAAACGGCAGCAGGATAAGGGCCGCCATGCCGCCCGCGAGCCCGTCCACACCGTCGCTGAAGTTAAGCGCGTTCACGCTGCCGACAATTATAAAGGTGAAGCCAAGGACGTCCAGGAGCGCCGGGCCGAAAAGGTTTTGCCCATTCCTGACGGCGTACACAGCGAAGACCAGCGCGGCCCCGGCCTGAATCAGCAGGCGGTAGCGGGCCAGCACGCCGGTCGTGGCGTCCACCACTTTTGTTACCCTCACGTTGCCCGCCGGGGGTACTTTAACTGCGGGTTTCGGCTCGTCGGCGGCGCGTTTACGGCGCAGCGCGGTGAGGTCGTCGTAAAACCCGAGCAGCCCGCAGGCGAGCGTCAGCAGGGCGACGGCCACGCTGTCGACTCCCGGCCGACCGAAAAACAGCCAAGTCAGGAGCGCCGCGCCCAAAAAGGCCGCGCCACCCATCGTGGGGGTTCCAGCTTTGGAAAGGTGGCTTTCCGGCCCGTCGGGGCGGATGCTTTTGCCCCAACCGTAGCGCGACGCCAGTTGGATAAAGCTGCCGACGGCGACGAACGACACGAGCGCGGCGACGAGAACGATCACGCGCGCACCGGACGATCCTCGAGAATGGCCGCTACCAGGCGCTCGAGCCGCCCACCCCGCGAGCCCTTGACGAGCAGCGTGCCGTGCTCGGGCAAGAGAGGGCGAAGTGCATCAAGGTCGAAGGTCTCGAAGTGGTGGGCGTCCAGATTAGTCTCGGTTAGCGCCCGCATCTCGGGACCGATGGCGACTAAGCAGTCCAGACCGCGTGTTTGCGTCCCCAATTCCCGGTGATAGCGCGCCGCTTCGGAGCCGAGCTCGAGCATGTCGCTAAGGACGGCGCTGTGGGGCTTCGGAAAGTGCTCCAGCGCTCCCAGCGCCGCTGCCGCCGAGGCCGGGTTGCTGTTGTACGAATCGTCTAGGAGCGTCAGTCTGCCCAAACGGTGAACTTGGAGGCGTCCGGGCTCGAGCCGCGCGCCCTGCAACCGCTCCGCCGCAGCTTGCAGGTCGTCTCCCACGTACGCCGCGACGGCAATGGCCGCCAGCGCATTTTCTGCAAGTGCCGCCCCCACAAACGGCAGCCGGACGGATGTACCCAGCGCCGAGAGCGTCTGACCGGAGGGGGTGATGTCCGTCAAGGTTCCGGTGACGTCAGCACCGCTGAAGCCGTACGTCGTGACCTTCCGGCGCTGCGCCGCGCTCAGGAAGGTCGCCGCCTGGGCGCTGACGAAAGCGTGTTCGGCGGCGTCCACCAGTTTGAGTTTCTCTTGCGCAACGTTTTTGAGCGTTCCCAACCCCTCCAGATGGCTCGGCGCGATCAGCGTGACGACCGCGTGGGTGGGCCGGGTAAGCGTCAGCATCGTGTCCATCTCGCCTGGGTGGTCGACACCAAGTTCTAACACCAGCCGCGTGCCCTTCCCGGTGTGCCCCGTTAAAACGGCCTCGATAAGCCGCTGTGCGAGCGCGAACGGGGTGTTGAAGTTGCCGGGTGTCGCTTCGGCACCTAAAGCGGCCGCCAGGAGCGTCTTGCAGGTCGTTTTGCCCGCCGACCCCGTTACGCCGATGACGACGCCCCCAAGCCGAGCGCGAGCGTCGGCCCCGAGCCCTAAAAGCAGCGCCGCCGGGTCGGGGACGGTGACACCCCGTGGGTGCGGCCTGTCGGAAACGACAAACACGGCCCCCGCCGAGAGCGCCGCGTCCGCATAGGCGATTCCGTGCTGCGCGGCCCCCGGAAGGGCAAAAAACGCGTCCCCTGGTCGAACTCGCGCGCTGTGAAAACTGACGCCCGTAGCATGGGAGAGGCCCGGTGAGGCCCACCCGCCGCCGCGCTCGGCTACTGCAACTGGGTCTAACATGGGTCCCCTCCGGCCTGCCTGAGCACAAGTCTGAGCACGATAAGCATGTTGCTTATTATACGCTCTTAACGCTCCTGCTGCGCTTAGCGACCTGTAAGCGCCGCCTCGTCCCACAAGGCGACCGCTTGGCTGCCGATAGCGCGGAAGGCCGGAGCCGTCACCGACACGCTCAGCGCCCCCTTCTCGGTGACCCGCTGAAGGTACATGACGCCGATGACCTTCGGCTTTTCGGCGGGGAAAATACCGGCGAACGAAAGCGTCCCGGCGTCGATATACGCTCCCTTGTCGACGTCGTAGAGGTCGGCGCTGCCGGATTTGCCGGCAACGCTCACGCCGGGGATTTTGGCGTCGATGAGGCTGCTGTTTTGGACGGTGTAGGCGAGCATCTCCCGGACGGTGCGAGCGACCTCCGAGTCGAGCACCCTTTCCGAGGGTGTTGAGGCGACCTGCGACGCGACGATCTGCGGCGCGACGTAGAGGCCGTCGTTGGCAAAGATGCTGTAGGCCGCCGCGAGTTGCAGGGCGGTCGCCGACATGCTCTGACCGATCACTGCCGAAGCGTGGTCCTGAGGCACCCACGCCTCGGGCGGGTTGATAGTGCCCTCTTCATTGGCCGCGTAGTCGATAGCGACCTCCCGCCCGAAACCGAAGCGGTGATACCAAGAGGCCAACTCGGTGGACGAAAAGCGTTCGCCGAGCCTGATCATGCCGACGTTGCTCGAGACCCGCAAGATGTCCCTGATCTCGAGCTTGGGCTCGTGCGCGGTTACGTCCGTGAAGGTTTTGTCACCGACCCGGAGGGAGGGTTCAACGTTCAACACTTCATCTGGACGCAGCCTCCGGTCGTGCAGAAGCGCCGCCACGACAAACGGCTTCATCACCGAACCCGGTTCGACAAGCGCCGTAAACGGCCTGTTGCCGATGACGCTCCTGTCTAAAAACGTCGCCTGAGCGTTGGGGTCGAAGTCGGGATACGCTGCGCTCGCGAGCACCCGGCCCGTGCCCGCCTCGAGCAGCACCACCGCACCGTTTTTTGCCCCGTGCAGGGCTGCGGCGCGGGCGAGTTCGGTCTGTGCGATAGCCTGCAAGTCGGGGTCGAGCGTGAGCTGCACGTCCTCACCGGCCTGGAGCGTGGCGTCGAGTTTGCGCTCGAGTCCCTCCAAACCGTAGCTTCCGTCCGGCTGCTCAGAACCGCTGAAACCGAGTAGATGCGCCGCCAGACGGCCCTGCGGGTAGCGCCGCAAGCCAGCGTCGCCTTCAGCCAAAATGGTACCGTCGCCCGCCAGGATCGCGCCGCGCTGCGTCGGTTCGGCGAGCACCTCCGGCCAGGCGGGCAGGCGTACTCCGGCCCCGACGAAACCGCCTAGAGCCAGAACCAGCGGTAGCCCCAGACATAGGGCGAAAAGGGGCCGTTTGCGAAGTTCAAGCTCCGGACCTCCCTCGGGCGGTGGGGGCTGCACCGTGGGATGTGCGCGCGCGCCCTCACGCGCCTGTGTCTGCCTGCGCGTGAGGGGGGTGACCGTCACGTGTCTTAGCGCCATAGGGTATCTACCTCCAGCGCACCCTGCGGCAACGGGGTACGGGGTGCAGGAACCGCGTCGACTTCGCCGACGTTGAGGGCTTCTGGTGCGGCGACCATGCCGCGCTCTACGGCCCAGCTGCGGATGGCGAGGACGCCGGTGACGCCCGCCACCTCTTGCCGGAGGGCGCTGAGCTGCGTTTGCAAAAGGTATTTTTGCCCCAGCACGGCCTCGTGATGCCCGCGGCGGAGTTGGTTATGCGCGCCGAGAGCGGCCAGCGCTAACAAGCTGGCTAGATAGAGGGCGAGCAGGCGTTGGCTGATTCGGGTCATGGGGTCTCCCTTCGGGGGGTAGGGGAGTTCGAGGCGGCGCGCAGCTTGGCGCTGCGCGCCCTCGGGTTGCGGCTGACCTCGTCGGGGCTAGCCAGCAGAGGCTTTTTATGCAGGAGCGTCAGCGACGCGCTGCCCTTAAAAAAATGCTTGACGATGCGGTCCTCGAGCGAGTGATAGGTCAAGACCACCGCGCGGCCTTCTGGGGCGAGGGTGCGTTCAAGGGCCTCGAGCGCGCCTTGCAGCGCGCCCAACTCGTCGTTGACGGCGATTCGCAGAGCTTGGAAGGTGCGCCGCGCCGGATGGTCGCGGCGCTGCCCCGGTGGGTAGGCGCGAGCTATGGTTTCAGCTAAAGCTTCGGTCGTCTCAATCGGCGCGGACGCGCGCGTTTCGGCGATGCGCCTCGCAATGCGGCGGCTGTACCGGTCCTCACCGTAGCGGAAGATAAGGCTCGCCAACTCCTCTTGCGGCGCGTGATTGACCAAATCGGCGGCGGAAAGGCCGGTCGTCCCCATCCGCATGTCGAGCGGCCCCGGCTGCCGGAACGAAAAGCCGCGCGCCGCCTCGTCGAGCTGCATCGACGAAACGCCCAGGTCGAGCAGCACCCCGGCGACCGGCGCAACGCCGAGGTGCTCGGCGTGCGCGCCTAGCTCGCTGAAATTGCCCTCGGCGAAGAGCAGCCGACCCTCGTGGAGTGCGTCCGCGTCTAGAAAGCGCCGCACACTCGGGTCGCGGTCGAGCGCCAGCACCCGGCCCCCGGCGGCCAAGATGGCGCTCGTATGACCGCCCGCGCCGAAGGTGCCGTCTATATACCAGCGTCCGGGTTGAACGCTGAGGTGCGCCAAGCACTCAGTCAGCATCACCGGGGCGTGCGGCCTAGTGACGCCCGTCATCCGATCATTCCGTTGAGTAACTCCGGGGCGGGCAAGTTTTCTTGCAGTTCGCCGATGGTCAGGCTCCAGAGACCTTCGTCCCACACTTCCAGGTGATTGGGTGTGCCCGCGATCATGACGCTGTTCTCGAGACCGGCAAAGGTCCTGAGGGTGTTCGGTAGAGTGATCCGACCCGCGGCGTCGATCTTGGCTTTGAACGCGCCCGAGTAGAAGTAACGGGTAAATTTGCGCGAGGCGGTGTCGGTCACGGGCAGGTTTTCGAGTTGCTCCTCGAGCTCTTGCCATTTGCGGGTTGGGAAGATGTACAGGCACTTTTCTAACCCGCGGGTTACGACCATGCCGTCTTCGACGAAATCCCGGAACTGTGGAG
>CADCWP010000343.1 GCA_902806425.1 uncultured Truepera sp.
TCGAGGCCTTCCTCAGCGATGACGCCGCCGGTGTTGGTGTTGCGGTCGTACCGGGGGAAGTTGCTGCTGGAGACCTCTAGCCGGATCCGGTGGCCGGGCAGGAACACGTTGGAGGTCACCGAGAGGTCGAGAGTGATCTGGTAGACCTGACCAGGTCGCATCATCTCGGGCCGGTCCAGCGCGTTTCGGTGCCGGGTGCGCAGGATGCCGTCGGTCAGGTAGATCGCCCGCCCGTCGGGGAAGACGTCGACCAGCTTCCCGGTGAAGTCGCTGTCGACGGCCGATGAACTCACGTACAGCTCCAGGGAGACGTTCCCGGTGACCTCGACCGCCGCCGCGAGTACGGGAGTGGTGAAGCAGAGGACATCGTCGCGGCGCTCGACCGGCGCCTGGTCGACCGGCCCGACGGCGTTCAGGGCGCTCGGCATCAGCAGGCGCCCACCCAGGCTGGGAACCGGGTCCCCCGGGTCGTAGGTGAACGTGTCGCTGCCATCAGGTCCTGGCGTACCCGGCGTGAGGGTGCCATCACCGTCGGCCGTGTTGGCGCGGCCCGCGCCGCCGAGGAAGTAGTCGGAATAGCGGGTGTCGGGGAGCGGCCAGTCCTGCTCGTCGCGCCACTGGTCGATCCCCATCACGAAGATCCGGACCGGGGCGGACCCGTCGAGGGCACCCTCGCGGCCGCGCAGCCAGCGGTCGTAGAACGCGATGTGGGCGCCGGTCAGGTCGATGGCCGCGACATCGGCGCTCATCCCGAACTGCCGGTCCCGGTAGAGGCCGGAGTAGGTCAGGTGATCCCACGGGCCGATGATCAGCCGCTGGCCGTCCCGTGCCTCCGCACTGCCCGCCGCGCTCCGCATCCTGGTGAACGCCCGGGTCGTGCTGCCGGCGAAGATGTCGAACCAGCCGCCGACGTGGAACGCGGGCACCGTCACCCGGTCGGCCCGCTCGTCGACCGACAGGTCCTGCCAGAACTGGTCCCGCCCGGGGTGCCGCAGCCACTCCGAGAACCATGGCGCCGACGTGGCGAGCACTGGATGGTCGCTGGTCGGCATGACAGCGAGACGCGCCGGCAG
>CADCWP010000344.1 GCA_902806425.1 uncultured Truepera sp.
AGCGCGAAGCGGTAAGGCTGAGCGAACATGCAGACGTCAGCGTGGTTCAGGTCGCCCAGGAGTTGGGCATATCCGACTACAGCCTCTACAAGTGGCGGAAACAGGCGCGCTCAGGGGGCGAGCTGACCTTTCCGGGGAACGGCAAGGTTGCTTTGACCGCTGAGCAGCAGGAGAATCAGCGACTGAAGCGGGAACTCGAGCGGGTGACACAGGAGCGTGATGTTTTAAAAAAAGCGGTCAAGTTCTTTGCCGGGGAAAGCAAGTGAGGTACGCCTTCATCAAGGAACACCGCGACTCATGGGCCGTCGTCCTGATGGCTAGCGTGTTGGCCGTGTCGGTCAGCGGCTTTTATGCCTGGTTGCGGCGGGGGCAAAGCCAGCGAGCCGCGGACGACGAAAAGCTGACCGAGAAGATCGTGATGTTTCACTGCGAGAGCCGTTTTACGTATGGCTCGCCGCGTATCCACAAGGACTTGAAAGCTGCCGGACACAGGGTCGGGCGTAAACGCGTGGCGCGCCTGATGAGCGCTGCGGGTTTGCGGGGCAGGACGAAACGGCGGTTCAAGACCACCACGACCTCCCGACACCAGCGCCCTAAAGCGGCCAATCTGGTCGAGCAGAACTTCGACGTGGCAACCCCTAACACCCTCTGGGCAAGCGATATCACCTACCTACCCACATCCGAGGGTTGGCTTTACCTCGCCGTCACCCTCGACCTCTTCAGCCGCAAAGTCGTCGGCTGGGCGTTTTCCGACAGACTCACGGACGACCTCACCCTATCGGCGCTGAAGATGGCGACGCGGCAGCGAGCTAATCCGGCGACGCTGACACATCATTCGGACGGCGGGTCGCAATACGCCAGCCACGCTTTTAGAGCCGAGCTCAAGGCCAACCACATCACACAGAGTATGTCGGGCAAGGGCAACTGCTACGACAATGCCGTCGTCGAGTCGTTCTTCGCAACTCTGAAAACCGAGGAGGTCGACGGCGCAAACTACGAGACCCGCCAACAGGCCAAGACCAGCATCTTCAGCTACCTGGAGGGTTTCTACAACGCTAAACGCAGAC
>CADCWP010000345.1 GCA_902806425.1 uncultured Truepera sp.
AGCCGAGAAACCGGTTGACGTTGACAAAAGCGAGCGTCTGCTTGCCGTTGACCGTAAAGGGTCGCACGCCCGCGCGGAAGGGGCCGATCTTCCGAATGACGTCGTTCGTCTTCGTGTCGGCCACGACCAGGTACGGATACCTGACGCTTGCCATGTAGACGCGCGTGCCGTCGAGGCCGACGATAGTGTTGTGGGCGCCGCGGTAAACGAAGATTTTATCTTTGATCGCGCCCGTCGCCGCGTCTAAAACAAACCAGAAGTCGCCCCTATCGGTGGCCTCGCCGGTCGCCATATAGAGCGTCTTGCCGTCGGGGGTGATCTCCAGGGAGTCGATAAACGGCCTGTAGATTTTGCGCCAGAGCACCCTTTCCTTGACCAAGTCGTAGGCCAGCACACCCGGCGAGATGGCTCCGCCGCGTCCGTCGCGGTTATGGTGGCTCAGGTAGAGAACGCCGTTTTCGGCGTGCGCCACGGCTCCCCAGGTTCTCGAGACCTTAAGTTCTCGCAGCGTCCGGCGCTTGACCAGTTTGTAACCGTTGTCCATGTCGTAGACCCACAGGTTCGGGCTACCGCGCGTGATGACGTAGAGAAGGCGTCTATACCCCTCCGGGTCGGGCTGCTCGGACGCCGTGACGCTAAAGGTGACGTTGAGTGGTCCCCCCGCCGTCCCAGCCGCGCCCGCCTCGCTGTAGGGCGTAGCGGTGAGGGTGTAGTCGCCGGGCGTCAGGGTTAGGGGCTGCTCCAGAACATAGGGCGCGGTGTTGTCCGTGAAGGTCAGGTCGCCCAAGGTGAAGTGCACGCTTCCCACGACCTTTGGCGCGGTGTCCGCCCGCACCCGTACCTGCGCCGGAAGCGTCTCCGAAGCCAAACTCGAGCCGTCGGTCAGCGAGCTTGTGGCGAGCGCCTCGCCCGTGTCGGCGTCGAGCAGCGAGAAGCCGGTAACCCGGGGCTGGACGGGTACGGCTGCCTCCCGGTCGTTACAGGCAGCTAGAGCGAGGGCGACGAGGACGGCGAAAATACCACGTTTCATAGTCTCTCCTTTGGTGATGTGTTGGGTGACGATGTGTCGTGACGGCAGCGGTGCCCACGTCTCCCGTCCCTAGGGAACGGGGTTTGGCGGTTGGAGTGCCTCACAGGGGCTAGGAGAGCACGCCACGCTTGCGGGGAACTTGCGGCTTGATCCGGGACGCTACAGCCCGAAGCTCAGCGCGGCTGCTTTTAAGCATCCATAGACCTTTTTGCGCGCGGTAGCGGGTGCAGCTCAGCGCAACCCAATTAGCCGATCAGGACCTGAAACGCGGTCATGGCTGCGACGGCGACCGTGACGGTGACGGCGGCACCCTCATGCGACACCTCTGCGAGCGCCTCGGGCAAGAGTTCGGAGAACGCCATCCAGATCATCGCGCCCGCCGCGAGCCCCAAACCGAAGGGTAAAAGGGGCGCGAAAAGCGCGACGAAGACAAATGCGGGCACCGCCATGAGCGGCTGCGGAAGGCTCGACACGACGCTCCACAGTCCGGCGCGCAGTGCGGAGACGCCCTTGGGAATAAGGACGAGCGCGATGGCGAGCCCCTCAGGGATGTTATGCACCGCGATAGCCAGCGAGATAAAGGTGCCGAAGTCCTGCCCGCCCCCAAACGCTACGCCGACACCGATCCCCTCGGCGAATGAATGCAGCGTCATCACCCCGACTATAAGGAGCGCTTGCAGCGCGTCCGCACCCTGAAGGTTCTCGACGCCGGGCGGGTCCCGGTGCGCCAGCCAGCGGCGGCTCAGCACGATAAATCCCAGCCCCGCGAGGATGCCGAGCACGGTGAGGGGCATACTGTATTCGAGGCCTTCGTAGACCAGGTTAAACGACGCCGTCAACATAAGTCCGGCGGCGAGCGCGTTGCCAAATCCCAACACGCGCGGTGAAAGGGTACGGATAAGGAGAAACGGAAGCGCGCCGAGCCCCGTAGCGAGCGCGGTGAGGAGCGCGTAGCTGAACACCAAAAGAACGTCTGGTGGGGCGGTCATGGCTGCTTCCGGTTCATACCGCAGTATAAATCGGAATAGTTCCGATAAAAACCCGAACGGAGGTCGGGATTAGGTCGCTATAGCCGTCACCCTTCCAGAGCACAAAACCGTGCTAACCGGATTTTGGCTTCGGAATACCTATATCAGTCCTTTATTGAAGGGTAACGCGCTTAAAGTCGTAGTGATGCCGCCGACCTCGAGCCGCGCTCCCGGCTCGACCTCGCTGCGGACGCTCCCGAGGGCGATCACGCCGAAGTCCGGGTGCTCCGCCAAGGTGCCTAGACGCCCGACCTTTTTGCCGTTCAAGAACACGTCTCGAGCATCCACTTCGGGCCTAGCGTCTAAGCGCAGGCCAACGAGCCTCCGCCGGACGTTACCGCGCGCGTCGACGCGCGCCATGATCTCCTGGCCCAGATAACAGCCTTTACGGTACGAGACGGCAAACTCCAGGCCCGCCTCCTGGGGCAGGACGCCCTCGCCCCCCTCACCTTCGGCGCTCGGCAGGCCCGCCGTGACCTGCGCCGCGCAGAGCGCGTTCTCACCTGCCGGAGTAGCCCCGGCGCGGCGCAGCACCTCGAAAAGGGCGGGCGCGTCCCCCGTCAACACGTGCAGGTCGAAACCGCCCTGAAGGCTCCGCGCCGCCTTGCTGACGAGGACCTTGGCGTTTCGGAAGGGAACCTGGAAAAACTGACCCTCCGCGGGAAGCTCCGTTTTCAACCCTCTCTTCAAGACCCCTCCCGCTTCTTCACCCTGAACCGTCAGCGTGCTGAGCGCCCCCGTCAGGTCCTCGATAGCTACCTGATCGAAGATGATGTGGGCTTGAAACTGCGTTCGCACCGCCTCGCCCGCACCCCCTTCAACCGCTACGAAGAGGTCGTCCTCGCGGCGGAAGGCGCGCATGAGCGCCAGCGCGTGCCCTTTGACGTTGAGCATGAGCGCGGCGTTCGTCTCACCTGCCCGGAGGCGCTTGACCTCGTTACTGACTTGGCCGTGGAGGAACACGAGCCGGTCCCCCCCCGTCAAGCGCAGCGGCGTGACGCCCAAAAGGGGTACGACACCGGCCCGCTCCAAAGCCCTAACCTCCGCAACCGGAGCACCGAAATGCCGGACGCGGCCCCCGGCGAGGTGCGCCCCCGCCTGCGTCAAAGTTGGCGTCAAGTCCACCGTCTCGCCTACATCCTTCATACCCTGTCATAGCACGGCCTAGGGGCCGCCCCAGCGTTGCAGGGAACAGAGCGCGCAGGGTCGGCTTTTTGTGGGGGAGGTGTGAAGAGGTGTGGAAAGCTAAGGGCAACAGGTGTCGGGTCTGGGCGTGGTGCTCGAGAGCTCCTTCACGCGGCCTTCTCAAACGCTTTTAGCAATTACTGGACTGTGCAAACGTGGTCTTTGCGGTTAAACGTGTTACTTCGTGTTGGGCAGCCTGCCCCCGCGCCAGCGAAAGAGTGCCCGCTGCCACGCCCGCTGCGCACCGGTTCCGGCGTGCCGCTCGGCGAAGTCGGTCGCAGCTTCTTCGGAGCCAACGTCACGGCCGTACCTCTCCTTGAGATAATAGCGGTGATCCATGATCCATAAGTACAGATCGGCCTCGTTACGCCCCGGAAAACGGCGCAGGACCCTGTGCTCACGAATCTCGTCGACGACGCGTTTGTAAAGACGGTCGTACCACGAACCGACGGCCTCTTCCCACGGCACCTCGCGCTGATATTTGAGCCCCAAGTAGTACTGCCGGGTGTGGATATGGTCGCGCAGCACGTCGTAGCGGCCTGTTACGGTGAACAGGATCTCGTAGTGGTTGGGCCGCACCTCGTTGAGCTGCGTTTTCTCCAAAAAGTCGGCGTATTCACCCTTGATGATAATTTCTTTCAAGGTGTCCGCCGAGTCGGGGGGTACCGTGACGCTCAGCTCGATGATCTCGGCGTCGATAAAGCGTTGTCCGGCGTTGCGGGCGACCGAAACCCGGTGATGGCCGTCTTTAACGAAGTAGACCTCACCGACCTTATAGACGCTGATGGGCGGCAGCTCTTTGCCTTCTAACCCCGCCTGCCGGATTCCGGCCCAACGCTCCATGGTGTGGTTGACCCTGGGCAAAAAGTAGTGGTCGAAATCCCTGTAGCGGTCGACGGAGCCGACGATCTGCTGTATCGGAATCGGTCTCACGCCGCCGTAACGCTCCGACGCGGGGTGCAGGTCGCGAACCGCGCTAAACGGTAAGAGTTCGTTGGGAGTACCTCGGAGGCTGTGCGTGACGTTGTGCCAAAAGGCCTTGCTGCGTGCCTTTTCGGCGTCCCGCCTAGCGCGACGTTGGTAGACTTGGCTCACCGCACCCTCCTCTCTGCTTGTAAGCTTAGGCGTCCCTTGTAAGGACTGGGTAATGTAAGGACTAGGTGACGTAAAGACGGCGTGATGTAAGGACGACGGGATGCTGGGTTGGGCAACGCGGCTGTACAACACGACCATGCACCGCTGACGTCCACTGCCTAAAGCCATTATAGAGCAGAAACCTCCCTACCCCAGTAGGGAAAAATGCCCACCTGAGCGTGCGCTTTTGATCTTAAGGGCAGCTTAAGTCGGCTCGGGCTAGAGGTCGATCAGGGTAAACCCGAAGGCGTTGACGACCCGCACGCCCTTGTCCGTTACGTATTCGCGGGGCGCGTTCGCGCCGTTTAGGTGTACATGACCGTGAACGTGAACTTTAGGTTTCCAAAGGTCGGCAAAACGGTTGAACGCGCCGACGCCCCGGTGCGGGTAGTCCGCGCCCTCGTGCGGGCCTTTGGGAGGCGCGTGCGTGAGCAGAACGTCGACGGCGCGACCGTGGCGCTGACGGTTATAGAGCAGGCGGAGGGCTAGGCGGCGCGTTATCAGCTGCATCTGCCATTCGCTGTACTGGTGCGGGCCGGGGCGGTAGCGGGCGCTGCCTTCAATCCCGGCGATGAGCACGCCGCCGAGTTCAAGGACCTGCGCGTGCGCGTTGATGCAGCCACCCGGCAGCCGCACCTGGTCGGACGTATTGTCCCGCAGATAGCCTTCGGCGTGGTTGCCCAGCACGTAGACCGGCTGGGTGGTGAGGCGGGTAGCGATAAACTCTAAAACGTACCCCGGCATATCCCCGGCGGAGAGCACCAGGTCAAACGGCGGCAGATTCTTGGGAAAATTCTCCGAGTAGACGAAGGGAGACACTTCGTCAGCGATAGCCAGGATACGCACAACAGGCTACTCTACCGCAAAATGAGGGTGTGAGCCGGTTTAGACGGTAACCATGTCCAAAAAACCGCCGCTTCTCGAGGCGGTTTTTGGACGAAGGTAGATCAGACGAAGCACTGTTAGACGTGGCTGGTCGTCCTTCGATGTTGAGACCGGCTGTAAGACCGCTACAGAAGGTGAGGGCGGGAGAGCCCTAACGGCCCAGCACCACCCCGATTTCGCGCACCACGGACGCGCTCAAAGGGCCGAAAGAAAGTGCGCCCGCGTTCTCCTCGACCTGCTCGACGGTTCTAAAGCCGGGGATAGGGACGGTCGCCCCGCTCCTGGCCCAAATCCAGCCGAGCGCCCCCTGCGTGAGCGTGCGGCCGCCGCTCGTGAGGAGGTCGCGGACAGCTCCTAACTTCTCCAAAAACTCCGGGGTCGGGCTGCCGTCCTTAAAGTAGCGCATCCACGCGGGTTCCTTTCCCCGCACGTCGTTTTGCGCGAGCTTTGAAGCCGCCGTGAACTTGCCGGTCAGGAGCCCCATCGCCAGCGGCCCACGATTGATGCTCGCCAGACCGAGCGCCTCGCACACGCTTAACATCTCGCCCGCGTCGTTAAAGACGTTTAGTTCGTGCTGAACAGCGGTGCAGTGCTCTCCGTCAGCGAAAACGCGCGCCCGCTCGGGGTCGTCCGTGCTCCAGGCGTAGGCGCGGATGAAGCCTTCGCGGACAAGCTCCTCGAGCCCCTCCCGCACCTCCGTGGCCCCAGTTGGGTTGTAGTCGCCTACGTGGAACTGGTAGAGGTCGATGTAGTCGCTTCCCAGGCGGCGCAACGACGCTTCGCACGCGCTCCGGAGATAGTCTGGTGAGGCGTCCTGACCCGTGAGTTGCCGCGTATGGGGGTCAAAGGTGTTGCCGAACTTTGTGGCGATAACGACCTCTTCCCGCCGACCCGCGAGCGCCCGCCCCAACACCTCCTCGCTGTGGCCGACCCCGTACACGTCGGCGGTGTCGAAGAACGTCACGCCTAACTCGAGCCCGCGCCGAATAGCCCGGACGGATTCAGCGTCGTCCACCTCACCCCAGCCGAGCGGTTGCTCACCCGCCCAGAACGGCCCACCGATAGCCCAACACCCCAACCCCAAACCGCTTACTGTCATGCCGCTTCGCCCCAATTGCCGCTCGATCATAAGCACCTCCGTAATGTGTCAGTGTTACCCGGACCCGCCCAGGATGCCTCGAGCCCTTCGTACGCCAGCAGCTCGAGGCGCGGGACGTTATCCAGCCCCATGCGACCCCCGCCTCCAGAGCCACTCGCGCAGCGTGAGGCCACTCGCTTCGACCTCGGCAGCGACCTCCCGGCCCACATAGCGGTAGTGCCACGGTTCGTAGCTGTAGCAAGTCACAGCCTCTTCGCCTTTTGGATAGCTCATCACGAAGCCGAAGCGGGTGGCGTTCTCGGCCAGCCACGCGCCTTCGGGGGTCTCGTGCCAGTCGGTGAGTTCCCAGGCGGCGGGACCGTCCGCGCTCCGAAAGTCGAGCGCGGTGCCGAGCTGATGCTCCGAGTGACCGGGGCGGGCGCTCGTTTTAAGGGCCGCCCCCAACCCGTCTTGCGCGACCCAGTACGCGAACGTCTGCACCTGATACTCGTACGAGCGGTACGCGGACTGAACTTCGAGCCGCACCTCAGCGGCCTCGGCCTCGGCCAGCAGCGCCTGTAAATCCGGCATCGCCACGCCCCGGACGCGCATGTCGCCGGTGCCGACGCCAGCGTCCGACACGGGCACCAGGTCCTCCGGCGCGTAGCCCTCTGGCAGCCTGTAGAGCGTATCGAGCAGCGTATGGGGCCAATCGTCGTAACCGGCGAGAGTGGCGGGCCGGTCTTCGTAGCCGCACACCGGAAGTGGAGCCGCGACCGCGGGCAAAACCGTGAGAAGGGCCAGGGAAAGGAACATGGGGCGCATCGTAACACCCGTCAGCTGTGGGGGAGAGGGCGGGTGGTGAGAAGGCCGGTTGCGGCAAATACGGTGAGCAGAAGAAGGGCCTCGAGCTTCATCGTCCGCCCGAGCCGCCGCGTTTTTCCCCGCTTCAGAGCGGGCAGCAGCCACCAGCGGTTAAGTGCAGCGAGCAGTAAAATAGTGCCGACCAACGCGAGCTTCAGCACCAAGGCGAGACCGTAGGGCGTGGTCGTCAGCTCAGTGGGTCGTGAGAGGTGCAGGAGGCTGGCGTAAGCGCCGGTCGCGGTCAAGAGCAGCACGCAGCCGAGACCGAGGCTTGAGACCCTAGCCATCAGCGCTATCAGGTCGGTGGACGCCGGTTCGTGCGCCCACGCGGGTGAGAGTGCCGCGTACAGAACCGCGCCGCCCCACAGGGTCGCCGCTGTGAAGTGTAGAATGTCGGCCAGCAACGCCGGAGCGCCGTGCATCACCGCCGCGTGGCTTACGAGGCTGAACGTTCCCAAAAGCCCTAAACTTATTAGAGAAAACAACCAGGGCCTCGGCGCGCGTGGCCTCAAACTCAAAACCAGTAGGGTGGCGACGAGTGCAATCCGAACAAGTGCCAGACGCCCGTGACGGGTGTAGAACGTGTATTCCCCTATAAAAGCCGTGTCCCAGCGTCCCAGCAGCTGCGTTACGGTCCAGGTCACGTCAGCCACGCTCGTTACGATGAGAAGCAGGCCGCCCAGAATCACGCCGCGTCGCAGCGTGCGCGCCAGCGCCGGGGCCAGCTCCGGCCCGAGATAGCGAAACACCCCTGCGCCTAACAGCAGCACCGCCCCCAGATAGAGGGCGGTCTTGAGCAGCGGCGTCATATTAGGGAGCGACCCAGAAGGTCACAAAACCCTGTGAGGTGTGTGAGTCGACCGAGAGCACGCGCCACATCACGACGTAGACGCCTGGGCCTATGTCGGGTTTGAGCGGCAGGGTGACGGTCTCGGTCGTGCGTTCGGAGGTGCTGAGACCGGTGTCGGCCCGCGCGTCGGCGTCGCCCTGCGTTTCTAATACCTCTGAGACGAGCTGCCCCGCCAACCCGTTCAGCCGTGCCTCGGCGTCGTCCGCTGAAAAGTCCAGGTCAGCCGCTAACGGGTAGACTTTAAGGGTGCTGAAGCGCACCTCGGCGGCTTCGGTGAATGTCAAGCTGACTTCGGTGGGCGCGGCTTGTAAAACCTCACCGGCGGCGGGGTTGCTGCTCTCGAGTTCGGAATGGGCGAAGCCGACCCCGGTAAGTGCCAGGGTCAGGATGAAGGCGGGCTTCACGGAAACCTCAACTCGGCAGCAGGCGCGACCTCGTGGTTGTAGGGGGCGGTAAGGTTTACTTCTGGCTTGTCTATAAAACCCTTGTCCTCAAAGGTGTACGCCCCCGGTTCGCTCAGGATGAAGTCGCTCGTGTACGCGCCCGGTTCGCCGTACACCACGCGCAGCGGCAGCTTGCGCCGCGCCCTACCGTCCGACGCGATGATGGTGGCGGTGAGGCTGGTCTCGAGGTTTTCGACGGGCTCCTCCGCCATGTTGTAAACGCGGAGGTCGATGCCGTTCATCTGCTCGGTGTAGGGCGGTTCGTTGACGTAACCGAGGACGATCTCATACTGCTGCTCGCCCTGACTGACCGTGTGGTAGTCGTGGGCGAAGGTTACGCTCAAAAGGCCCAGAGCCAGCACTGCAAAAATACGCATAAAAACTCCTAAAGACGAGAAATTAAAACCGAAAACGAATCAAAAGCTCGTCTATAGGTGGTGGGGCACGGCTCCTGAACAAGTTGAAGGTGCGCCGCTGAATAAGTGGTGCGGGTAAGGGCGGTGTGAGCAACCCCTGACGTTCTGCCCTGACAACCCTCACAAGTACGGGCAGAACCCCGGCCCCCACGACGCAGAGCACGCAGCGAAAGCCGTGATGATGTGTCCCGGTCGGTTCAGGTTTTTCCGGTTGGGCATGTCCGGCGTGGTGGGCAGTGTGGGCGGTAGCCGGAACCATAGCGGCGACGGGCCGGTACGGCGCGACAAACACCCCCGCTCCAAACAGCAGGGCGAGAAGGTGCGCCCACACGACCTTACGCATCGTTCATTCTTGGACCTGCCGCGCCGCCGTCAAAACGTCGGGCCGAAGATCGTGCCGCGCATCTCCATCGGCTGCGCGAGCACGAGCAGCGAAAACGCCGCGAACGCCAGGATAAAAAGGAGCGGCGGCCACAGGGCCAGCACACCGCGTTTGCCGAAGTCGCGCAGGGCGATACGGAACGCGACCCACACCGCCAGCAGCGAGTACACGCTTACAAAACCCGCGCCGATGGGGAAAAGCCACCGTGTCGGGACGAGCCTCGACAAGCGCCAGTTCGGGTCGACGGCGGAACCCCAGAACTCGAAAAAGTGCTGGGTCACCGGCACGATGCTGAGCGCCCCGGTTAAAAAGTGAAACAGGTAGTGCGCCGCCCAGAAACCGAACCCGAGCGGTAGCAGCACGTAGCCCCAGCGCATCAGGGCCGCTTTCGGCGTGCTCTTTGCGCTGTTGTTCACGCCCCCCAAACGGTCGGCGAGCAGGCTCATGGCGGTCGTCAGTGCGAGACCGGAAAGGGTCACGGCGGCGAAGATTAGAATCAGCAGGAGCGCCTCGTTGCGTGTTCCCAGAACCGTTGCCAACCACTCGGCTCCCCGGTAGTACGGCCCGGTCATAGCGACGGCGTTCAGAAGTCCCCAAAAGGTCAGCAGAATACCCAACAACATGGCGGCAAAACCGCCCCGTTTAGCCCACGGCGCGCGGGTCCACTCGAGCCCCGGCGCTCTCACCGTCAGCGCCACGTTGTCGTACGGGCACGCCCGCACGCAGTTCATACAGAGGGTACAGTCCATGTTCGACACAACCGTCGGTACCATGAGGTCGGTTTCGCAGCCCGGAAAAAAGCCTTGACCGTTCGCGTTCTGGATACTCGAGAGCGGGATAAACGCCGCCTGACCTTGGGCCTGCGAGGGTTCAGGGTAGCTTTCGCGCCCGTGCAGACAGGGTTTGTCACGGCAGCCTGAGCACACGTCCGGGTCCACCGCAGCGATCTGTGTAGGCGAGGCGGTAGCGAAGGCGAAGTTGAAATTGCCCAAAGGACAGACGTAGCGGCAAAACGTCCCCGCCGGGAAAAGCGTGTCGACCACCAGCACCCCTGCGAAATAACCGATCACGAGCCACGCCGTCAGCCAGGGGCTGGCCCAGAGGTCGAAGACTTCGTACGACAGAAAAAACAGCAGGAGCAGGGTAATGACTAGATATTTGTTTTTAAGCAGTTTCGGCCACGACAGCTTGCGCGGCAAGAGGCGCTCGAGCCGCCTTGACAGCCCTCTCGTTAAAAGCAGCGGGCAGGCGGCGCAAAAGGCGTTGCCTAAAAGCGCCAGCGCGATCACAACCAGCCCCCGGTAGTGGAGCCAGAGGGTCGTAGTGGCGAGGTTGCGTGGTGCCAGTTGGTCGCCGGTGAGGCCGTCTACAACGACAAAGACAGCGAGCAGCAGGAGCGGCAGTTGAAAGACCAGCCGAGCGTAGCGCCAGCGAAAAAAGCGGCGCAGACCGGGCAGCCGTAACAGGTCGGGGCCGCGCGGCTGCCGCGGCCAAGCCGGACGGTGCAGGCGGTTCATATTAGCGCGTGGCTCGTTGTGAACAAAGTTGCGAACAGATGGGCATAGTATCCTCCGGCCCTGCGCCCGAGTCAGCCGGAGCTGACGGGACGCGACGAACATCTAGTTAGCTTAGTCAGTGCCAGTAGATGTCAGGTCGGAGGCGCGCGGCTGTGCGGCCGAGTTGCGGTAGCTGCCGACACCCACGGAGATTGTGGAGGGTGCTCCGTACGGCTGACCAGCCGAGTCTGACTCACCTCTACTACACGAGCAGGGGTGACGCCGTTTCCCAAGATCAGCTTGAACGCGTGCAGGTGGGACGTAGTGCCGTGTGGGTGGGTATGGCTGAAGCCTTGTTCGGCGGCCAGTTCAGGCGCGGCGAGCGTGGCGGCGCATAGGATTCCCAGCAGCAACGTGGTTAGCCCTGCCTTAAACGCCGCCCTCAGCCGCCCGCGCATCAGCCGCCCGGTACCGTAACGGCCTGTTCGTCGGTCACTTCGCCCCCGTCAGGGAGAGTTACGTCGGCCTCGAGCAGCCAGTCGCCCGCCATATCGAAGGCAAAGTCCTCGGTGCGGTAAAGGCCCCCTTCAGCTGGAACCGCCTGGGCGATGATAGGCTCCATCCCAGCGTGCGTCATGGTGCCGGTTACGGTCACGGTGGCGTCGGTGACGGCTTTGTTGTCACCGCCGAGCAGATAGACGCGCACCTCGGCGGGGCCGACGGCGGGAGGGCCGACCAGCTCGAGGCTGACCCGAACGCCCCCTTCGGTGCCTGTAGCTGCCTGTCCGGTGTTCTCCAGCGGACGGCAGCCGACCAATATAAAGAGCACAACCACAGCTAAAAAACGCATCAACCTACTCTACCGTTCTCCATCTGGGCAGATGTCCCGACGAGCGACCCGATCAGGGGAGCCGGTTGCGCTCCCGCAAAAAGGTTAAAACACCCCCTGAAAGCGCCGCCGCGACCTGTTTGGGTCGCCGCAAGAGCGCAGCGTCGGCCGGGTTGCTCAGGTAGCCGAGTTCGACGATGAGCGCGGGGGTCGCCGGGTGCGCGGCGTGTTCGTAGCTGCGAAAGTTAAAAGCGTAGTAGTGCCTCATGGCGTCGGTCGTGTTAGGGGTGTCGTCCGGAAGGCTGGTCGCGCCGAGGTAAGCGGCGTCGATCAGCCGTTTAAGCCGGGGCTCGAGGGTGCTGCGCGGCGGGTTGAAATGGGACGATTTGTAGCCCTGCCGGGCGGGGTCATAGACGCTGTCGGCGTGAAGCGAGAGCATGAGGTCGGCGTGGTAACCGGCGGGCGGCGTGGCGCGCAGAAGGTCGACGGCGACACCCTGAGCCTCGAGCCCCTCTTTAAGTGCTCGAGCGACCGACTTGTTGACTACGAGCTCGCTCAGCCCGTCCGCGTAGCCGCCGGTGTTGCCCCGCAGGTGTCCGAGTTCGTCGGGGTGCGCCGCTACCCCGTCGTGGCCGATCTGCACGCCGATACGCGGCGGCCCCAGCGCCAGCGTGAGCACCCCCCGCCAACCGCCCCGCAACGCCTCATGGGTCGTCTCAGCGGCGTCGGTACTGACGAGCACGAGGTTTCCCACCGCTACCAAAGCGATAAATAGAAGCGCCGCAGCGAGCTGAAAACCTGCTGCTCGCAACGTCTCGACGTAACGTGGTGGTTCGCCGAACTCGGGAAAGCGCTCTAGCCGCACCCAGAGAGCCTAGCACGCCTCTAGAGGCTGAAAACGTGTAGGTGAGCGCGTTTTACCGTCCCATTCAGCCGACTTTATCGACCCGTTCGCCCGTCAGCCAGTAGATAGCGTGCTCGTTGACGTTCTCGAAATGGTCGCCGATGCGCTCCAAGTAGCGCGCCATGCTTAAGAGTTTGGCCGCTTGGGTGATCAGTTTAGGATTTTCCATCATGTAGGTCAGCAGTTCGCGCTGGATCTGCTCGTAGAGGTCGTCGATCTCGTCGTCCATGCCGAGAGCGAGCCGCGCCGCCTCGACGTCGGCCTCGGCGATGGCCCGGATGGTGGTCTCGATCATCACGTTCAGGATTTCAAAGATGCGCTCGGTGTCGACGTACTTTTTGATGGGCGGCTTTTCGGCAAGTTCGGCCCCGACGCGTGCGACGTGGCGGGCGTTGTCCCCAGCGCGTTCGATGTCGGTCAGGGTGCGGTGGAGCGCGCCCAAAAAGCGCAGGTCACCGGCGGCGGGCTGGCGGCGGGCGATCACGGTCAGGATCGTCTGTTCGATCTCGGCCTCTAAGGCGTCGATTTTTAGGTCGTTCTCGGCGCACCTTTCGGCGGCTCCCGGTTCGGCGTCTATAAGGGCGCGTTTGGCTAGTTCGCACGATTCTCGGACAAACGAGAGCATCCGCACGACCGACGCGGTGATCTCCTGGAGATTCTGGTCAAGAACGTTCATAGGCTCAGAGCGTATCATCCTCTCAGTGTGGCGGCGCGAGGTCAGGCGAAGGTCAGATGGCTGTTCTCAGCGTCAAGATCTGACCACGGGGGAGCGCCTCGTGTTGCGCGAGGTGGTGCGGAACCCATTCCGGCGTCACGTCGTCCTCGGTCACGCCTGTAAACCGCTCTAAAAGCCGACTCCGCACGAAGCTTGGGTGGCCGAGATGGGCTGCCAACGCTACCCCTAGCACCGGGCTGAGGCGTCCGTTCGAGTCCCGCACGTCAGCCGGAAAGCGCGCCACGATGTCCCCAGGAAAATCCACTTGCAAAACGTCGACGTAGAGCCGGTCGGCTTGGGTGGCGGCGACGTGGTAGAGAAGCGTGCCGGTGGCGTTGCCGCCGCCTTCGGGTTCGGTGTCCAAGAGAACTTGAAAAAAACTTGTAACGGCCTTTAGGAGACGCGCCCGCCTCCTCCAAGCGTGCTAGGTCGTGCCCTATGGTGTTCGGGTGGCCGGATAGGGGTTCTAACGTCAACGTCTCCTTGTCACCGCGCGCCGAGTATAGTTCCGGCTGACGGCGTGCTGACAAACGCGTGGCTAAAATCATCTCATGAAGGTGCGGACCGCGTGAGCGCGCAGATTTTGGTCGTCGAGGACGAGCTGGCGGTGCGCGACCTGCTGGCGTTTCACCTCATGCGGGCGGGCTTCCGGGTGACGGAGGTGGGCACGCTTCAGGAGGCTTGGGCGCACGTCGCCGGGGCCGACGCCGTGGTGCTCGACTGGATGCTTCCGGACGGCTCCGGCATCGACTGGCTCCGGCAGCTGCGGGGAACCCTAAAGGGTGAACGTCAGCCGGTCCTGATGCTCACCGCCCGAGCGGGCGAGATTGACAAGGTTCTTGGCCTGGACGCCGGATCGGACGATTATCTTGTCAAACCGTTTTCGTCGGCGGAACTCGTGGCGCGGCTTCGAGCCTTGCTGCGCCGCACCGAACCGGCGCGCGTCCATAAGGTGGGTGCGCTTACGCTGGACGAGCGTCAGGGAACTGTGGCCTACGAAGGACATGAGCTGTCCCTAACCCGGCGCGAGTTCGAGCTGCTGGCATTTCTGTGTGCATCACCGGGCCGGGTGTTTTCACGTACCGAACTCTTGGACCGTGTTTGGGGCGAGGACTTTTTGGGTACCGAACGCACCGTCGATCAGCACATCGCCCAGCTCCGGGCGCTCCTCAAGGCCGATCTCATCGAGACCGTACGTGGGCGTGGCTACCGCCTCAAGGGGTCCGAATAACATGTCCGACGCGTTGACCGCTGACAGCGCGCCGAACTTTTTCAATGCGCTCTCCGAAGGCGTCATCGTCGTCCGCTCCGGGCGGGTGGTGCGGATCAATGCGGCGGCGGGGCGCTTTTTAGAGGTGCAGCCCGAGCAGGTGGTGGGGACGCCGCTAATCGCCGTGCTGCGCGACCACCGTTTGGAAGGCGTTTTTCTAACAGGTGAAACGGTCGAACTCGAGACCCGTGGCCGCGTCCTACGCGCCTCCGCGACGCCTGAATGTTTACTGCTGTACGACCTCACCGAGACGCGCCGCGCTCAGGAAAGCGCCCGCGAACTGCTGGCCGTCTTGTCCCACGAACTCAGAACCCCGGCGACGACGATACGCGCGACTTTAGAGGCGCTCCGCTACCCGCTTGAAGAGGCGCAACGTGAACGCTTTTTAGGCCGCGCCGAGGCCGAAACTGAGCGGCTAGTGCGCCTTTTAAACGACCTCACAGTCGATGTGCGGCCCCCCAAACTCCGTTCGCTGGCGCTGCGCGAGACCGTGTCGCGGGCGCTCGCCTTGGTACAGGACACGTTCTTGGAGCACCGGGTACGGCTCGAGTGCGACGTGCCGCCCTTTACCGTCCTAGCCGACTCGGACAAGCTCTTGCAGGTCTTGATCAACCTTCTCGAGAACGCCGCCATTCACGGTCCTGACGAGAAGACCATCTTTCTAAAGGCCGAGATGCAGAGTTCGTGGGTGCGGGTGTCGGTGCGCGACGAGGGGAAACCGCTGCCGGAGGCGGCCATCGAAAGGCTTTTCGAGCCGCACTCGAGAGGCCGTCGGGTCAAGGCCAAGGGGACAGGATTGGGACTCTATATCGTCCGCTCGATTGCCCAAAGGTGGGGCGGGGAGGCGTGGGGGAGACCGTTAGAAGCCGGGAATGAGTTTGGGTTCAGCGTGCCGCTACGGTAGAAGTTGAGCGCAAAAGGTAGTGT
>CADCWP010000346.1 GCA_902806425.1 uncultured Truepera sp.
CAGCCACTGACCAAAGCTCGACACCGGTCATTGACTTCGACGAGGATGAAAAACGTTTCCATATAACCGACCCATTCTTTGCTTTTTACTTGAGGTGGGGGAATTTGGACAGCTAAGCTCGAGAAAACCTTAGCTAAACGAAAACAAGTTGAACACCTCGAGCCTCCTCAGCGCGTCCGCCAGCAGCAAAAACCCTACAATCCCGACGATCCACAGCATCGTCTCGCGGGCTTCGTATTTGAGGCGCTTCTCGTAACGTTCAAACCACGCCTTGTGCCGACTTCCAAAAACCCGGTACGCCCCAAACAGCAGCAGCGGTGGTGCGACGAAAATTAGGTTGTAACCAAGCAGCAGCGGCAGCCAACCTAAAAAGGGAAGCTCCAAGCTGTTCAAAATGCCGATGGCCCGAGATACGGGAACGCGGTTGGAAACTCCGTTGCGGTGATGGTCACGCCGAGCAGAAACATCGCCGCAAAACCCCCCGAGCGCGGCGCTTTCGTCTCTACGCCGTCATCTTTTTCGAGTTTATTAGGTGAAAACGAGTAGATGAGCATGGCCGCGCCGGTAACGGCCTGTACTACATACGCCACCATATTCTCGAAAGCGGCTTGGAACGTGCTTAGTAGCGTGGTCAACCCCAGCATGAGCAGCAGACCGATGGTGAAGTAGGTGAGGAACACTGCGGCGATGTAGGTGAGCACCCTTCCGGTCCGCGCGCCCGTCGTGACCAGATAGAGCGTCATGGCGAGCGCCGACGGGTTGACGCTGTCCAAGAGGGCTAGCCCCAAAAGGCCGAGCAGCGAACCAAGCACGCCTGCACGTTAGCACACCCCTTTCAGCTGCCGTCACCGCAACTCAGATTTACGTTTTATCCTAGCTACAGCGGTTTTCTCGTGCTCGATAAGCTGCGCCAACTCGCGTTGCGGCAGCTCGGTTTCGCTGGCGCTGAAACGGAGCTGATACCCGGCAAACTCATCATTGAAGATCAACCTGGCCCTAGCGACGTGAAAGTCCGACGTGACAACCCTGACATGGCGGACGCCGCAGCTGACGACGACGGGTTTGGAAAGACGGGCGTCTTCTTCCGTAAACCTGCTGTAGACGGGCTCAAGAATGGCTTTCTCGGGAACGCCATACTCGAGCAGCCAGCGGCGCGTGTAAAAGGCGTGAGGAAGGGCGGTCCGGTTAAAGTGTTTGCCGAAGCCGCCCGTCGGTAAGACGGCGTACCTAGGAGTAAAACGGTACTCGAGGACCGTCCGACGGCACCGCTCCACGGCAATGCTCGACAGGTTTCCGGCGGCGTCGTTGGGGGCGCCCAAAAGGATAATGATGCCGTTCACACTATTCGGCTACAGAGCGTACTTCGGGCGAACACAGCATCATCGCGTTATGTAGATGCTCACGTCGGCGCATTAGAGGCCAGCCGAGCCGTGCGCTCGGGCCGGTCAGCCCCGGCCCTCCAGGACGCCCTTTAAAACTCGGGTTACGCGGGAAAACTCTTCGTCGCTAAGGTTGCTCCCCGACGGCAGGCACAACCCTCTGTCGAAAAGCCGTTCTGAAAGCCCGTCGCCGTAGTACGGGTACGCTGCAAAGATGGGTTGCAGGTGCAGGGGTTTCCAGAGGGGCCGCGCCTCGATGTTGTCGGCGTCTAGAGCGAGGCGCAAATCCTCACGGGTCACGCCGCCGGTCCTGCCCGGATCTACGAGAATGGTGCTCAGCCAGCGGTTGCTGAACATACCGTCCGGCTCTGCCTGAAACGTCACGCCTTCATAGGGAGCAAGAAAAGCGCTGTAGCGTTCCGTATTGGCGCGGCGCGCGGCGACGCGGTCGTCCAAGACCTGCATCTGGCCGCGCCCGATGCCCGCCGAGACGTTGCTCAGGCGATAGTTGTAGCCGACCTGAGAGTGCTGATAGTGCGGCGCGGGGTCACGGGCCTGCGTTGCCAGAAAACGGGACTTCTGAATCCAGTCGGCGTCGTCTGAAATCAGCGCGCCGCCCCCCGAAGTAGTGATGATCTTGTTGCCGTTAAACGACAGGATGCCCAGCGCTCCAAAGGTACCCATAGCCTTACCGTGATAGGTAGAGCCGAGCGCTTCGGCCGCGTCCTCGATAAGCGGAACGCCGTAGTGCCCGCAGATGTCCATAATTTCGACCATTTTCGCGGGCATGCCGTAGAGATGGACAGCGATGACGGCTTTAGGCAGCTTGCCCTTTTTCTGGCGATCCTCGAGCGCGTCGGAAAGCGCCCCCGGGTCAATATTCCAGGTATCGGCCTCGCTGTCGACGAATACCGGCGTCGCTCCCTCGTACAAGATGGGGTTGGCAGACGCCGAGAAGGTAAAGCTCGAGCACACCACCTCGTCACCGGTTTTTACACCCAGCAAGATCAGGGCCAGGTGTAGCGCCGCCGTGCCAGACGAGAGCGCCGCCGCGTGCGCTGCGCCCGTATAGACTTGCAAGTCGCGTTCAAAACCGTCGACGTTCGGGCCTAAGGGCGCGATCCAGTTGCTGTCGAACGCTTCGGCGACAAATGTTCTCTCGGCGTCTCCTAGGTGGGGTGGCGAGAGGTAGATGCGGGTAGAGGTTTGGACAGAAGTGGACACACCTCCTTCTACCATACGCCTCCCGTTTGGGCGGTGCGGTGGACCCCAAAGCAGGCGTTGCGGGCGCTGTCAAGCTTTATACATGCGCGGTGTACTCTGCCGCACGGCTGAATTGCTTTTTGCTTTCGTCTTCGCTATAATTCAAGTCGCTTCAGTGACCCTTATAGGGCGCGGCGGCATGGGCGGAAACGCTCATATTTACACGGCACGTTCTGGACGTGCGGCTAAGGGTTAGACAATGGCTACAGGCAGAGTCAAGTGGTTCAGCAACGAAAAAGGGTTCGGCTTTATCGAGCAAGACGGCGGCGGCGCGGACGTGTTCTGCCACTTTTCCGCAATCAGCTCGAGCGGCTTTCGCAGCCTTAACGAGGGCGACGAGGTCGAGTTCGAGGTCGAACAGGGGCAGAAGGGGCTACAGGCCAAAAACGTCGAAGTGACCAACGCCGCGCCCGCTGCCGCCCGTCCACAGCGCCCGCAGCGCGACCGTTACTAGGCGTTAGACATCATCGTTTAACATTCGGCGTTTCAGCATTTCTACCCAGCTTCGGCTGGGTTTTTACTTGACCACCTGTACGGTATTGGTGATGGCTCTACGTAGCGAATTGCAGAAATCAGCCGAGTAGTTGAACCGCTAGACGCTGCATGTCATCAATCGTAACTGGCTGTAGGTGACGGTAGTTCAGACGTGCCGCGTTCATCCGGGCCGCTCGAGCACGTATCCACCCGCCACGAAGCGGGTCGCCCGGTACCCACGTGCAAATAAGGGGTGCATGATCTCCCTGACCGCCGAGCGCCAGCGGAGGGCGCGCTCGAAGTCGGTTGCCGGAGAGACGGCGGTGGGCAGCTCGAGCCATACCTGCTCCTCTTGGGCACAGTCGGCGTGGTGCGGGTCACCGTCCGCACGTTTTAGAAGGACGGCGCAGGGAGGTCTGCCCACACCGGGCCGCGCTTCACCCGCCGCGAGCGCTACTACCTGAGGGGCGTCGAGAGGCCACTCGGCCAAAAGCCGGTCGGTCGGCAGGGGACCGTTGAGCGTCCCGCCCAACGTGCCGTAAAAGTCTGGCAAGTAGTCGCGGGCAAACGCGCCGAGATGCTCCAGGTTGAGCCGCGCATTTTTGGCCTGCAAAGGGTCGAAGGTCCAGGTGACGCACGCTATTCCCCGCGCCAGACACCAGTCGCGCTGAAACCATTTGAGGGCCCGCCCCAAGCCGCGTCCGCGCGCTTGCGGCACTACAGCCAGCAAGTGCGAGTGCATCCCGACCCTCCCGTCCACGTACGACGGAAACCCGAAGCAAAATCCGAGCAGCTCGGCCCCCCCGAACGCTCCGACGACGAGCGCCCCGGCGTGAACTGCGGCGCGAAGTGAAGCTGCGGTGACCTCAGGTGTGGCTTCACCCCACACGAGCAGCTGCACACCCTCGCACAGTTTTAGCTCAGAGAGGCTCTTCAGCTCGCGCAGCTCCACAGGTCAACCGTTGACCGTAGCGTGCTCAAGGGGGTGCCGCTGCGGCAGCGCTTGGGGGAGGCGCTGCCAGGCGAGCCCAACCGACAACCCCCACCACGCCAGATGGCTGAACTGCGCCGACTCGAACCAGGTCAGGCCGTAAACCAAATAGACGACCAAGACGGCCTCGAGGCCCCACCCTTCTCCCCTCACCGTAGCGGTCAAGAACACACCGAGTAAGAGCAGATAGACTCCCAGTCCGAGGAGCCCGACCGACACGGCGGTATCTAAAAACAGGTTGTGCGCCTTGTTGGACATTACCCGGCCGCGGTACAGAGTGTCGTCCTCACCGACGTAGCGAAAAACGTAGTGATCGGCTCCCAGCAACGTTTTAAGCGGGACCGGCTCGCCCTCGTTCCAGGCGAGATACGTTGCAAAGCGATTTTGAAAATCGTTGACGTAGGCAAAAGCCAGCCCGAAACCGTTGTACCCCCAACCCAAAAGGGGTCGCTCACGGACGCCGCTCACAGCGATGTGCCAGTAGCCGGGGCGCATCGACAAAAACGCATCCGGATTTTTGAGCAGCTTCCCGATTGGGGGCAGCGACCGCGTTACGCTCGGGACGCCTACGGCCAGCGCGCCGACCAACCCGGCGACGCCCAGAGCAAGCGGTACAAACGCCAGCAAGACCGTGCGGCGCGCGCCCCCTACCCGCCAAAAACGGACCAGCAGATAGATCATTCCGGCCCCGAAGGCGAGCTGCGCCCCCCGCGTCGAGGTGAGGTAGACGCCCAGCAGAAAAAAGACGTACAGCGGCCAGGCGGCGCGGCCCCTCAGCCAGCCGCGCAGCAGGCTTAGCAGCGTCAGCACCGCCGCCGCGGCCATCACGAACGCCGCATGTCCCCGGTGCGAGGCTAAGCCGATAGGCATCTGCCCCTCGTAGATGATGCTCCGCAGTTGGTTGGGTGTGCGCGGATTGGGCGTCCGAAACTCCTGTCCCATCGTCGCGGTGAAATCAAGCCGCCAGTCGATGGTCTGCACCACGACCGCCATACCCATAAGGACGCTCGCGCTCAGAAATCCGTAGAGCTGACCCCTAAAAAGCTGCGGAAAACGCCTTAACAAAAGCGCGTTGCCGAGGGTAAACGCGGCCACCCACGCCCAGTACAGCCAGCCGTCGCCCATCTCGTTATTCGCCATCAGGGCCTCTCTCGCCTTGATCGGGCTGTAGTAGGCTGTCAGGAGGCCGGAGGCCAAAAACGCCCCCCACAAAAGCACTGCCCAACCCCACGAGGCCGGAACGCGGAACGGCGGCGCGGGCTGACGGCGCAGCCTTCTAAAGGTAGCGAGCCCCAGCTGTACGAGCAGTACGCCCCACGTCAGCAGGGTCAGCGCGATAAAGGCGTACACCTTGGGATCGGTCCAGATTTCGCCGCGCGGCGTCCCCCAGGGATTGATGAGGACTAGCGACAGGGCGCAGAGAAGGCCGTAGACGAAGCCCAAGTCGGCGAGGTCGAGGCTGCGCCGCAGGCTGTTCAGCCGTCCCCTCACCGGTCAGCTCCGGAAATATCTAACGACGAAAAAGCGGGATCACTGTGACCCCGCCGGACGATATATTTGTTTGTAACAGCTACCGACATGGTCGGATTCTAGCACCTACTCGGAGGGCACTAGGCGAGCGTTCTAAGCCTTTCGAGCGCCGCCGCCGCGCGCTGGCGCACCAGGTTGCTGTCGCTACGACCACCCATCATCATGTGCATCTCCATATGGCGGTCGACGTCGCCGAAAATGCTGCCCAAGACCTCGACCTCTTCGCGGCTTCTGAGCGAAGCGTCGTCGCGGAAGGTGGTGGTGTAGGCGAACTCGAACTCGCGGTCGTCTAGCTCGCCGTCCAGGTAGCGCTCAAGCAAACCCACATAGGGGGTGAGGTCGCTTGTCGCACCCGTAACAGCGGGCGTCGCCGCGCCGCTGTGGGGCGCTTGGGCCAGCCCGTCAGCCAGCACGTCCGGGGTGATATTCCAGTTGTCGGCGTCGAACACCGCCTGACCGTCCCGGTAGAGGATGACCTGCGGCGACTGATGGGTGATGCCCGTTTCCTGAGCCACGAAGTTGCTCGCCGGACGCGCCTGCACGACGCGGATAAGCCCGACGGAAAGGTCGTCGCGCCCCTCTAACTGCTCTTGTAAAAAGCCGAAACCCTGCATCGTCTTGTGGCAGGTGCCCGCTTTAAAAATGACGCTGGTCGGGTTTTCGCGCAAAAAGCTCTGCACGTCTTCGGGGGTCTCGAGGTCAAAGATGCGGTCTCTTAGCATAGCGGTATTGTAGCTACGCGCGCCCGTCCGCGCATGTCGCGCCCGTTGCTTTAAGTTCCTCAAACTTGCTAGACTCTAAGGTCGAGGCACTGAGGGATACCCCGGTGTCCGTGTGGAGAGGTGTCCGAGCGGTTTAAGGAGCACGCCTGGAAAGCGTGTGTGTGGGGTAACCTGCACCGCGGGTTCGAATCCCGCTCTCTCCGCCACCAGGTAGGACCAAGCGGTCCTACTTTTTTTGCTGGTCTCGCTCCCGCTCGTTTTTTAGCCCTGATTGACAACGCCTACGCTCCGCCGTAAGCTCACCTACGCAACCCGCTGGGGAAGTCCGGTGAAAGTCCGGCGCTGTCCCGCAACGGTAACACCGACTGTTTGTGAATAGTTTGTAACCGCTCGGTGAAGCCCGAATACCAGCGTGTTGACTTACGACCCCTTGCGCGGACGAGGACGGGTGGCGCTGGCCTGTAAGCCGGTGCGGCCTCCTCCCACGCAAGATGCCCGAGGAGGCACCATGAAAGTGTTCGTCGCTATCGTCTGGTTGTTCAGCTTTGCCACCGCCACCACCTACCCGTACACCGCCACCGATGATCTGGGCTTTGAGGTAACCCTCGAGGCTGAACCGCTGCGCGTCGTGGCAATGATTCCCAGCCACACCGAGACGCTCTGCGCGGTAGACGCCTGCGACAAGCTCGTCGGGGTAGACCAGTTCAGCAACTTTCCTGAGCGCGTAAACGCACTTCCAAAACTCGGCAGCGCCTTTTCACCGAACGTGGAGGCCATCGTCGCCTTACAGCCTGACCTAGTGCTGACCGACGAGTCGTCCGACCTGGCTGGGTCGCTACGGCAAGCTGGAATCCCGGTCTACGCCGGAACCGCGCAGACCTACGATGAAGTGTTCGACAAGTTCGAGGTCTTGGGCGCGCTGCTAAACCGCGAGACCGAAGCGGCCCTCCTAAGTGGCCGCGTCGAGGGCGGCGTCCGGGCCATCAGCGACCGCGCGAGCGGGCTCGAGCCGACCACGGTCTACTATGAGATCGACCCGACCCCCTACAGCGTCGGGCCAGAATCGTTTATCGGCGTCCTGCTGAGCCGCGCCGGGGGCGCAAATATCGTTACCGAAGATTTGGGCGACTTCCCCCAGCTCGATCCCGAGTACATCGTGGCCGCCGACCCCGAGGTCATCATCGTCAGTGAACGCGACGCTGAGACGTTGCCGGAGCGCTCCGGCTGGGCGGAGATCGACGCCGTAGCGAGTGGGCGCGTGGTGCCGACGACCTCGAGGCTGGACGACGCCATCAGCCGACCCGGCCCGCGCATCGTGGAAGCGGTGCGGTTTTTCGCCCGGGCGCTGCACCCGGAGGTGTTCGGGCAGCCTGAAACGCTCGCGCCGTCCCGCTAGCGCGGCGGTAAAACGAGGTGTTCCGCGCTCTAAGGGTCGCGTTAACGTTTCTGACGACGCTGCCGCTGCCGCCCGTCAAGGTGTGGAAAGATGACGACGCGCGGCGGAGCGTGCGCGCCTACCCGGTCGCGGGGCTCCTATTGGGGGCGCTCTTGGCGGCGGCGTGGTGGGGTTTGGGAGGTTTTCCCGACCCGCTGCGCGGCGCGCTGCTGCTCGGGGTGTGGCTGCTGCTCACTGGCGCGCTGCATTTCGACGGTTTTTGCGACGTGGCGGACGCGGCGTTCTCGAGCCGAACCCCGGGGGAACGTCAGCACATCGCGCAGGACCCGCACCTCGGCGCGTTCGCGCTCGCCGCGGGTGGGACGCTGCTGCTCGTCAAGGCGGCGGCGCTGGCGGACGCACAGCCCGCCCTCCTGCTCCTTGTGCCGACGCTCAGCCGGACGCTCGTCGTGCTGCCGCTGGCCTTCGGGCGGACGCACGGCTCGAGCCGCCTCGGCCGCTCTACCCAGCTGAGGCCCGGCGAGGCCCCCCTCCCGCTGATGCTAGGAGCGGCGCTGTGCGTCGGCACAGCTTTTTTTACAAACCACTTGGGAACACTTCTCTGGTTGGCGCTCGCGGCGCTCGGGACGACGCTGCTGCTGGCGTGGTGGCTCGCTCGGCGTTTGGACGGTCTCGGCGGCGACGCCCACGGGGCCGTGATCGAGACGAGCGAGGCCGTCATGCTGAGCTTGGCGGCGGCCCTGTGAACGTGCCGCCTATCGCGGGGGTCAAGCTGAGCCGCACGCTGCCGACGGACGACATCTGGGAGCATCACCTCGTGGTGGCGCTTCCCGGCCCCTGCGAGACGGTTTCGAGCGCCCCCTTGAACGGTGGCTTCGGACGGCGGCGCTTCATCGTCAACCGAAGCGTCCACAGGGGTTGGCGCTGCCTTGATCCGCAAGGCGACATGGAGCGCTACGTACGGGGGTTGGGTCTCGCGCCCGAGCACACCGTCGGCCTCACGACCGCCGTCAGCATGGCGGAGCTGCGCTACGCCGAGGCGGCGCGTGGCGGCTGGCGCGTCCACACGCTTCTTACGGCGGGGGTTGGCAACGCGGGGGCGGCGGGTGGGCGGTTTCCGTTAGACGACGCTGTAGCGGGAACAATTAATCTGATCGTGCTCGTCGAAGGTCACCTCAGCCCGTCGGCCCTCGTCGGCGCGGTCGGGAGCGCCACCGAAGCCAAGGTCGCGGCCCTTCACGCGGCGGGCGTGCAAACCCGCTTCGGTGAGGCCGCTACCGGCACCACGACCGACACGGTGACGGTCACCAACCTGACCGGCAGACCGCGCAGCCCCTACGCCGGACTCGCCACCTACCCCGGTTTTCTCGTCGCCGAAAGCGTGCATCGCGCACTTTCGGCGGCCCTCTAAGGAGACACATGTCCGACACTCAAACCCCGCCGACAAACCGCAAGACCGCGAAGGCTCAGGGCGAACGGCGCGGCCTCGTCATCATCAATACGGGCCACGGCAAGGGCAAGACGACCGCCGCCCTGGGCCTGATGATGCGGGCGCACGGGCGCGGCCTAAAAACGCGTCTTTTTCAGTTTATCAAGCACGAAGGCGCGAAGTTCGGCGAGCACCGCGCGCTGAACGACCTAGGCGTTCCCTTTGCGGGCCTCGGCGACGGCTTCTCGTGGCGCAGTCAGGACCTGGAGCGGAGCAAGGAACTCGCGCGGGAGGGGTGGCGGGAGGCGAAGGAGGCCGTCCTGAGCGGCGACTACGACTTGGTGGTGCTCGACGAGGTGACCTACCCCGTTTCGTGGGGCTGGTTTGACGTGGATGAGGTCGTCGAAACGTTGCGGACGCGCCCCCGCAACGTTCATGTCGTGCTGACCGGGCGGGACGCGCACCCCAAACTTGTCGAGGTTGCTGATACCGTAACCGAGATGCGGAAGATTAAACACGCGTTCGACGCAGATGTTCCGGCGCAGCGGGGCATCGAACACTAGCGTGCGGCGGCCTACAGGGGGTGCGGTGCTGTTAAGCGTGCTGGTAGACGCGCTTCTCGGAGAACCGCCCACACAGGTGCATCCGGTGGTCGGGATGGGGCGGTATCTGGGCCTTAAAGACGGGCTCCTCAGGGTCTCGAGCCGTCCTCACGTACGCCTCGCGCTGGGAACAGGTTTCGTTCTCTTCGGCGCGTCCGTCTGCGGCGCTGGAGCTTGGGGGCTGACGCGCGCGCTAAAGCTCCTGCCGCGGCCCCTCGAAACGACGCTGATGGCCGTTCTACTCAAACCTCTGTTCAGCATTTCAGCGCTTTTCGGAGCAGGCGACGCCGTGCGCGGAGCGCTCCACGCTCACGACCTCCCCGCGGCGCGGCGGCTCCTCGCGTGGCACCTCGTCAGCCGTGACACGTCGGCCCTTTCCGAGAGCGAGGTCGCGGGCGCGGCGGTTTCGTCGCTGGCCGAAAACCTGACTGACAGCGTCGTCGCGCCACTTTACTACTTCGCGCTGCTGGGCCTACCGGGGGTGGCGGTCTACCGTTTTGTCAACACCGCCGACGCGGTGCTCGGCTACCGGACGCCGGAGCTGGAGTATTTCGGCAAATGTGCCGCTCGTTTAGACGACGTGCTGAATTTCATCCCGGCGCGCCTAGCCGCGGCGCTGCTCGGCGTCGCCCTCGAGCTGTCCGGTATACCGGCGCGTCCGAAGTGGCGTCAGATGCTGAGGGAGAGCGTGCGTACCCCGAGTCCGAACGGCGGCCTCACGATGGCGCTGACCGCGGTCGGGTTGGGTGTAAGACTTGAGAAGCGCGGCGTCTACAGCCTCAATGAGGCGGGCCGCGCCCCGACCGCCACGGACATCAGCCGCGCCCAACGCCTTCTCAAACTTACAACAGCGCTCTCTCTAGGCCTCTACCTTCTGGTGTTAGGGGCGAAGCGTGCCTGAGCCTGTACTGACGCCGCCACCTTACGCGCCGCACGGCGGGCCGGACGGCTCAGCTGCTGAGCTGCTCGACTTCAGCGTCAACAGCAACCCGCTCGGGCCGCTGCCGGAACTGCTGGCCTACTTGCGAGAGGTTGACGTCTCGTGTTAACCCGACCCGTCGTATACGGTAGCGCGGGGGGCGGCGGCAGTGTTTCACGGCGTTTCACCCGAACACATCGCCCTAGGCGGCGCAGCCGAGCTGATCTACCGGCTGTCCGCGTGCTACTTAGAACCGGGCAGAAGCGTGCTGGTCGCCTCGCCGAGTTTTGGTGAGTATGGGCGTTCGGCGCGCCTTCGCGGCGCGCGGGTGCGGCACTGCGACGTTTACGCAAAGGGTACTGAGCCCACGCTGAAACCGTTCCTTCGCGCCGTCCAAAAAACGCGCCCGACGCTCGTTTGGCTCTGTCACCCGAACAACCCGACGGGCCACGCCTGGACCGCTGACGCCCTGGCGGAGGTTGCCGCTACGTGTAGAGAACACGACGCCCTGCTCGTCATCGACGCGGCGTACCTCGAGCTGAGTGACGCCACCCCGAAGTTACCCGCGAGCGCCGTGCAGCTGTTTCCGCTGACCAAAACCTTCTCCGTCGCCGGTTTGCGCGCTGGCTACGCGGTCGCGCCGCCGAAGGTCGCACAGGTTCTGGGCCGCGCGGCCCCACCGTGGCCGGTCAGCACCCTCGCCGCTGCCACCGTGAGCTGGTGTCGTTCGCGCGCAGGGGCCGCGTTCGTAAGCGAAACGGTGCATGAGGTCCTGAGGCTTCGCAACACCCTTCAATCCGGGTTGCGCGGGCTGGGGTTCGTGGTCTGGGAGGGCCATTCGAGCTTTTTTCTCACAGAGGTCGGGGACGCCGGTGTGTTCGCGGCGCGGGCGAAAGGGGCGGGGTTTCGGGTACGGGACGCCTCGAGCTTTGGTCTCCCCAACTGCGTCCGGTTGGCCGCGCAGGGCCAAGAAGCCAACGAAAAACTGCTGCGGTGGCTTGGGTGCTAGAGCTGTGGCTGGTCCGGCACGGTGAAAGTCTTTGGAACGGCGAGGGCCGCGTCCAGGGGCAGGGCGACCCACCGCTCTCGGCGCTCGGCAGGGTTCAGGCCCAGAGGCTCGCCCCGAGGCTCTCCCGGACACCTTTTTCCGCAGTCTACAGCTCCGACTTGCAGCGGACGACCGAGACAGCGCGCTCGGCCTTACCCGGCGCCTGCACTACCGCCGATCCTCGCCTCCGCGAGCTTCACTTCGGGGTGTGGGAGGGAAACACCTGGTCGGGCGTAGCGGACACCGACGCTGCGGCCCTGAGCGCGTGGCTCTCTAACCCCTACACAAACACCCCGACCGGCGGCGAGTCGTACGCAGCGCTTTCTCAGCGGGTACAAGCTTGGCTGTCGAGCCTTCCCCGGACGGGCCGGGTGGTCGCCTTTACCCACGGCGGCCCCATCCGCGTGATCTTGCACAGTCTCACCGGCCTGCCGGACGGGCACCGCTGGCGCTTCGAGGTGGGGCCAGCCAGCCTCACCAAGCTCGTGCTGGGTGATCAGGGGGCAATTATCAAAACAGTCGCTGACGCCGCACATTTAGAGGGTAGCTAGTGGCCGGACGGGCGCTGATGGTGCAGGGGTGCAGCTCGAGCGCGGGCAAGTCGTACCTGACCGCCGCCCTCTGCCGCCACTACGCGCGGCGCGGCGTCAAGGTGGCTCCCTTCAAGGCGCAGAACATGAGCAACAACGCCGGGGTGACCCCGGACGGGCTGGAGATGGGCCGCGCGCAGCTCACGCAGGCTTTAGCCGCTCGCATCACGCCCGACGTGCGGATGAACCCGGTGCTCATCAAACCCGAAGGGGACACACGCTCGCAGGTAGTGGTCCTCGGCAGGCGTGACGACGAGGTAGCGCGGCTGCCGTGGACGGCCCGCAAAGAGGCGCTCTGGCCGGTTGTGCGGGGGGCGCTGCACAGCCTCTTAGACGAGTTTGAGCTGGTCGTGATCGAGGGCGCGGGCAGCCCCGCCGAGGTCAACTTAAAGGCGGGCGATATCGTCAACATGCGGGTGGCCAGCGAGGCGCAGGCGCGCGTACTGTTGGCAGCCGACATCGACCGGGGGGGCGCGTTTGCACATCTTCTAGGTACGTGGGGATGCCTGGACGCGGGTGAACGCGCGTTGCTTCTAGGTTTTGTCCTCAACAAGTTTCGCGGCGACCCGGCGCTGCTGGGAAGTGGGACGCAGTGGCTCGAGGCCCATACCGGCGTCCCGACCTTGGGCGTGGTGCCCTACCTGCCGCTGGCGTTGCCGGAGGAGGACGCGCACACGCTTCAAACCGGTGTGACGGGACGAGGGACGCTAGTGGTCGCCATCGTTAAATTCCCTACCGTAGCCAACTTCGACGAGTTCGGCGCACTGGTCGGAGAACCGGACGTGACACTGCGCTGGGTCGACGGGCCGGACGGGTTGGCGAAGGCGGACCTCATCATCTTGCCGGGGTCGAAGCATGTCGCCGCTGATGCTGCGTGGCTCGAGCGTACCGGGCTGGCCGAAGCTATAAGGGTGCATGCAGCGGCTGGGAGGCAGATTCTGGGTGTGTGCGGCGGGCTGCAACTGCTCGGCAGACAGGTTCGGGACCCGCACGGCGTCGAGAGTGCGGGCACCTTCGCGGGCTTGGGACTGCTCGAGCTGGACACCACCCTGGAACCTGAGAAAATCACCCGGCTGACCCAGGCTGAGCTGCCAGGGGGTCGGGCCGCCTCCGGCTACGAGATTCACCACGGGCGCAGCCGCGCTTGGGGCGAGACACAACCCTATCTCTCGGGGGGGCTCGGGTTCCGGCGTGGCAACGTCACCGGCGTGTATCTGCACGGGCTCTTTGAGGATACGGCGTTTCGTACGGCATACCTTGAGGTGCTCGGCGCTGCGGCCAGCCGCGCCGACTGGGCGGCGCACCTGGACAGTACCCTGGACACTTTGTCCGAGCATGTGGAGGCGCATCTAGATATGAACAGGGTAAACGACGCGGTATTCGAGCAGCGCGTACCTCGCCGAGCCGTACGGCCCCAGCTCATCCTCGTAACCGGGGGGGTACGCTCGGGCAAATCGCGCTACGCCGAGGCGTTGGTAACGCACTTTTTGGGCGCGGCGGGGAACGCGCTCTACCTAGCGACGCTTGACGCAGGCGACGCTGAGATGGCGCGGCGCACCAAGCTGCACCGGGCGCGGCGGCCAAGGGCGTGGCGGACGCTCGAGACGCCCCTCGAACCCGCCCCGGCGCTTCGAGAGGGCGCTGAGACCGTCGTACTCCTCGACTGCTTATCGGGGTTTATAGCGAACGTGCTTCTAGCGCACGAGGCCGACGGTGAAGAGGCTGTCCTGGAGGCCGTCACCAAAAGCGTCGAAGAACTCGTCAGCGCCGCCAAAGCTGCGTCCAAAACAGTCGTTGTCGTCACCAACGAAGTTGGTAGCGGCGTCGTTCCGGCCTACCCGCTGGGCCGACTCTACCGGGACGCACTGGGGTTGGCGAACGCCCGCGTGGCGGCGGTAGCGGACGCGGTAGCACTCTGCGTCGTCGGCTTGCCGCAGGTTTTGAAGGGCCGCTTGCCGGAGGTTTCCCTTGAGTGACCCTCTAGCCGAAGCGCTTTCACGAATTGTAGGGGCTGACAAAGAGGTCTATCAGAGGGCGTTGGAACGTCACGCCACGCTTACCAAACCGCCGGGGAGTTTGGGACGGCTCGAGGCTCTCAGCGCGCGTCTGGCCGCAGTTCAGGGCACTGTAAAGCCGACGATTACAAACAAGGCGGTCGTCGTCTTTGCTGCCGATCACGGCGTCACGGCGGCGGGCGTGTCGGCGTATCCAAAGAGCGTTACGGTGGGAATGGCCAAAAGCTTTCTGGCCGGAGGTGCGGCCGTTAACGCGCTCGCCCGTTCCGCCGGTGCTGAGCTACTCGTCGTTGATGTAGGTATAGACGCTGACTTAGGGGCGCACTCAAGGCTCTGGTCCCGCAAAATCGCACGTGGCACCCGGAACATGTTGGACGGCCCCGCCATGACCCGTGCTGAGACCGAAGCGGCGTGCGGGGTCGGGCTCGAGGCGGCGCAAAAACTCGCTGCTCCGGGTGGGGCGCTGTTGGCGGGGGGCGAGATGGGCATTGGCAACACGACCCCCGCGGCTGCACTCACCGCCTGGTTTACGGGGCGCGCAGCCCGAGATGTGGTGGGGCGCGGTACGGGCGTCGATGACGAGGGCTTGGCGCGTAAAATCAGGGTGGTCGAGCAAGCTTTGGCAAAACATCAGGGCATAACCGATCCGCTAGACGCACTTGCTCGGTTCGGCGGACTCGAAATTGCAGCACTGGTGGGATTTTTCGTTGGCGCTGCTGCAACCCGAACGCCGGTGGTATTAGATGGCTTTATCGCTACGGCGGCGGCGCTCGTGGCGGTGGCCGTAGAGCCCGCAGTCAAAGACTATCTATTCGCCTCGCATCTCTCGCAGGAACCGGGACATAGCGTGCAGCTCGAGCATCTGGGTCTGGAACCCCTTTTCGACTTCGGCCTGAGACTTGGTGAGGGGACGGGAGCCGTTTTAGCATTTGGAATTCTGGAGGGTGCCGCCGCTACGCTCTCGGAGATGGCGACGTTTGCAGAGGCGGCGCTCTAGTTAAGCTCAACCCCAAGGTGGTAAGGCTTTACGGCTGACTACCTTGATG
>CADCWP010000347.1 GCA_902806425.1 uncultured Truepera sp.
AATGTTCATCCACTGGGGCCTCTACGCCCTGCCCGCCCGGCACGAGTGGGTCAAAAGCCGCGAGACAATTACCGACGAGGAGTATCAGATCTATTTCGACCACTTTGACCCCGACCTCTACGACCCCAAAGCGTGGGCCGCGTCAGCCAAGAACGCGGGGATGAAGTACGCCTTACTGACTGCCAAACACCATGAGGGCTTTTGCCTGTGGGACACGGCGCAGACCGACTACAAGGTGACGAACACGCCCTACGGCAGGGACCTTTTAGGGCCGTATGTGACCGCCTTCCGCGAGGTCGGGCTCCGGGTCGGGTTCTACTACTCGCTTCTAGACTGGCAGCATCCGGATTTTCCGGTCGACGTGTTTCACCCGTACCGCGACCACAGCGACGAGGAAGTCGCCCGCATGAACGAGGGGCGCGACGTGACCCGTTACGCCGCCTTTATGCGCGAACAGGTGCGCGAACTCCTCACCGCGTTCGAGCCCGACATCATTTGGTACGACTTTTCGTATCCGGGGCTTCCCTACAAAGGTCTTCCCGGCAAAGGGCATAAAGACTGGGAGAGCGACAAACTCGTGGCGCTGACCCGCGAGCTGCGCCCGGACATCATCGTCAACAACCGCCTCGACCTACCCGACAGCGCCGACATCCACACCCCCGAGCAGTTTCAGCCGCGCGAATGGGTGCGCGTAGACGGCCAGCCGGTCGTGTGGGAGACGTGCCAGACTTTTAGCGGCTCGTGGGGCTATCACCGCGACGAGACGAGTTGGAAGTCGCCGGAGCAGCTCATTCAGATGCTCGTGAACACCGTCTCGACTGGCGGCAACCTGCTTATGAACGTCGGGCCGACGGGGCGCGGGACGTTCGACCGGCGGGCGGAGGACGCGCTCAGGGTTTACGGCGAGTGGCTGAGGCTCCACGGACGCGCCGTCTACGGCTGCACCCAGAGCGGGTTCGCCGCGCCGTCGGGTTGCCGCTTTACCCAAAACGGCAACCGGCTCTACCTGCACGTGTTCGACTGGCCCTTCCGGCACCTGCATCTCGACGGCTTCGTCGGCAAGGTCGCCTACGCGCAGCTTCTGAACGACGTGAGCGAGGTCCGGCGGCTCGAGCCCGGCAAGCACGACGAGTGGAGCGTCGCCGAAACGGCGGAGGGCACGCTGACGCTCGAGCTGCCCGTCCTCAAGCCAGACGTGGTCGTACCGGTGATCGAACTGTTTCTCCACTAGGCATGTTTTCGGGTGCTGCACGTCCGAAGGGTTTGGCGTAAATAAGCTTCGCTCAAGCTTTGTCAAGGAGGGGCCGTGAAGCGTTTCGGACAGCTTATTCAGGTCAAACCGGATGCGGTCGCCGAGTACGAGCGGCTGCATGAGGCCGTCCCGCCCGCGGTGCTCGTTACCATCACGGCTTGCAACCTACGAAACTACAGCATCTTCCGGCACGAGGGGCTCCTCTTCGCCTACTTCGAGTACGTGGGCGACGATTTCAACGCTGACATGGCGAGGATGGCCGCCGACCCGGAGACGCAGGCCTGGTGGCGGCTGACCGACCCGCTCCAAGAGCCGCTCGCGGACCGCGCGGCAGGGGCGTGGTGGGCGACGATGCGCGAAGTGTTTCACGCGGACTAGTGGTGTTATGACGCTACCTGTCATCGACAGTCACGTCCACCTCTGGCACCCGGAGCGCTTCCCGATGCCGTGGCTGGTGGGGAACGCAGTTCTGGACAGGCCGTTTGAGCCAGATGCGTTCAGCGCCCAAACGGGAGGGCTTAACGTCGCCGGACTCGTTTACGTCGAAGTGGCAGTAGAACCCGCGTTCGCGCTGCTAGAGGCCCGCCATGTTGCCGACTTAGCTGAACGGACGCCGCTCATTCAAGGCATCGTCGCCCACGCGCCGCTCGAGTACGGCACGCGCACCCGCTCTTACCTAGCCGCTCTGCGTAACCTCGGCCCGAAAGTCAAAGGCGTCCGCCGTCTGCTCCAAGGCGAACCCGACCCCAAGTTCTGCTTACGAGACGACTTCATCGCCGGAGTCCGCCTTCTTCCTAAGTACAGGTTTTCGTTCGATATTTGCGTAGTTCACACCCAACTGCCCGCCGTGATTGAACTCGTCCGCCGCTGCCCGGACACGACCTTTATCCTCGACCATCTCGGCAAACCGGACGCGAAGGGGGGGCGGCTCGAGCTCTGGTGCACCCATATCCAAACCCTCGCCGCCCTGCCGAACGTCGCCTGCAAGCTGAGCGGGCTCGTCACCGAAGCCGACCATCGGGACTGGACGCCTGCGGGGCTCGAGCCCTACATCTCGCACGTCCTGGCGTGTTTCGGCGACCGGACTCTGTTCGGCAGCGACTGGCCGGTCGTGCTTCAGGCCGCCACTTACGGGCGCTGGCTGGCGGTCGCCCAACGATTGACCGAGCACCTGAGCGCCGACGCTAGGACACAACTCTTCAGCAGCGCGGCCAAAAACTGGTATCGTCTCGAGCCGTAGAAAAGAGGCCCCATGCCCACGACCATCACCACCCTCACGACGCACGACATCCGCTTCCCGACCTCGCGGCAGCGCGACGGCTCGGACGCGATGAACCCCGACCCCGATTACTCCGCCGCGTACGTCGTGCTCCACACCGACCACCCGGCGGGGCTCGAGGGGCACGGGCTCACCTTCACCATCGGGCGGGGGAACGAAATCTGTGTCGCGGCGATTCGGGCGCTCGAGTATCTCGTTGTGGGCAGGACGCTCGAGTCTTTCACCGAGAACATGGGTGTGTTCTGGCGGCATATGACGGGAGACTCACAACTCCGCTGGCTCGGCCCCGACAAGGGCGTGATGCATCTTGCCACGGCGGCGGTTGTGAACGCTGTCTGGGACCTTTACGCCAAGGCCGAGGGCAAGCCCGTTTGGAAACTCTTGGCCGACATGACGCCCGAAGACCTGGTGCGCTGCATAGATTTCCGCTACCTCACCGACGTGCTAACCCCGGAGGAGGCGCTCGATATACTACGCGAAAAAGCGCCGGGGAAGGCGGAGCGGGAGGCGTATCTGCTCGAGCACGGCCTCCCCGCCTACACCACCTCGGCGGGATGGTTGGGATACGAGGACGCCAAGGTGCGCCGCCTCTGCGAAGAGGGAATCCGTGAAGGCTGGACGCACTTCAAGCTCAAGGTGGGCGCGGACCTTCAGGACGACCTGCGCCGCGCCGCGGTGATGCGGGAGACCATCGGCCCGGAGCGCGTGATGATGATGGACGCGAACCAGACCTGGGAGGTCGGCGAGGCAATCTCGGCAATGCGGGAGCTTTCCCGTTTCAGCCCGCTCTGGATTGAAGAACCGACCTCCCCCGACGACGTGCTCGGCCACGCCAAAATCGCGCGGGCGGTGGCCCCGGTCAAGGTGGCGACCGGCGAGCATATGCAGAACCGGGTGATGTTCAAGCAGTTTTTGGAGGCCGACGCGCTGCAAGTGTGCCAGATCGACGCGGCGCGGGTCGGCGGGGTGAACGAAAACCTGGCGATCATCCTCATGGCGGCCAAGTTCAGCGTGCCGGTCTGCCCGCACGCGGGCGGGGTCGGTTTGTGTGAGTACGTGCAGCACTTGTCGACGTTCGACTTTATCGCCGTGAGCGGCACGCTAGATGGGCGCGTGACCGAGTATGTGGACCATCTGCACGAGCATTTTCTCGAGCCCGTCGTGGTCCGCCGGGGCCGCTACCTTGCTCCCCAAGGTCCGGGCTACAGCATCGCCATGAAGCCGGAGACCCTCTCGGCATACAGGTATCCCGACGGCCCGATGTGGCGGGAGGAGGCGACGGAACCGCCCACATCCGCCGCCGCTCGTCACTAACGCCCACTCGTTGCTCGTTGCTGTAGGGCGAACAGGCCGGACTCGAGGCAGCCCTCACCCGCTTTCACCCCGACACGAGGAGCCCATGAAGCTACAAGTCAGCGACAACCGGCGGTTTCTGATCTTTGCGGACGGCACCCCGTTTTTTTACTTAGGTGACACGGCTTGGGAGCTCTTCCACCGCCTCAGCATCGCGGAAGCCGAGTTGTACTTGCGCGACCGCGCCGCCAGACGGTTTACCGTAATTCAAGCCGTCGTCCTCGCGGAGATGGGCGGCCTGACCGTGCCCAACGCGGCAGGCGACCTGCCGCTGTCTGACAACGACCCGACCCGGCCCAACGAGGCGTATTTTGAACACGTCGACGCGGTCGTCGACCTCGCCGCCTCGCTCGGGCTCCGCGTCGGGCTGCTGCCGACGTGGGGGGACAAGTGGAACCTCAAGTGGGGCCAAGGGCCGGAAATCTTCACGCCCGAAAACGCGCGGCACTACGGCCTCTTTCTAGGTGAACGTTACCGCGACCGGCCCCTTATCTGGATTTTGGGCGGTGACAGGCCGGTAGAGACCGACGGGCACCTCGAGGTCATCCGGGGGCTGGCTGCGGGGTTACGCGAAGGGGACGGCGGCGAGCACCTCGTCGCCTTTCACCCGGCGGGAGGCCGGACCTCGGCGGAAAGTTTTCACGCGGAAGGGTGGCTTGACTTCAATATGTGGCAAACGGGCCACGACCGCAACCGCGATGTGTACGCGCGCGTCGCCGCGGACTACGCGCTCAAGCCCGCCAAGCCGTGTATGGATGCCGAGCCCGGCTACGAAGACCACCCAGCGGGGTTCGACCTGGCGAACGGCTACCTGGACGAGTACGACATCAGGAAGTCGGCCTATTGGGCACTCTTCTCGGGGGCGCACGGGCATACCTACGGGGCGCACCCGGTATGGCAGATGTACTGGCCGGGGCGCGAACCCGTGAGCTTCGTGCGGCGGACCTGGCTCGAGGCGCTCTCACTCCCCGGCGCGGGCCAGATGCAACACGCGCGAGCCCTGCTCGAGTCCCGCCCTTTTTTAACCCGCGTCCCCGACCAGTCGCTGCTCATGCCAGCACCCGAGCCGGGAGCCCACTACGCCTGCGCGACAAGGGACGAGAGCGGCTCGTTCGCGTTTGTGTACTGCCCTTCATCTAGACCTGTCCATGTCGACTCCACCAAGCTGTCGGGCCAATCGCTCGTCGCGCACTGGTACGACCCCCGCACGGGCACCGCCGCGAGGGTCGGAACGTTCGCTAGGGCAAACGTGCTCGAATTCACGCCACCACCGGTCGGCCCGGACTGGGTACTGGTGTTAGACGACGCAACGTATGGCTTCCCGCTTCCCGGATCGAGCATTTTATGGAGTACGTTGCAACGAACAGTTTGAGCCGCCCCGACAACTCGTTGGTAGTCATAAATTCCCCTCGAGCCACCCACACTCTTCGTCGGTGAGCCCGAACGCTAACGCCTCGAGGTTCGCGGCAAACTCCGCGCCGCTCTGGCACCCGATCAAGGCATAGATGTCTAGCGGCTGACTCATGACGTAGGCCAGCGCAAGCTGCGGCAACGACACGCCCTTATCACGAGCCATCTGCTCGGCCCGGTCGAGACGTTTAAAGTTTTCCTCGTACGCATATGACGTGACACAAAGCCGGTCTAAGTAGCTCGTAAAGCTGTCTAGGTTGTCGCGCCGGAACCGCCCCGAGAAAAAGCCACCCGCCAAACTCGACCAGGTTAGAAGTGGCAGGCGTTCTTGGTTGTACCAGGTGCGGGCCACCTTGCCCGACGGCCCCCCGATACTGACACAACCTTCCCACGGCCCCCGAACCTGCTCAGCCAGGCTGAAGTTCGGGCTGCTCACGGCGAACGGCACCAAGCCGTGTTCTTCAGCGTAGCGGTTGGCCTCGGCGACGCGCTCATGCGTCCAGTTCGAGCCGCCGAACGCCCGGACGAGCCCGGCCTTGCGGTGTTCGTTCAGGACCTCGACGATAGGTCCGACCGGGACGGCGGGGTCGTCGCGGTGCAGCACGTAGAGGTCGATGTGGTCGAAGCCGAAGCGGGCGAGCGAGTCGTGCAGGTCGGCGGTGATGTCAAAGGGCGTGACGCGCTTTCGGTCCTCGTTATGGTGTGCGCCCTTGGCGATAATGACCACGCTGTCGCGCAGCCCGCGGGACCTCACCCAGCGCCCGACCGTTCGCTCGTTGTCGCCGCCTCCGTAGACGTGCGCGGTGTCGAAGGCAGTGCCGCCGAGCGCGAACACCTCGTCGAGCAGCCGGAACGACGCCCCTTCGTCGGCGGACGACACCATCACCGTGCCCTGTACAAGCCGGGCCAGAGGTTTGTCGAGGCCGGGCAGCGTGCCGTAGCGCATCTCAGCCATGAAGGGTCGGCGCGGCAAAAACGCGCGGGCTAGAGGCAGTGGGGTACATCCTGAAGGTCACAGGGTCCTCGCATTTCTGGCGGGCTCTACCGGCAAGCCGAACAGGGGCTCCGCCCTCCCGCGGGCGTCGCTCTTATAGCGAAACAGACCGCCGTCTTGGGGCCGGCTCGCCCGTTCGGCGTGGGGCACTTCGAGCAGCGCCGAGGTGATGTAAAGCTCGCTTAGGTCCTCCCCGCCGAAGGCGACGCTCGTAGGGAATGCGGCCGGAACGCCGACGGTCTCGAGCAGCCGGCCTGCGGGGCTGTAGCGCTCGACGCGGCCCGCGCCCCAGCGGGCGCTCCAGACGCAGCCTTCGGCGTCGACGGTGAGGCCGTCTGGGACGCCCGGACGGGCCGAACTCTCCGCCCAAATACAGCGATCACCTATCCGTCCCGTTTCAAGCTCGAACGTGTAAGCGAAAATGGTGCTGTCAGCGGAGTCGGTGAAGTACATCATCCGGTCGTCCGGGCTCCAGCCGATCCCGTTGGGGACGCCGAACCCCGTGTCCATCTCCCAGACCGAGCCGTCCGGGTCGAGGCGGTAGAGGCTGTTGTCATGTCCCTCTTGCAGGGTCCCCGCCCAAAACCTGCCGCGCGCGTCTACAGCGCCGTCGTTAAACCCAACTGGGTTCTCTCCTTGCCTGACCCAGCCGAAGGGCTCAAGCCTTTTCGTCTCTGGATGCCACAGCGCGAAGCCGCGCTCGGCCGCCAAGACGAACCCGCCCGACTCACGAAAGGCGAGCGCGCCCACCTTCTGCCCGACGGGGACCGTCTCGTGTGCGGCGGTGGCCGGGTGAAAGCGGTGGTAGCAGCTCTTTTCGATGTCGGTCCAGTAGAGGGCTCCTTCGCCCACATGCCAGACGGGACCTTCGCCCAGTTCGTTGCGGACGCTTAAAATATGTTCGGCCTCAAGCATTCCCTTTTCCCTTCAACTTTTTTAGGGCTTAGGCGAGCTATGTGGGCTTGTTCTAGCAACATTCGGCAAAACGGTAGAAACTGCGCCGCTACAGGCTCCGCTCAAGACGGCGTTCCGAGCGTTGAACCCCTCAGCGCCTAGAAAAACGAAGTGTGTGTACGGACTTCCCGTGGATAAAAAGCCGCGCTGAGGCCCCCGCCTCGCGGTCGGTCTCCCGCTTGGCCGTGTCGGACCCGATGACCTGGGGGTACCAGCCGTCCACCTCGAGGAGGCGCACGGGCTCTCTCCATGAGCCGGGGTCTGACAGATCGGTCGTACACACCACGTAGATGCCGCCCTGCTTCCAGTTTCGATCGACGGCGCGGTTCATCAGGATGACGTACTGCCCGACTTCGGTGTTCCAGTGGACTGACGGACCCCAGAAGGCGTCGGGTTCCGACCCGTACCAGTCACCCTGGGCCGGGAAGATGGGCGTGACCCGTCCGCCCAGGCCGGGCTCGCTAAAGGACCCGCCACGCCACTTCATGACCTTGCCGACCGGCGCGCGGAGATCTTCAAACCGCATCCGGGCCAGCGAAATGCCTTGTTGGCTGGCGTCCCGGTAGTACGTCCCAAAGACGAAATAGAAAAATGCCTGTTGCCGGTCGAGGATAACGGTGAAGTCGCCGTTGCCGCCCGCGAACCAGAAGTTGGGCGCTTCCAGGTTCAGTGTCTCGGGTCCACCGGCGAGAATAAGGCCCAGGTCGTCCCAGGTCTGCCCGTTGTCGTAAGAAACGGCCGCCCCGATAAAGGGCGCGGTCATGGGGAAGCGGCGTCCTTCGTGCATCTCCGGAGGAACCAGGTGAGCGGGCTCGTTGTGGTACCAGCCGAAGAGGGTCCCGTCGTCAGCCTGGAAGACCGCCTCCATCCAGCGGCCCCCGTCCCGGTAGGCCGTGTAGGCAACGTTTCCTTCGGCGGTCATGGAGAACACGTTCTCACCGCTCGAGCGGACCGGCTGGCCCGTCGAGGTCAGCAGGTAAAACGTGCCTCCTTGCCACCAGCAGGGACTGTTACAGTCGGCGTTGACGGGGAAGGCGACCTCGGGCGCGTCCTCGACTTCGATCTGGACATTTCTGACGTGGCTTATCGTGGACATCGAACGGGCTCCTTTTGGGTAGTAGAAGATGCACGTGTGGGTTAGAGCGAAAGGGTGGCGCAGACGACCTCTCGAACGTGGGTTACGTTTCGGTGGTTCGACCTACAAAGGTTGACGGGCGATCCGACGGGAACTAGCCTTGCACATCTACGTCGGGCTACCCGCTACTCTTTGGCCGAGCCAAGCATGATGCCCCGTATGAAAAAGCGTTGCGGCAGGGGGTAGACGATGAGGATCGGGACCATCGCGATAAAGAGCTTGGCGGCGTTTAGGGTGTTGTTTGACAACTCGGCCATGAGCTGCTGGATGTAGGTTTGCAAAGGGTAGTTGTCCGGGTTGTTCATCAGGATGAGGCCGTCGAAAAACGAGTTCCAGTGGGTTACCAGGCTGAACAGGGTGATCGTTGCCAGGGCCGGGAGTGAGGTGGGCAGATAAAAAGCGAAAGCGATGCTTTTCGGGGCATATAGCCTCTCACGGTTTCTGCCGAATACTATAAAACAACTGTATCTTGAGGCTTAAACAGGATTTGACAGCATTACTGCACGCTGGTGTACCTTATCGGTCAACGAGTTAGCAGAAAAGCAGAAAGTCCCGGTATATCGTCGGGGCTTTCGTACAGCAAAGCTGTTTGCCTTAGCGCGTCCAGATGGGATTGCCGCTCGCGTTGAGCTTTCTTAGGTAGCCGTCCTGCCCACCTCTATTGGTGTGCGCCAACGAGCCTTGAGTTTCACCCGTGACGTAGACCTCGCTGCCGCTGATGGTGGCAATACCGCGAGCATCGTCGTAAGCCGGGGTGCCATAGGTTTTGGTAAAAAGTACCGTGCCGCTCGAGTTGAGCTTGCGTGTCATGGTATCGAAGTTACCGCCGTCCGCACTATACTTACCTGACAAATAGACGTTACCCGAGCCGTTGCCGGTTACATCCTGAAAGACCATCGTGGCGAGTCCGGTCTGCGTTTTGAGCCATAACTGCTTGCCGGTGCTGTCACTTGCGAATCTCTTTGCGGTAACGGGTGTGGAGGTTCGAGCCGGAGACGATCACCTCTTCAAAGGTGCCGGGCTTGGTCCAGGTCAAGCTGCCGCTGTTGGTGTAACAAAACAAGCTAAACCCGCACTACCGACGACGTACACAGAACCGCTACTTGAGACGGTGATGCCTTTGAGAGTGCCGACCGTCGAGGTGCGTTGCCACTGTAGAACGCCGGTCATCGAGTACTTGGCGACGACGTTGGTCGGGTTGGAGCGGCTGCACTTTTCTGAGTTTACGTTCGCCCGTTCAAATGCGCCGTAGATGTCGCCGCCACCATCAACCGCCATAGCCACCGAGCGACTGAATGCGTCTGAGAACTCACCTCCAGACTGGCTCGCATTGATACTGCTCTTCTGGGACCCCCCAGCGTCGTACTTTCTGACGTAGGTCCTGAACATGCTTACGCAGTCTCCTGTAGACGCGTCCGGACCACCCCAGAAGCTTTTTTACTCACCGCGTTTCCTCTCTGCGCGCGGCCAAGAGTGTTCGCAGATAGGCCGCGCTCTCCTCGATCCAGAACCGTTCCTTCTCGAGCGTCGCCTCTAATTCGGGTTCGGGCGTGGGCCACAGCTCGAGGATAAGGTTGGGATTGCGCCCCCGAGCGGTTAGGCTACTGAGAAGTTCCGGCAGGTCCAGTAATCCCTGTCCCGCGGGGGTCCCAGTGATCGTAAAGCCCATATTATAATCTACTCGCTGGATGACAAAATCCTTGACGTGCAAATTTTCGACAAACGGCCCCAACGTTTCGATGACAACTCCTGGTCCCTCGAGCGCCCCGAATGAGTTCACCGTATCTAGACAGATGCCCACAAAGGGGCTGTCTAGTACCGTCACGATGCCCGCGAGCGCCTGTGCGGGAAAGCGGTCGTGGTTTTCGACGGCGAGCGTGACACCTGCGTTCTCAAAAAAAGGGAGCGCCTCCCGTAATGTTTGCACAACCTCTTCCGAGCTTGGGTGATGGTCGGGGCCGTCTACAACGACGCGCAGCAGCGTCGCGCCGAAACGTCCGCAAAGCTCGAGGTAGCGCCCCAAGTTGCCACTCTGAAGCCCCCGAGCGCCGAGTTCAACCTTTAAGCCGAGGTTCCGGGTGTGGGCCTCGAGCCGCTCCAACTCCGCGCCTGACATACTCTTCAGCGGCAAATTGTCGGACATTTGAACAAGCTCGAAACCGTGCTGCGCAGCAAATTCTACAAATCCGAAAGCGTCTAGCGGTTTCTCGGGGAGGTAGCCCGGAACCCCGATATTCCAGGCGAGCGCGTACGAGCCCAGGCCGAGCTTCACGCCCGCGTAATTTGCGCCACGCTCCGTTCTAGCGCCTCGGCGTCGAGGACGTTTTCCTTCCAGTCGGGTTTGAAGATCTTGTCGTACGCCTCGGCAATCGCCAACTTTGCCCCGTCGGAAAAAGGAAACCCGGCGTAACCGAACACAATGGCGAGTTCGATGCGGATATGGCCGAGCAAAAACGCCCGCGCCGCCGCCTCGGGCACGCCCCGCTTCACGGTTTCGTCGAGCGCCTCTTTCATGGCGGTGACGAGTGTCGCAGCAAACGTTTCGGCGAGAGCAGGTTCTAAGAGAGCCATTTGCGCGACAGTGACACGGTAGCTTTCCATAACGGGCGCGTAGAGGTCGCGGGCTACTTTTTCACCCTTGGCATAGTCCGTTTCAGGGCCGCTATGGAGCGCGCAGACGATGTGCTGCTTGGCGTAGACGCCGCCGAACCAGTCAGTGCGGGCCTCGTCGCTCACCTCGTCGTTGAAAAGTGGCGGGTGACACGGGTGCGCGACAAAATACGACAGGTCGGGGCGGAGAGGAATGACCCCGGCGTGCGCAGCGGCGGGGTCGAGGCCAAGCACCATCGTGCCCGCCTTAAGGGTCGGTACAACGGCTTCGGTAACGCGCCCAATGAGGCGGTCGGGGAGGGCCAAGACGACGACCTCGGCGTCGCTGAGCGCGTCGTTTTGCGGGGTAGGCACGAGACCCCGCTCGGCGAGTCGCGCCTGCCCTTCAGAGCTTACCTCGACGTAGTGAACGTCGTAATACGGCAGGTCTTTGAGGTTGTCTGTGATGCGGCAGCCCATCTTGCCGCCCGCACCCATTAGGGCGACTTTGAGCTTAGAGAGGGAAGAATTAGTCATAAAATGCTCCTTCGGGAGTGCCGTGCTGTACGGCTAAAAAATAATTGGGTGTGCCCACCTGCCCCGCTTTTAGCGATGCCTCGAGCTTCGGCCTGCCCTCTCTGTGGGCTAAACAGAGGGGCGCGCCGGGGGCGACGACCATCCGCAGCTCGAGGGCCGTTACGCCCAACGCCTTAGCGGCGTACCCGCAGGTGTCGCCCCCCGCAATGCAGACCCGCGTCAGGCGAGCCTCGTTTACGAGGTCGCGGAGTAGCGTACCCTGCTCTGCCCCGAGCAGCGCACTTATAGCGTGCGGTGGGTGCCCCAAGCGTTCCAACGTCCGCCGCGTTTCAGTCAGTGCCGGGTCAGTGGGACCTTTGGCTGAATAGAGGACGACGCTCCGTTCTCGCAAAGCTGCCGCCGAACGCTCCAACAAACGGGTGCGTTCGGTGCTCCTAGTTTCCGGCTCGAGCAGCCTTGGCACGTCTATACGAAAGGCCGCAAACCCAGCCTGCTCCGCCGTGTCGATCTGTGCCGCGGTCGCCGGGGCAGCGCTTCCGGAAACGACCAGCAGCCGGTCTACCGGACCGACTGGAGCCGTGTAGGGCTGCGGTTCCGCCGTCCCCTGTTCCCGCCAGTAACGAACTAAAGCGGCCTCGAGTCCCGATGACCCCACATAAAATGCCCTCTCTGAGCCCTCGGCCAAAACTTCTCCCAACGTCAGTAGGTGCGTGTCCGTAAGGGTGTCGAACAAGATGACGCGCGCTCCTCTCCGGCGAAGCTGCGCGACGCGCTCTTTCACCGTCCGGACACCGCGCTCGACGCTCAGCACGTCTACGAGGCCCGTCGGTAATAAAGTTTGTGCGCCCAGATGCCGCCGCAAGTCGCTTTCCCGCATCGGTGTGGACGGGTGAAGGCGCATCGTCGGGTACCGGTCCAAGCGGACGGTTTCGTCTCTGGCTCGCGCGAACAGGTGTCCGAAGACAACGTACCGCCCCAGCGTGGGCGCGCCGACGACGAGCGGCACCCAGGCGTCCCGAAATACTTCAAGGCCGAGTTCCATCGCCCTGCCGATGCTCCCGACCGTCGGCGACGAGTCGAACGTTGAGCAGACTTTGTAGTGCGTGAACGTTGCTTCCAGGCGCTTAAGCACCGCGAACGCTTCCGGCAAGCGAACCGTCATCTGTTCTAGCGTCCAACTCCGGCTTGTTCCTGCAATGCCAACCGCTTCGGCATTTGGGAAGGCCGCGAGTTGCGTTTTTGTGGGCGGGTCTAAAAAGAGCACCGCCTGTACACCGCCGCGAGAGAGGGTCTCGAGCACATCGGTCGAGCCGGTAAAGTCGTCACCGTAAAACGCGAGTCGAAGGTTCACGAGCCGAACCTCTCGAGAGCGCTCTTTAAAGCCGGGTGCGTCCGCGCGTAGTCGTCCAGCGGCGTCTCGGCGAGCGCCGCCGCCCACGCTTCTTGCATACTCCTTACGCCTGCCGCTGCCCCGTCCGGGTGTGCCAAGATGCCGCCGCCCGCGAGGTGTAGGAGGTCCGCGCTGCCGAGCGCCGCGTAGGTGTCCGGGGCGTGACCCGCCCACTGCCCAGACGAAAAAACAGGCAGCGCCGGGGCAGCGTTCCCGAGCGGCGCTAAACAAGCCTTCGCCGACGCGATGACGGAGGCGTCGGGTTCACAAAACTTGTTCCGGAGGCCGTTGACGTGCAGATGGTCGGCCCCGGCAAGGCGGCAGAACATCCCGTAGACTGGGTACTCCATACCTAGGAGCGGGTGACGGGCGAGTATCCCCCAACCCGCGCGGTGGGCGTGAATCGGGAGCTCCGCGTGCTTTCTCAAGGTTTGGAGCGACGCCAACCCGACCGTGAGCACGTTGACCATGACGCACGTACCGCCATGTTCCCGCACCAAGTCGTGGCGGCGCAGCATCTCATCGACGTCGCCCGTCAGGTTGAAGGCCACCATGACCTTTTCCCCCGTCTTGTCGGCGTGCTCATTGACGACGCGCGTCACGGCCCCTACCCGTTCGGCAAAAGGCGAGTGTGGCGAGTCGCTTTGCAGTTCGTCGTCTTTAATAAAGTCCAACCCGGCCCCACACAACTTACTGACCAAGGTCGCGGTTTCCGTTGGGGAGAGGCCGACGCTCGGTTTGATGATGGTGCCGACGAGGGGTCGCCCCTGCACGCCCGTCAGTTCCCGCGTGCCGACGACGCCGAACCCCGGTCCGGGCTGCGCATCTGTGAACGCGGTGGGCAAGGTGAGCGCTTGCAGTTTGAGGCCGGAAAAAGGCGACAACTCGAAGAGGTTGCCCGACACGGCGGTCCACAGTCCGGTCAGAGATGTCCCGATGGTATCTGAAGGAAACGAAAGCGTCACCTCAGCCTGCCGGTAGCGCGGCGACGCCTCCCCCTTGGGCGGTCTCGAGCCTGGTAGCGACGGCCCCGGTACCTCGCCGAGCGGCCTGATCTGCTCGACCCGCGCACCGTAACGCTCCCGCAGTTCGTCACTCTCGCCCGGTACCCGGACGAAGGTTCCTGCCGATTGCTCGCCCGCCATAGTTTCCGCCGCCTCCTGTAAAGGATGGGCGGTCTCAATGAGATAGGTTGCGGTAAAACGGTCGCTCATAGCTTTCCCAAACGGACGACCTCGCCCTCCTCAGCGGAACGGTAAGCGCCGAAGGTAAGCTCGAGCGTCTTTAAGTTGTCCGCTCCCGAGGTGTCAGGCATGCGGCCACGTTGCAAACACTCCAGCCAGTGCCGTTGAACGTTCAGCACGCTCTCGGGAATCGCTGTCAGTGGTCCCGGTGTCCCTGGCAAAACGTGGGGCGTCGCGTCGGTACGGCGTACCCCCTGTGCCGTCGTAACCACGATTTGGTAGTCCGCCGTGAGGACGGCTGAGCCGAGTGGTCCCTCTAGCTGCACCAGAGTTTGCGGAAAAAGTTCCTGCTCGAGCCTGCTCGCATAACTCAGCTCGACAACTGCGTGTGCTCCGGAGGTCATGTTGAGAAGGACAGTCGCAACGTCCTCGCCCGCGATGTTCGGATTGACACGGGCTGTGTGGCAGAGGAGCGTCTCGGTCTCACCTAAAAAGAAGCGGGCTAAGTCGAAGAGGTGGACGCCGACGTCGAGCAGGATAAAGCGCGGGTCGGTCGCCAGATAGGGTTGGTCGGCGTACACATCGTAGGCGCTGCGAAAACCGATACGCCCGTAAAAGAGCGGGCCGAGTTCCGCCGCCACGCGTTTGAGCTCGCGCATGGGCCGCTGCCAACGAAAATTTTCGTGAACCATCAGTGTGACGCCTTGGGCGCTTTCGACAATGGCCCTCGCCTCTTCCAAGGTCGGCGCGAGCGGTTTTTGACAGATGACGTTCACTCCGCACCGTGCTGCTAAGGCGACGAGTTCGGAATGGGTAGACGCCTGGGTGGCAATGTCCACGAAGTCGAGCGTTTCGTGCTCTAGCATCGTCTCGGCGGCGTCGTAGACACTGAGAACGCCGAAGGTCTGGGCGAACGCGGTTGCGCGCGCTTTGTTCCGGTCGCACACCGCGACGAGTTCGACGCCTTCCAACTCGAGCCAGGCTCGGGCGTGGTGCTGCGCGAAAAAGCCGCAACCGATGAGCGCACCGCGAAAGTCCTGCGTCATCGGCGGTCCAAACACGCATACGCGTAGGGCGGGAGGGCGACGGGGCCGGGCAGCTTAAGGGGCGTCCCCTTCTGGGCTCGAAACTTTTCAGGTTCTCGCGTCGCGTCCTCAACGTTCGCTTCGTCCAAGGTGCGACAGGTAAAGCTACCTTCTATCCCCGCGACTTC
>CADCWP010000348.1 GCA_902806425.1 uncultured Truepera sp.
TTGGCGGGACGGTTATGATTGGCGCCGCTGCGAGAAGATGCTCAACAGCTTCGGCCAGTATCGGACCGAGATCGACGGGCTCGGCATCCATTTCCTGCACATCATTTCGCCCGAACCCGGCGCGCTGCCGCTCCTTATGACCCACGGCTGGCCGGGATCGGTGCTGGAGTTCCGCGACGTCGTCGGACCGTTGACCGACCCCGTCGCGCATGGCGGCTCCGCCGGTGACGCGTTCCACCTCATCTTGCCGAGCCTGCCCGGCTTCGGCTTCTCGGATAAGCCGACCGCCTCCGGCTGGGGCGTCGGCCGCATCGCGGGCGCCTGGACGACGCTGATGCAGCGGCTCGGCTATACGCGTTGGGCGGCGCAGGGCGGCGATTGGGGGGCGGCGGTCACGACGGCGCTCGGCTATATGCAGCCGCCCGGACTCGTCGGCATCCACCTCAACATGGTGATGTTCCAGCCGAGCGACGACGAGCGGGCGCAGGCCACGCCGGCCGAGCAGGCGATGCTCGACGCCGCGAGACGCTACGATCAGCAGCTGTCGGGATATTACAAGCTTCAGAACACGCGGCCGCAGTCGATCGGCTTCAGCCTCGCAGACTCGCCGGTGGGTCTTGCCGCATGGATCTATGCGCTGTTCCAAGACGTGTCCGACAGCGGCGGCGATCCGGAAAAGGTCTTCTCGGCCGACGCATTGCTGGACGACATCATGCTTTACTGGCTGCCCAACGCAGGAGCGAGTTCGGCCCGGCTATACTGGGAGGGCATGCAGGAGATGATGAAAGGCGGAATGCCGTCGTCGCCGATGCAGACCCCGACAGGGATCAGCATGTTTCCAGGCGAACAGCTCCGCCTTTCCCGCCGGTGGGCGGAGCGTCGCTTCGCCAAGCTGGTCCACTTCAACGAGCTCGAACAAGGGGGCCATTTCGCCGCGCTCGAGCAACCCGAGTCGTTCGTCGACGAGGTACGGTCAACGTTCCGCAATTTGCGCTGACTCAGCCTCACCGAACTCAGTCACTAGGCTGGGATTGTGAGTCC
>CADCWP010000349.1 GCA_902806425.1 uncultured Truepera sp.
CCGCACCATGACCTCGTGGTTGCCGCGGCGGCTCCCGAAGGAGTTGAAGTCCCTGGAGTCCACCCCCTTCTCGATGAGGTACTGGCCCGCGGGCATCTTGGATGGGATGGCGCCCGCGGGCGAGATGTGGTCGGTCGTGACGGAGTCGCCGACCTGGACGAGGACGCGGGCGCCCTCGATGTCGTTAAGGTCGGCGGCGTCGGGGTCGAGGTCCTTGAAAAAGCTCGGCTCCTGGATGTAGGTTGAGGCCGGGTCCCACTCGTAGAGGTCGCCTGAGGGGACGTCAACCTCGTTCCACTGCTCGTTGCCGGTGTAGACGTCGGCGTACTGCTCGCGGTAGATCTTCGGGTCGAGGGCGTTCTCGATCTCGCGGGCTACCTCCTCCTGAGAGGGCCACACGTCCCTCAGGTAGACCGGGTTGCCGTCCCCGTCCTCCCCGAGGGGGTCGTTGGCGAGGTCGATGTCGACCGTGCCGGCCAGCGCGTAGGCGACCACGAGCGGCGGCGAGGCCAGGTAGTTGGCCCGCACGTCCGGGTTGATGCGGCCCTCGAAGTTGCGGTTGCCCGAGAGGACCGCGGCGACGACGAGGTCGTTCTCCTCGACGGCGGCGGAGATCTCCTCCGCAAGCGGCCCCGAGTTGCCGATGCAGGTAGTGCAGCCGTAGCCGACCACGTCGAAGCGGAGCTTCTCCAGGGGGTCCAGAAGCCCCGAGGTCTGAAGGTACTCGGTGACGACCTTCGAACCAGGGGCGAGGCTCGTCTTCACGTGCGGCTGGACGGTGAGGCCCCTCTCGACGGCCTTCTTGGCGAGCAGTCCCGCGCCCATCATCACCGACGGGTTGCTCGTGTTGGTGCAGGAGGTGATCGCCGCTATAACGGCCGAGCCGTGCTTGAGGTACATCTCCTCGCCGTCCACCGTTACGGTGACGGAACCTGAGGGTTCGGCCTCGGGCTCGTCCGCCCCGGGCTCGCCGCCTGAGGTGGGGTCCCCCCCGCCCTCGTTGGTCACGTCGGCCGCCCCCGAGGGCGTGT
>CADCWP010000350.1 GCA_902806425.1 uncultured Truepera sp.
TTAGAGACGCGCACTTCAGCAGCGCATTGTCGAATCTGAGCCGGGACGGGGCTACCGCATTCACTAGACCAGTGCCCTTGGCTGGCCGAGGTTTTCACGAGCCTAAACTCCTGCTGTTCCTTGACGGGAGCGGTCCCATCTCGCCATAACGGCACTGTACGCCCGGTCATCCAAGGACAACAGACCTAGTGGGCCTAGGCTTGAGTGCTGCTTTATCCCTTCTTGATACCGCCCTTGCGGCTACCGAAGCTGTCGCTCTGCAAGATGTCAGCTCGAGTAGTTGTCACCTTTGTTCCTCCACTACATCTTCACGCCGCAAGCTCATAGCAAACTCAAAGACGCCTAGCGCCCCTTTCTGGAGCATCGGCGGTCAGGCGTACAAGGCCAACGTCGAGGGTCCGTAAATCGCTACAGGTGACGTCGGTTGGGTTGAAGGTCGTTAAAAACCTGTCCCGAGAGCAGGTAGATGATGTCGCTGAGGTCGACGCTCTCTTCAAGGCAGCTGATCTCGACCTCGAGCTGCTGCTTTTCCGGAAGCGACCACCACCAGAGGAGGGCGTCGGGGGAAAGGACTTTCATGCCCCCACTTTAGGGGCTTGGGCGGCGGTGTTTGGGTAAAGTTTGGCATCTTACCCCGCAGCCGAGGCACTGTGAAGTACCCTGCTTTTAGGGGGCGAGCGCTCCGGTTGCCCGCAAAAGTGTCTGGGCGCGCGCCCGTTTGCGCTCGAGCAGAGCGTGCCGCTCGGGGTCGGGTGCGAGGGGCGTGCGGGCACCGGCCTCGGCGCGCGCCGAGGCGTCTTCGAGGGTCGTCCACGAGAGCGCGACCTGTGCCAGCAGCGCCGCGCCCAAGGCCGAGGCGTCAGCGACGCGGTTGAGTTCGGTGGGAACGCCCAAGGTGTCGGTGATGAGCTGCGCCCAAAAGGGCGCGCGGGCGACGCCGCCGGTCAGCTGCACGGGCTGGTCGCTGCGCCCCAGCAGGTCAAAGACGTCCGCCAGACAAAACGCGACCCCCTCGAGCGCCGAGCGCGCGAGGTCGGCCCGCGTGTGGTGTTCGCCCAATCCGAACACGCTCGCCCGCAACCCGGCGTTCCAGTGCGGCGTGCGCTCGCCGGTCAGATAGGGCAAAAAGATGAGGTCATTGTCTATGGTGGCAGCGGCGGCGTCCGCGAGAAGCCTGTTGTAGCCCGCGTCTTTAGGCAGCTCGCCGTACAGGGTGCGGCGAAGCCACTCGAGCGTCAAGCCGCCGTTATTGATCGCCCCCCCGGCGAAGTAACGCCCGCTTTCTAGCAGATAACACCAGGTCAGGCGGTCCGCGCCGAGCTGCGGCGCGTCCGCGACCTGCCGCACCGCGCCGCTCGTGCCCAGCGTGAGGATGGTCTCCCCCGGCCGGATGACCCCTGAGCCCAGGTTGGCGAGACCACCGTCGCTGCTGCCTGAAAAGATCGGCAGTCCGGCCTCCAAACCCGTTTCGGCAGCCGCGGCCGCGCTCAGCGTGCCGAGCTGAGCGGTAGGCTCGGCCAGCGTGGGCAGCTGCCCCGCCGTAACCCCGGCGAGCGCCAGTGCAGGGTCGTGCCAACGCGTGGTGTGGAGGTCCAAAAGTCCGGTCGTCGAGGCGAGGCCGACGTCTGTTGCGAGCACCCCGCAGAGGCGGAGGGCGAAAAAGTCCTTGAGGGCGACAAAGGTGCGGGTACGTTCAAAAAGCTCCGGCTGAGCCTCCTGCAACCAGCGCAGCCGCGCCGGATGGTAGGGCGTCTCGAGCGGGCAGCCTGTACTCCGGTAAAGGGCCGCCTCGTCGGTTTCCTGACGAAGTGTCGGGAGCGTCGTCTCGGCGCGGCTGTCGGCCCAAGTCAGGGCGTAGGCGAGCGGTTCGTTGTCCTCGCCGAGCGGTAGCAGGCTGTGCATAGCGCCGCCTAGGGCGAGTCCGGCGACGTGCGGCGCTAGTCCCGAAAGGTCTCTCAAGGTTTTGCAGATCGCCTCCCACAGCGCCCGCGGGTCCTGCTCGGCCCGCCCCGAGGCGTCGGTAAGAAGCGGATACGCCGCGTAGGCCGTTCCCCGGACGCGCCCTGAAACGTCTAGGGCGACCGCTTTACAACCGGTCGTACCGATGTCCAAACCCACAGTGAGCGCGTCCACGCCCTCCAGCTTAACCCTTGTCGGCGCGTCATCGGTCCGGCGTCACGGAAGTTTGGTGGGCGGTCCGTATACTTTACGGTATGACGCATTCTCAAGCAGGACTACGGTTTCCCTGGTGGTCTCTGGCGCAATTTCTCGCGCTTCCGCTGACGCTCGCGGCCTGCGCGGGCGGTGGCGGGGGGACGCCCGGTACGGGCGAAGCGGCGTCGCTCAGGCTAAGCGCGGACACCGTACAGGGTGAGGTCCCGCTGGTCGTCTCCTTTACCGCGGTTGCCGAACCCGCTCCAAACGACCTGAGTTACCGCTGGGATTTCGGCCTCGGGGAGCCCAGCAGCGGCGGTAGAAGCCGTCCCTACGTCTATACTGAACCGGGCACCTATACGGCGAGTGTCGCGCTCAGCCAAGGCGGGGTCAGCGCCCAAGACGAGGTCGTCATCGAGGTGGCCGAGTTGAGCCGCGCTCCGGACATCAGCAACGAGCCGCCCGTAGTCACCTTCACCAGCACGGTTCCCGACCCGGCTGCGCCCTACACGGTGGCGTTCAGGACTGACGCTACCGACCCCGGTGACGCGCTCGCCTACCTCGTCGATTTTGGAGACGGCGAGGGGGCAGTAGGGGCGTCGGTCAGCCACACCTACGCGGCCCCCGGCAGCTATTTGGCTACGGTCGTCGTCAGCGATGGTCGGGACGAAGCGGTGACCGCCGAGACCGTGGTAACGCTTAAGTGAGGTGACGCTCAAGTCCAGAACGCCCTCGGTTATTTCAGGCGCACGAGCTGGACGTTGAAGGTTTTGGCTAACGGCGTATAAACAGCCGCGTAGGGAACGCTGCCCGCACGGTAGCGGCGGAGCCAGACGCCGTGGTCTTCGTTCCAAACGCCGAGGGGCTCGAGCCGCTCCCGTGCAGCCCTGTCGAACGCTTTTGTAAAAACTTCCGGCGGCATCCGCGTCCGACCACAGCTCGGTTCGTTGCCCCCGTTAAAGGTGTCGTCGGGACACGGTACGGTGAGCACCCCCAAGTCGGCAAAAATAGGTGTCGCCAGCGTCTTGGGCGAGGGGTGAGCCGGTACTACAGCGAGCATGATGGCAAATATAAGGCCGTTCATCCTCTAGGGTAGCGCGCCTTGAAGCGCCCGTAGGCGTCCTCCCACGCTGCTTCGTCCTGCGGTTCGTAGTAGATTTGCGGGCTCGAGGCCGCTACCACCTTCCGCCCCGCTCCCAAGTCTGGCAAGAACCCCCGTGCCAGCGCCTGCACGGTGAGGTTGCCGAGCGCCGTCGCCTCGACCGGACCGGCGACCACGGGCCGCCGACAGGCGTCCGCGGTGTACTGACACAGGAGCGCGTTCTGACTCCCGCCACCGACCACGCGGACAACCTCTAACGGGGTGCCGGTAAGGGTTTCCAGATCGTCCAAAACGCTGCGGTACTTGAGCGCCAAACTCTCCAAGCAGCAGCGGACGAACTCGCCCACGCTCCCCGGTTCCGGCTCGCCGTGTTCGCGGCAGGCGGCGCGAATGGCCTCGGGCATGGAGACTGGGTTTAGGAACGTTTCCGCGCCGGGGTCGATGAGGCTGCGAAACGGCGTCGCGTGGTCGCTCTCAGCCAACAGGTCATCCCAGGCGTAGTCGTGGCCCCCGGCCGACCAAACCCGGCGGCACTCGAGCAGCAGCCACAACCCCGCCACGTTTTTAAGAAATCTCACGTTGCCGCCGACCCCGCTCTCGTTGGTGAAGTCGCGGGCTAAGGCTTCAGAACTCAGGACGGGTTCGGCGACCTCGGTACCGACCAGGCTCCATGTTCCCGAGCTGATAAACATGCCGTCGCCGTGGGTCCCGGCGACGGCGCTCGCGGTGTCGTGGCCCGCAGGCGCGATCACCGGCGTGTCGGGAAGTAGCCGCGTGTCGCGGGCGACGCTTGGGTGAAGCGTCCCTAAAACCGTTCCCGGCGCGATCAGGGGCGGCAAAACGCGGCTCGGCAGACCCAGGTTCTCCAGCAGATCGGTCGCCCACATCCTGGTGCGAGCGTCGAGCAGCTGACTCGTCGAGGCTACCGTGGTCTCGCCGCCTATCACGCCGGTCAGCCAGTAGTGAAACAGGTCGGGCATCATCAGGAGCGTTTGGGCGGCCTCCAGTTGCGCGCTCCCCCGCATACTGTAGAGCTGATAGAGCGTGTTGATCTGCATAAATTGCAGGCCCGTACGCCGGTAGAGGTCGGCTCTGGGCACGTGGGCGAAAACCCCTTCCATCACGCCGTCGGTGCGCGGGTCGCGGTAGTGGTGCGGGGTGCCGAGCAAGGCACCGTCCCGGTCTAAAAGCGCGAAATCGACGCCCCAGGTGTCGACCCCGATGCCGTCCAGCGGCGCTTTATGCTCGCGAGCGTAGGCGCTCAGCGCCCCTTGAATCTCGCTCCAGAGGCTGAGGACGTTCCAGTACAGCCCCCCGCCGAGCCTCACCGGGCCGTTCGGAAAGCGGTGCAACTCGCGCAGCTCGAAGCGCTCACCTCGCAGGGTGCCGAGCAGGACGCGCCCGCTCGAGGCCCCCAGATCGACCGCCAAGAAGCGGGCTATGTCTTTCACCGCTCGACCAACCGGCGGCGGCGGTAGTCCTCATCCAAACGCGAGTCGATGCGGGCAACTTCGCTCTCAGGCAAAAAGCGCGGCCCGCCCAGCGCGTAGGTGCCGAGGAGCGTCCGCGCCCACTTGTCGGCCATCAGGGTGATGTTCAGGACCTCGCGGGCGCTCTCTCCCAGCGCGACCGGCCCGTGGTTTTCCATGAGGAGCAGTTTGGGCGGGACCCCGTAAGTGTCTCCGTACCGCTTCAGCTCCGCCCGTACCGCTTTTGCCAGCGCGAAGCCGGGGTCGGTGTAGGGGACGACCGCCGGAGCGCGCCCACAGACCACTACGGCGTCCGGGAAGATGTGCCGCCGAAACGGCTCCGCCCCGAGCTGACTGCACAGAATCTGATTGACGGCGACCGCGTGCGTGTGCCCGACCCAGCGCGCCCCGCCGTGCGCCAGGCAGAGCGCGTGCAAAAAGGTCTCGACCGAAGGCTTTTTGTGCGCCGGGTCGGTGAGCACCGCGGCGAGTTCCGCTTCCACCTCGGCTTCGCTCAGGCTGTCCCGCTCCAAAAGCCTCAGCACGGCGTCCAGCCGCACGCAGCTGAGGTCAGCCTCGCTCAGGGTACCGAGACTGGTCCCGGACGCCTTGACCCAGAAGGTGCCGTCCTCCGCCCGTGCGCTGACGTTGCCCTCGCCTAAAATGGCAAGCTCCCTAGCCGGGTTGCCAAGCTCCCGTGCGAGGCCGACGAGTTCTTGCGTTTGTGCCATGACGTGACCTCAAAAAGACAAAACACCTGTGACTAGACCGTCACAGGTGCCGGGAAGGGTTTAGAAGTCGAAGTCGTTGATGTTCTCACTCGTAAAGATAAAGGGCGCGCCGAGCAGCACTTCGGAGCCGTTGACGACCTGAAGGTCGCCCAAGCGCCCTGCCGAAACGGTCGTCGCGCCGGGCTCGAGGGTCCCGTCGACGACCGCGCGCAGCACGTGAACGGCGGCGTAACCGAGGTCGACCGGGTTCCAGAGCACCACCGACTTGACGCAGTCGGTTTCAACGTACGGCTTCATGTCGTTGGGGGTCGCCAGACCGATAACCGCGACCTCGCCGCAGAGCCCGGCCTGCGTCACGGCGTCCGCCGACGAGGGCGTCGCCACGCTCGTCATGCCGAAGATGCCGTCTAGGTCGTCGCCGTACTTGTTGATGAGCGTGTTTGCCTGGTTAAACGACAAGACCGCGTCCTCTTGGGCCTCTAAGGTCTCGAGCCACCCCATCTCCGGAAAGCACGACGCCGCGTACGCCTGCATCTCGGCGATCCAGCGAGCCTGGTTGGGCGTCGTAAAAGTGCTGGTGACGATGCCGAACTGCGCGTCCTCGCCTTTTTCAGCGGCGAGAGAGTCGATCATCGCCTTGGCAATGCCGTTAAATTCGGCCTGGTTGACGAACCACTCGCGCGCGTCGGGCTGGCTGTTGGCGTCGTAGCCGACGACGTGGACGCCCCCCGCCAAGGCGCGTTTGAGAACGGGCGAGATGGCTACCGGGTCGTTGGCGGCGAACAAGATGCCGCTTACCTCACCGCTCGAGATGTAGTTCTCGATCACCGCGATCTGATCGTCGATGTTGGCTTCTGTGGGGCCGTCGGTACGGGCGGTGACGTTGCCGAGTTCTTCGGCGGCCTGCGCGATGCCCGTGCTCGTCGCGTCGAAATAGCCGATGCCGACGAGTTTGGGTACGTCGATGAGGCTGATGGGTTGCCCTGCCAAGTCGGGTGCGCCCTCGGCCGTACCGCCGTCGTAGGGAAGCGGCTCCGGTGCGGGCGCGGCCTCAGTGCCGCAGGGAAGCGGATTCGTGGGCAGCTCGTCGCCCCCGTCCCAGGTACCTTGAGCGAAGCCCGCGCCGAGAAGAGAAGCGGTGACGAGTAGAGCGGTCAGTTTTTGAACGTGCATGGATGCCTCCGGAGTCTGAAAATTTACAAAAACGTTGGTTTGTGAATTCTCCGTCTACATAACGCCTCCTTAAATACCGGCGCGCCGGTTCTGGATAAAGTTGTTGACTAAAATCGCTAAAATGAGCATGGTACCGATGACGATAATCGTAGCGTCGCTTGTAACGCCCATGAGCGCCAAGCCGTTTTTAAGGAGCTGAATCAGCACCAGGCCGATGACGGTGCCTAAAATGCTGCCTTTGCCACCGAAGATGCTGGTGCCGCCCAAGACGACGGCAGCGATGGCGTCGAGCTCGAGCCCCGACCCCATGTCGCTGCGGGTGGTGGTGACGCGCGACACGAAGATGATGGCCGCGAGCGCCGCCATAAGTCCCGAGAAGGCGTAGATGAGGGCCAGGTTGCGGCCTACCGGCAGCCCCGAAAAGCGCGCCCCTACCGGGTTGTTGCCGATGGCGTAGAGCGTTCGGCCCAGCGTGGTGCTGCGGAGGACGACGGCTGCAAGAATCGCCATCACGATAAACAGCCCCAGCTGCGTCGGCAGTCCCGCGACGTTTCCCTGCCCAAACCTAAAAAACCACTCGGGATAGCCCGTGACGCTGCGCGCCTCGCTGATCCCCTGCGCCAAACCGCGGTAGAGAGCGAGCGTCGCCAGCGTCATGATGAGTGGCGGTACTCCGACTCGGACGATCAAAAGCGCGTTAAAAAGCCCTGCCAGCACGCCGACGAGCAAGACGAGCACGAGCACCAACCCGAGCGGTAGGCCCAAGCCTCCCCAGAGCACGCCTAAGAGGACCGCGCAGAGCCCTAGAATCGACCCAACCGACAAGTCGATGCCGCCGGTGATGATGATAAACGTCATGGGCAGCGCCACCAGCCCGACCTCGCTCATCAGGCGTCCTTGGTTGAGGAGGTTGCGGGGCGTAAAAAAGGCGTCGCTGCGCCCTGCTAGAACCGCCACGACGACGACCAGAATAAGGAAGAGAATGCCCTCCTGGCTGAACAGCACGGTGCGGAGGCGCTGTATGGGGCTGGGTGCTCGGATCTGCGCGTCGCTGCTCACAGCATCTGCCTGTTCCGCCGCACCAAGTCGATCAGGACGGTGACTAAGATGAGAAGTCCTTGCACCGCCTGAATCCAAAAGGGCGAGACGTTGACGAAGATCATTCCCGAACGGATGGTGTTTAGGAGGATGGCTGCCAGCATCGCGCCGATGACGGTACCCTTGCCGCCCAGGATGCTGACGCCGCCGACGACCGCCGAGGTGATGACGAACAGCTCCAAGCTCGTCGGTGGGGTGGGCTGGATGACGTTGAGCTGCGTGGCGTACAAAACCGCCGCGATTCCGGCGAAAACGCCATTTAAGATAAAAACCTGCATCGTCAGCCGCGTCCCCGAAAAACCGGACAACCGCGCCGCTTCGGCGTTGCCGCCGAGCGCGTAGAAGGCCCGTCCGAGACCGCTGTAGCGGAGCCAAAGCGCCGCTAACAGCGTCAGCCCTACCATGAACAAGATCGGGGTGGGAATCCCCAAGGGCCGCCACTGCGCGAGGTAATACGCTTCGGGCATCCCGGTGACGCGCTGACCGCTCGTCCAGATGATCAGCACGCCCTTGAGGATGCTCAGCATCCCGAGCGTCACCACGATAGACGGAATTTTCAGGTAGGCCACCAGCCAACCGATAAGTGCCCCAACGCCTGCCCCGACGGTCAGCGGAACCGTCCAGGCGACGACGACCGGCGCGTCCCCTACCGCTAGACGCCCGCTGATGATCGCCAAGAGACCGATCAGCGAGCCCACCGAGATGTCGATGTTGCCGGTAATAATAACCATCGACATGCCGATAGCGGCCACCGCGACGTAGGCGTTGCCCTGAAGGATATCCAAAAGGTTGCGCTCGGCTAGAAAGCGCGGGTTGCTAAGGCCGATGGTCACAAAGAGCACCACGAGGGCTACGACGATGGCGCTTTCCTGATTGGCAAGCAGGGTGCTGAGGCGGTATTCGGCGGGAACCTGTGGGCGCGGCAGCGCGAGTTGCAGCACCATCACCGCGCCGAGCGCGAGCATGATCCAAAACCCCACGCCCATCGCCGCAAGATACGTGCCCTCGTCTCGGCGGTAGCTCAGGAAAAAGACGGCGAAGTACTCCAAGACCAATACCCCACCCACAGCGGTCACCGCGGCCACCGCGCGGCTATGCTGGGCGTTGGTAAGGCCCCAGACACCCGCGATCAGCGTGACGGCGGCCCCGAACAAGATGAGCTGCGCGCCGTCGGTCTCGAGCTCCAACACGTTGTTGTCGCGGTCGGCGCTGACAAACGCTGCGGTGCTCGGCCCCAGTTCGGGTTGGGTGACGAAGGGCAAAAACCAATAGGCGACGAAGAGACCTGCGCCTAGAACCACAGGTAATACGGACAGCGGCGACACCCTCACGCGGCCCCCACCCGCTCACTCATCATGGCTTCGCCGACTACTTCCTGCGTCGCCTCGGCGCGCGCGTACTCGCCAACGACGCGCCCGCCGCGCATGACCAGGATGCGGTCGCTCATCCCCAAGATTTCAGGGAGTTCTGAGGAGATCATCAGGATCGCCAGCCCCCGTTCGGCGGCGAGCTGGCTGATCAGCCGGTGGATTTCAGCTTTAGCCCCCACGTCCACACCACGCGTCGGTTCGTCGATGATGAGCACCTTCGGGTCGCTCGCCAGCCATTTGCCGACCACCACCTTCTGTTGATTGCCGCCTGAAAGCTTACCGACAGGCTGCTCGGGGCCGTAGGCGCGGATGCCGAAGCGGTGAATGGCGTCCTGCGCCAGCGCCGTCTCCCTGCCGACGTCGATAAAGCCGCCTCTAGCCACGCTCCGCAAAACCGCCAGCGACACGTTTTCACGGACGGTCATCTGCCGTATGAGCCCCTGCGTGCCCCGGTCCTCGGGGACGTAGGCGATACCGTGGGAGACTGCCCCAGCGGGGTCTCTGATGGTGACGGGCGCGCCCTGAACCAAAATCTCGCCGCTCTGGGCCGGAAGGATGCCGAAGACGACCTGCGCCGTCTCGCTCCGGCCCGAACCGACCAACCCGGCCAAACCGACGATCTCACCCGCGCGGAGTTTGAGCGACACCCGCCGGGTATAGGGTTCGCGGGTCAGGTTGCGAAGCTCGAGCACCACGTCGCCCACTTCAGCTTCCTGCTTGGGAAAAAGGGCGCCTATGGTGCGCCCGACCATCATGCTGATCAGCTCGCCCTCGCTGGTATCCGCGACGCTTTTGGTACCGATGTACCCTCCGTCGCGCAGCACCGTCACGCGGTCGGCGAGCGCGAACACCTCACCCAGCTTGTGCGAGATGTACACCACGCCGACGCCCCGTTCGCGCAGAAGCCGGGTGATGCGGAAAAGCTGTTCCACGTCCGTTTCGGTCAGCGCGGCGGTAGGCTCGTCCATGATCAGCAGCTTCGCGTTGAGCGAGAGCGCCTTAGCGATCTCCACGCGCTGGCGGTTGCCGACGCTGAGCGTGCCGACCTTGCGCCGCACGTCGAGGTCGGCCGCGTCGAGGTCGGTTAGGAGTCCCTGCGCGCGGCGGAACATCGCCTCCCAATCCATGACCCGGAAGGGACCGACGCGGCGGCGGGGCGCGTGGCCCATAAAGATATTTTCGGCGACCGTCAGCTCGGGGTAGAGGCTCAGCTCTTGGTAGATGGTGTCGATGCCGAGCCGCTGGGCGTCCCTCGGGTTGTTCAGGGTGACCGGCTGACCCTCCCAAAAAAGCTCGCCGAGATCGGGCTTGTGAACTCCGGCGATGGTTTTAATCAGGGTCGATTTGCCCGCGCCGTTCTCTCCCAGAAGCGCGTGAACTTCGCCCGGACGCACCTCGAAATCGACGCCTCTAAGGGCCTGAACTCCGGCGAAGCTCTTGTGAACGCCCGTCAGCCTGAGAAGCTCAGCCACGGGCGGTCTTCACTGTAGGGGGTGGGTTAGGTGACTCGAGAGCGTTTTGCAGCGTGAGGCCGAACGGTTGCTCGTGGTCCCCAGGGAGGGTACGGGGACCACCGGTCCAGGTCACGCTCCTACCCGGTGTAGCCGCCCGTAGCCTAAAAGCCCACACCTTAGCACTGAACACCGCAGAACCTCCCGTGCTGCTGTCTACCTTTGGAAACGCCGCCATCGTAGCACGGCCTCACATAAACGCGCAAGCGATGTTTAGAGGATGTTACCTGGTGTTAGGTTATGTGGGCTGCTTTTTCACCGTAAAGTCTATGCAAGTGCGCTGAAAGCTGCTCAGGCCTTGTGGTCAAGCGGCCTCGATCTGTCGTGCTTTACAGGTCTCATCTCTAGCTGTAACGCTTAGCTGCCGTCCGGGTTATTCGCCAACATCAGCAGCATGGCCGACGAGAGATTGACCTCGGAAGGATTGTTAACGTCGAAGTCGGCGTTTTCAAAGGCGTCCTCGACGGTATTTCTAATCTTGCCCGACGCGTCCCACTTGCCTACGGACGCATACGGGTAGTTCATAAAGAGCGATTCGGCCCCGCGGTCGCCGCTCGTCGGGAAGAGGCCCCGCTGAAAGACCCCGCCGCAGATATCTTTGGCAAACGAGTTGTAGCCGTCGTCCATCACGAGTTCGGCCATCGCGGTTCCTACACGCTGCATAAACGCGTTGTCGAAAACGCCCACGCCGCCCTCTAAGGCGAGGTCCTGAAAAGCTTGAAACGTAAACTGCAAGTAGACGAACGGTTGACACCCCAGAGGACCCTCGTTGTCGTCACCTTCAGGGAGAAAGCGGTGATCCCAGACGTAGGCGGGGCCCCCAGGTGTAAACACCTCTCTGACCTGAACGGTGACCTCTCGAGCGCGCCTCTCGGCCTCCCGCTCGTAGGCGGGGTCGCCGGTCAGCTCGTACATATAGTGGTGGTAGCGGATAAACTGAACATACGGATGCGTCAGGTTACGGCTTAAAAAAGGAAACCCGAACGGCACCTCTTGGCGTTGTCGCCATTTGGCTTCAAAGTCGTTTTGAAGGTAGTCGGTCCAAAAGGCTGCGTGCTCGGCGTAGCGGGCGTCGAAGGCGGCGTTTTCGTGCAGCGCCGCCGCTACGGCCGCGACCATAGAGTGGGTTAAAATATCGTCCATCACATGATAATCGTCGCCGAGAAAGGGTACCGACGAGCTGTCGGTACGGGTCTCATAGGTCCAGTTCAAAAAGCCGTCGGCGTTGGGGTCGGAGAGTTCGCCCCGGGCAATCTCGAGTAGCCGGTCAGCCTCGTCTAACAGGGCGAGATCGCCGGTAACCCGCAGCGCGGTCAGCAAGTTGGTGATGTAGACGTTAAAAAAGCGACCCAGCATAAAAAGGTCACCACTGGCGGCCAAGTCTTCGGGATTGAGCACATTCTGGCTATATTTAACTTTGTCGATGCCCTTCCAAAGTCGTGCGTGCCAGAGCCGCATCGCGCGCGGCAGCTGATTGGGGCTGAAGTTCGGGTCCCCGCGCAGGCTGTAGGTCCCTACCGGCCTTAGAGGCGGGCTCACCCGCGACACGGACTGTGAGTTTACCGTCGGAACGGTGCAGGAGGTTAAAAGTAGCGTCAGACAGCAAAACAAAATCTTCGTCACGCACGTTATCTTACCGACTTAACGTGAAAACGGTGTGACGTTTCCTAAACTTCGGATTCAGCAGCCGTAAACGTTACGGCTTATTTGGCGGTGCGGGCGTAGCGACCTGATTAGGATGGCGTACGCATCACGTCTCGACATCGGTTGTTCGAGCATCGCCTGATGGCTCAGCGCTTACTCCTACGCCGGGTTGGTATCCTAAAACCGAATTACGGACACATAAGGAGAACCTGCCTAAAATAACGTCGGTAGTACAGGACACGAAAGTTTGTAGGCGGAGGCCGGTGGGGGATGGTTCTGCGGCTAGTGCGGACGCCTAGTTCGGATGCTGAGCGTCGGGATCGTCGGCGAGGAGAAAGAGCATAGTTGCCGAGAGGTTGGCCCGTCCACGGGGGAAGTGGTCGTCTTCCAAGTCGACCTCGTTGTAGGCCCGTTCGACAGTGCGCTCGAGCTTGCCGGTCGCGTCCCACTTGCCGACCTCGGCAAAGGGGAAGTTCATAAAGTGATAGATAACCCCGTTGTCCCCACTTGAAGGAAAAAATCCGGCTTGGAACACGCCGCCGCAGACGTCGCTAGCAAATGACCTGTAGCCGTCTTTAATGACAAGTGACGTCATCGCAGTCGCAACGCGCTGCATAAAGGTGTCGTCGAAGATGCTAAAGCCTTCCATCGCCATGTCTTCAAACGCCTGAAAGGTGATCTGAAGATAGACAAAAGGCTGACAGCTCAGCGTGTCCCCGTCGGAATCGGGAAGAAAGCGGTGATTCCAGACGTAAGCCGGTCCACCCGGGGTATAGACCTGTCTGACCTGATGCGTGACGAGTTGGGCCATGCGCTCGGCTTCACGCTCATAGCTCGCGTCGCCGGTTAGTTCGTGCATATAGAAGTGGTAGCGGATAAACTGAACATAGGGGTGCGTCAAGTCTTTTTCGACAAAGGGGAAACCTGAGGGGACGTCGTTGCGCCCGCGCCACTTGGCTTCAAAGTCGTTCTCGAGGTAGTCGGTCCAAAAAGCCGCGTGTTCAGCGTACGCCTCACTAAAAGCAGCGTTTTCCTCGAGAGCGGCGGCGACGGCGGCGACGAGCGAATGGGTTAGGATTTCATCCATCTCGTGGTAATCGTCGTTGTAGAGGCTGCCGCCGTTATCGTTTAGGTAACGCCAGTTGCGAAAGCCGTCGGCGTTATAGTCCTTGAGCTCGGTGCGGGCGAGTTCCATCAGGCGGTCAACTTCGTCGAGTAAGGCTAAATCTTTGGTGACGCGCAGCGCCAGCAGCAGGCTGGTGATGTGGGCGTTTAGCTGTCGGCCCAGCTTGTAGAGGTCACCACTGAGCGCGAGACGCTCCGGGTTGAGCCAGCTGTCGGTCTCGTTAAGGTACTCGATGCCGTTCCACAACCTGCCGTGCCAAATCCTCACTAGAGAGCTGATTGACGCTAAAGTCAGGGTCACCTCTCAAGCTGTAGGTCCCTACCGGTTTCAGGGGCGGGCTAGTTCGAGAGACAGCTTGCGACCCCACGCCCGGTAGGGTGCAGCCAGCTAGTAAAACGAACAGACAGGCAAAGACGCACGCTTTCATACCCAACAGTGTAGCCATCTTTAGGTACGCTGGCCGGGTTGCGGCGTACGCGCTACGCAACTCCAGATAACGGCACCAGCTGAACCGCGATGGCCTGCCAGCGCCCCTCCCTCTTAACGCAGATACGTGTGAATCGCTGGTGGATATCAACGCCCGGAGCCGAGACCTTGGTGCTGCCGGTGGAGACGGCGGTGTCACCAAAGACGTACACCGCACCACGTTGAAACGTGATCTCGGCCTCAGCCGCTGCCTGACGCTGTCCCTCTATGAGCTGAGCGCGCGTTACGACCTCGTGCGCAGGGGTCAACCCGAGCCAATCGGCGGCTAAAATATGTTCCAACGCCCCGACGTCTCTACGCCGGTAGGCTTCGTTCCAGGCCTCGTCGAGCGCGCCGACCTGTACTTCGTCGTTCATAGAGAGCCTTTCGGTATAAAAGCTGAGTTTAGCTGCCCTACGCCCGCTCGAGCGACCCTTGCCGCTCGCATACCCTGAACCCCGCCGTCGCATAGACATCCTTAGCAAACCCCTGCTCATCCGCGACGATCACGAGCGTTTTCGCCATGAGCGTCTCCAACGCGAAGCGACCGACCTCAAAGAGCAGGGTGCCGCAGACCCCACGCCGCCGAAAGCCCGGGTGCGTCACCACCGACTGATAGCGGGCTAGGTCGCCCTCGGCGAAGATCCCCATATCGGCGACCAGACGCCCGTCCAAAAACGCGCCGAACCAGCTCCCGAGGCCCGCTGCGATCATTCTCCGGTAACTCGCCGTACTCGCCTCATAAAAAGTCCGGTAGGCCGCCTTATCGTCTTTCCCCTCCCAGCAGAGCACGTGCAGATCGAGGTGCTCGGCGAATTCGGCGTCGGTTTGGAGGGCGCGAATCTCAACCTCGTGGTTGTAGCAGCGTGGCGGCAGGAGCGTGTCGGTCGCCATCACCACCTCCTCGCCCAACTCGAACCCGGCCCCTAAAAAATCGCCTACTGCGCCGTTGTCGCCGTCCACCGTGTCCCAGGCGAAAACTTTGTGGGTGATGCGGGGCGGGGTGCCAACCTCCTCCTCGAAGAGCGCATTCCATCGCCCGAAGTCCCCCGATTGCGGCGGCGCGTCGAAGATCAGCAGGTTGCCCCAGCGGTAGCTCGGGTTGCTCGGGGTGCGGATGACGAGGTAGCAGCCCCGGTCGCTGACTTCACCTTCAAAGCGGTGAAAGATGAGGTCGGTGCGGTAGCCCAACGAGCGCAGCTTCATAGACGTCACTGTAACAGGCAACGTGGATTGACTGTCTTCAAAATATGTCAAACTCGTGAACTGAAAAAAGCTCAAGAAACACGTTCTGGACT
>CADCWP010000351.1 GCA_902806425.1 uncultured Truepera sp.
GGCTTCTCGTCAAGGCTTTGCTAAGAAGCCGCTGGGTAGCGTTATTTCAGCTCGAGCGTGTACGCCACCACCCCGTGCGACAGCAGGAAGCCGACGCTCTCTAACGTGACCGACGCCGCGCGCTCGTCATCGTGGGCTCTGGCCAGCACCAGCTCGACGTCAGGGGCCGCAAACGCTTCGTGAAGACCGCGCAGCAAAAGTTCACGGCCCAACTTCTGCCCACGCGCGGCGGGCAGCACGCCGAAGTACGCAACCTCGGCGTAGCCCTCGTCGGGCAGCCGCTCGAGTTCAAGGTGCCCGACGGGCCTGTCGTCTTGGTATACGAGGGTCAGGCTCACTTGGGGGTCGCTGAAGCGCTCCCTAAGGTCCTCATCGCGCCACGCCAGCCGGGTCGCCCAGTTGTCGCTCGTCTCGCGGTAGAGGTCGCGGTAAACGCCTACGTCGACCTCACCCTGTTCAAAGCGGAAGCGGCTGGGGCTCAGGGGGGTCAGGTCGCTGCCGCGCCTGAACTCGTAGATGTAGGTCGTGCGAAACGGCTCGAAGGCGCTCGCGGCCAGCGCGTCCTGAGCGCGGACGTTCTCCTCATCAACGAACGCCTCCACAAAACTGTAACCGCGCACCTTTGCTTCGGAAACGGCTCTTTCGAGTAGGGGCGCTACGTCGGCGGCCCCAAGCTCAGGGCGCATCAGCGGGCCTTCTAAAAAGGCTTCACCGTCGTAGTTACATAACGCGACGTAGGCGGCGAGCTGACCGTGCTGCTCGAGCACCAAGGGCACCAATTCGGTGTACGGGCTCAGCTCACCGAGCTCCAAGGCCAAATCCTCGATGCTGCGGCCCTCAGGCGTCATGCTGCGCTGTGAAGCCCGCTCGTCCTGAGTCTTAAGAAGCCCTAACAGCTCGGGCAGGTCACGGTTTCTAAACTCGCGCACGGTCATAACACCATGCTACTGCAAAATCAGCACCGAGCCTTTTTACCCCTTTTGGCGGGGACACGCTCTGCATAGCGGAAGTGGTTCGTGGTAGCGAGAAGGATGCACGCCTATCTAAACCTTGGCGCAGACTATTCAAACTCGATTTCGTAAAAGGGATGTTCAGAGTCCGGATCTGTGATGGTCTCAAGTCCCAGCGCCTCATAAAATCCGGCGGAACGAAGGTTCGCTTGCCACTGGAGGTAGGTAATGTTCTCTTCCTCGACCCACTCTTTAACATAGTCGAATAACTTTCTGGCGACCCCACGTCTACGGTACTCTGGCTTGACAAAGAGGTCATGCATACGCGCGGTGCAAAATCCGGCCCGCAGGTGAAGGCCGTAGTTTTGTACCCATGAGTAACCCAGCAGCTTCTGCTTATCACTAGCTACCGCCAAGAGATGCGAACGATCATGCAGTATTCGGTCAAACTGTACGTGCACGTCGTCGTAGGCTCTACGAGCGCCCATCTCTCGCAGCAGCGGCCACAACGCCGACCAATCTTCAGAGCTGGCGCGTCTTATGACCTTCACCGTCGCCTCCTAACCATGTGGGTGTTAAGAGCAGTTTAATACTTGCTCGGCGGGTCGTAACGGCGGTGAATGGTGCGGGCACGGCTGTAAAACTCTAAGAGTCCTTCCGTCGCGGCCCGCCAGCTCCACCTTTCCATCTCGGCTCGTGAACGTTTCCCGAACGTTTCGCGCAGGGACGGGTCGAAGAGCAGCAGACGGAGTTTCTCGGTCAGGTCGCCCAGGTCGCCGGGGGTGAACATCAGCCCGTTCTCGCCCTCGTCAATCACATCCGGAATTCCACCAGCCCGCGCCCCAACCACCGGCACCCCCGACGCCATCGACTCCATCGCTACGAACCCGAGCGTCTCGGTGTCCGACGGGAACGCGAAAACGTCCGCTGAAGCGTACGCCTGCGCAAGTTCTTCGCCGCTCATATAGCCGGTGAAAACAGTCGGCGTCCCGGCGAAACGCTCGCGCAAAAAGCCCTCTGCCGGGCCGGAGCCGACGAACGCCAGGCGCACCCCCTGAAGCTGGGTGATGGGCGCGTAAAGCCAGTCGAGGCGCTTCTCAAACGACAGCCGCCCGACGTAGACCATCAGCGGCAGTTCACTCTGGCCGTCCGAGAGCTTGAGGCGCATCGCATTACTTTTGTTGCTCGGACTATAACGTCCCGTATCGACCGCCTTGGGCCAGAGCCGCACCCGTTTGATGCCGAGCCCCTGCGCCGAGTTGACCATCGGCTGGCTTGTGCAGAGGTTGACGTGCGCCTGATTGTGTACGTCCCGAATCCAAGTATGCGACAGCGGTTTCAAAAAACCCAGCTTCAGGTGCTTGACGTACTGCGGCAGGTCGGTGTGAAAGCTCGCCAGCAGCGGCAGGTTGCGCTGCTTGGCAATCGCCGTGCCCCACATCCCTAGGACGACCGGGTTGACGACGTGAACGATGTCGGGCTTGAAGCGGTCCAGCTCACGGCCCAAGCGGGGACGGGGGAGACCTAAAAAGAGTTCGGGATACCAGGGGTAAAAGGGGATAGCCGGAACTTTGACGATGGGGAAGCCCCCAAAACTCTCCGGCGGGTTTTGCGGCGCAAAGATGATGGCTTCGTGGCCCAAGGCGCAGAGCTGCTCTAAGGTCCGTACGAGGCGCGTGACGATGCCGTCAATTTTGGGCAAAAAGGTCTCGGTAAAGAGGGCGACGCGCATCAGGGCTCGAGGATACCGCGCCCTATTAGGTCATCAAGAACCGGGCGCGCGGGCGGTCCCAGTGGCTTGGGCAGGGGAGAAAGCGGCATGAAGCTGACCCCGGTGCCCTCGTCACCGTCGGCTACCGGGGTACCGCTGTAGTCGCGCGTGAGGTAGGCAACTGTAACGTTGTAGACCTCATCGCCGTTAGGCGCAAACCAGTGGAAGTCCGGGCCGGAGTAAGCGCCGACAAGCGTTAAACTGCCGACTGTCAGCGCAGTCTCCTCAAACGCTTCGCGCCGCGCTGCGTCCTCGAGCCGTTCGCCCAGCTCGAGAAACCCACCCGGAACGTGCCACGCCCCGGTTCCGGCGCGCTTTTGCATAAGTAGCCGATTGCGGGCGTCTACAAGGAGCGCCATCACGCTGGTTAAGATCAGCGGGCGGTGACCGACAAGCTGCCGCAGCTCCCCGATATAGCTCAACGCTAGCGGGTGGGCTCGAGTTCCGGTACTCCGGCCCGCTGCGCCTTGGTCCACAGCGACGTCGCCGGAATTTTGCTGAGGTCGGCGCGCGAAGCGTACTTTTTAGCAACTTCGGCGACCTCTAGGAGCAAGCCTTCGGAAAGCGTCGTCGGGTTTAGGCCCATGTCCAAAAATAGGTCGTTCTTGACGTAGAGGTCGTTTTCCGCCGACTCTTTGCGCGGGTTCGGGACCATCGCCACCTCCCCGCCTGTGAGTTTGGCGACCAACTGCGCGAGGTCCCGAACCTTGTGCGTCTCGGTCATCTGGTTGAGGATGCGGACCCGCTCGCCTGCTGCGGGCGGATTGGTGAGGGCCAGCTCGATACAGCGCACCGTGTCCTGGATGTGGATAAACGCCCGCGTTTGGCCCCCGGTACCGTGAACCGTAAGTGGGTAGCCGACCGCCGCCTGCATCAAGAATCTGTTTAAGACCGTGCCGTAGTCGCCGTCGTAATCGAAGCGGTTGATAAGGCGCTCGTCGCGGCTCGTCTCAGAGGTGTTCGTACCCCAGACGATACCCTGGTGCAGGTCGGTGACGCGTACGCCGTCGTTTTTGTTGTAAAAGGCGAACAAGAGCTGATCTTGCGTCTTGGTCATGTGATAGACGCTGCCGGGGTTTGTCGGGTAGAGAATCTGCTGCTGCACCCGCTCGCCCGTCTCGGTAGCGACTTCGACGTCTAGGTAACCCTCCGGAATCTTCATCCCGGCGGTGCCGTAGCCGTAGACGCCCATCGTGCCGAGATGCGCCAAGTGAACGTCTTGACCCGATTCGACGACCGCGCAGAGCACGTTATGGGTCGCGCTGACGTTGTTGTCGACGGTGTAGCGTTTATGGCGCGGCGACTTCATCGAATAGGGCGCGGCCCGCTGCTCGGCGAAATGCACCACGGCGTCAGGGCGCTCACGCTCCAAGACGTTCAGGAACCGCTCGTACTCGGTTGCCAAGTTGAGGTTGTAAAAGCCGATATCTTTACCCGTCAGCTCCCGCCACGCCGCCAGGCGTTTGTCGATAGGCAAGATAGGCGTCAGCGACGCCGCGCCGAGTTCGTTGTCGATGTTGCGCCGTGAGAGGTTGTCGATGATCACAACCTCATGACCGAGATTTGACAGGTGCAGCGAGGTAGGCCAGCCGCAAAAACCATCTCCACCCAGGATAAAAACTTTCATCGTGCCTCCGTAAGCGTGTAGAGCCGGTTAGCCCGCCGCTTTAAGTTATTGCAGTTTAGCACTTTGGCCTCAGCCTCATAATTTTGCAGGTAGGTTGGCGTCGATCAGCGAAAGCCCGGCTACATAATGTTGCAGTTGCTTAGCGCGTAGCCAAGCCTATAAAAGCCTGTCAGTACCCACCAATCAGCATGAACGAACGACGATTCGTCACCCAGGGACAAGGGCTACCTCGGCGGAGCAACCCGAGTAGTCATGCTGTTGTCAAAAAGCCCCGGTATGTCAGCAGGCAACTTTCGGTTAACGAAGGAGGTCAGTACTGACCCAGGGTCTGCCTTAGTGGAAGCTAGCTCAGCGTTCGCTGATTTTTTGCCGCCTTTGCTGCTGAAGGTTTTACATGCGAAGAGGTTGTTTTTGCAGATGCAGCTTTTTCCAACCTAGATGACCTGAATACGGTAAACGGTCAGCCCGCACAGTTTATCGGGCGGCAGCTCCGCCCTTCGGCGGCAAGGTGAAGGGTACAGGCATCGCTGGGGGGACTGAACCTGAAAAACCATGTTGCGGGTTATTAAAACAGTCGCAGCATGGTTTTTGAAACGTAGTCCGTAAAATCTTGAAACGGATTAAAGGACGCCGCCGCCACGCACACGGCGCAGCCACTCGCGCCACTGCCGTTTGACGAAGCGGCGGCGGTAGCCCTGCGCCCCGGCCCGCCACTCACCCGATTTGAGAGCTGCCCAGACGGCTACCGTAGCGATAAAAAATGGGTGGAGCACCGCCCAGGTAAGCGTCGTCAAGCCGCCCAAGTCGCGCCGCCCCATGAGCCTTTCACCGACGTGCATCCCGACGATCTCGACGGTGAGCTTGGCTCCCCAGAGCCCGAACACCCAGGGCATCAGCGCCGGACTGAAAAAAGCCAGGACGATCCCCAGGCTTAGGGCCACGCTTTGCGCGCCGAGGACCGAGATAGAGAGAAAAAAAGCCGGGTGGTAGTGCATGATGTGCTTGTAGCGGCTTACCCAGCGGCGGCGCTGGTTAAGGAGTGCGTAAAGTCCCGGCATCGGCTGGGTGTAGACGCGGATTTCCGGGGTGCTGGCGAAGACGATGCGACCATCTTGAAGACGACCCATGCGCTGCGTGAGCAGGTCTTCATCACCCGACGGTGCCCGCCCCGACGCGCCGAAGCCGCCGATAGCGCGGAAGGCGCTGCGGCGGTAGCCCTGATTGTTGGCGCTCGAGGCGAACTTCCAGCCGAAATGCGTCAGCGCCATCGAGGTCATCATCAGCGACAGCCAATCGGTCGACTCAAAACGCTGTACCGCGCTCGCACCATCGTTTGGGCGGGTTGATTCGACGTAGCCGACGACCATGGCTACGTCCGGGGCGAAATGCGAGACCATTCCGGCAACCCAAGTTTCAGGGTACTGGCAGTCGGCGTCGCTGGTCAGGATGATCTCGCCCGTCGACGCCTGGATACCGGTGTTGACGGCGTTGACCTTTGGCGAAAGGCGGCGGCTCGGTACGGGAACATTGACGAGGCGAAAGCGCCTATCGCGGTCTACAAAACGCCGGATGATGGCCTCGGTGGCGTCGGTCGAGCGGTCGTTGACGATGACGAACTCGAGTCCCCCCGCGTACACCTGCCTTGAGAGCGACGCGAGGGTCGCCTCCAGCTTGTCCTCTTCGTTATGCGCCGGAATCACGACGCTGACCGTCGGCGTCTCCGGATTTCGGGGCCGGGCGTTGCGCCGCAGCAGCCCAACTACCACCATCAGCATAAGGCCGATGTAGGGCAGTACGAGCGCGTATAAGAGGACGAGAAAAACTGTCATGTGTAGAGGATGAGCCTAGGGTGTGTCCGCACACGAAAGTCTAGCATGGCCTTGCCGCCGCCGAAAAGCCGTGAGGTAGCAAAAGGGTGGCTATCGGCGGCGCAGGGCGTGTTTTGGGAGGTTCACCCTCAAGGTACAACCGGATCTAAAAAACTGCCCCGACAGCTCGGTAAAGGTAGGCTGAAGATGTGACCAAGCTGCCCGCTGCCCTCGCCGATAACCGGTCGTATCACGGTTGGCTGAGCGCGCAGGAGGGGTACCGAGACCAGATCGCTTTTTTCGCCTACTTGCCGGGGCGGGCACAGGGGGAGCGGGTAGAGTACGCCGGACGCTACGGCGCGCTGCTGGAGCGGCTGGGTGTGACCCCGTACCGGCATCAGGCGGCGGCGCTCACGGTTACCGAAGCCGGAGCGAACGTCGTGGTAGCGACGCCGACCGCGTCGGGCAAGTCGCTCAGCTATCAGGTACCGACCTTGGACGCTATGGCGCGTGGGGGGCACGCCCTGTACCTCTTCCCGACAAAGGCGCTCGCGTTTGACCAGCTCGAGAAACTCTCCGCCTTAGCCGCCACCCAAGGACTCGGGGGCTTCGTCTCGACCTTTGACGGTGACACCCCGGCACAGCACCGGCAGGGCGTCCGGGAGGGTGCGCGCTGCGTGCTGACGAACCCCGACATGCTGCACTACGGCATCCTTCCGCACCACGACCGCTGGGCCAGGTTTTTGGGTAACTTAGAACTTTTAGTTCTAGACGAACTCCACGCCTACCGCGGGGTGATGGGGACGCACGTCGCCAACATCGTGCGGCGGCTTTTACGCCTCGCACGGCACTACGGCGCGTCGCCTCAGGTGGTGGCGGCAAGCGCGACCATCGGCAACCCGGCGGAGCACGCCCGCAACCTGACCGGGCTCGACTTTACGGCGGTCACCCAAGATGAAGGCCCGAGAGCCGAACGCGAACTTCTTTTCTGGCGGCCTCCCGATCTGCCCGGTGAGGCGGGGCGAGAGGGTCGCCGCCGCAGCCCGCACAGCGAAGCCGCCGACCTCGCCGCGCTGTTTGTTAAAACAGGTCTTAAAAGCATCTTTTTTTGCAACTCGCGCAAATCTGCCGAGCTGCTGCGCCGCTACGCCGCCGGGGTTTTGTCGGACGAGGAGAAGGAGCGGTTGTCGAGCTACCGGGCGGGCTACAGCAGCGCGGACCGCCGCGACATCGAAGCTGCCTTTAAGGCGGGGCGGATTTCAGTCCTGACGGCGACGAGTGCGCTCGAGCTCGGCGTCGATATCGGCAGCGTGGACGCGGTCGTGTTAGTGGGGTATCCGGGCTCGCTGACGGCCTTCTGGCAGCGTGCTGGACGCGCCGGACGGAGCGGCACCCGGGCCTTGACGCTGCTCATCCCCGGCAACGACCCCTTGGACGAGTTTTACCTCACGCACCCCGAAGCCATCACCGAGGGCCGCGTCGAACACGCGGTCGCGGACGCCTTTAACAGCGAACTGCACCCTCGGCATCTGGCGTGCGCCGCTTTTGAGAAACCCTTGGCGGCCGAAGAACCGCTGGTCGGTAGGGCGGATTTAGGGTCATTGGAGGGTTTTGTGCGGCACCGGGAAAGGTGGTTTTACCGGGGCGGCTACCCGCACGCCAAGCTCAGCGTGCGCGGCACCGGTGGCAAACGGGTGGTGCTCCGCGATAATACGGGGCGCAACCTCGGCGAGTCCGACCTCACCACGGCGCTCCGCGAGCTACACCCCGGCGCGGTCTATCTGCACCAGGGGGAAAACTACCTTGTGCGGAACCTGGACCTGGAAAAGGGTGAAGCGTTCTTGCTACCCCACCTAGAGGACACCTATACGCAGGTGCGCTCCCAAACCGAGATCACGGTGCTTGAGGAGACGGCGCGCTTCGGGCGAATCCGAACCGGACGCGTCCGGGTGACGACCTCGTTTATCTCCTACGTTCGCAAACGGCTCTACGGCGAGGCGGTCTTAGACGAACGGCTTTTAGACCTTCCCGACGTCTCCTACCCGACGCAAGCCCTGTGGTTTGAGGTGTCGGACGCCCTTTCAGCTGTCCATCCGAGCCTGTTACCGTCAGCTATACACGCGCTCGAGCACACCCTGATCGGCCTCCTGCCCGCCTTTGTGCTCTGCGAACGGGCCGACGTCGGCGGCGTCTCGTACCCCCTCTACCCGGCGACGGGCGCGCCTACCGTGTTTATCTACGACGGCTATCCGGGTGGCGTCGGCTACGCCCACGAGGGGGCGGCGCAGTTCGGTGACTGGCTGAGGGCGGCGCGGGACCTGTTGGCGCGCTGCCCCTGTGCGACCGGCTGCCCGAGGTGCGTGCTGTCTCCCAAATGCGGCAACGGCAACCAGTATCTCGACAAGGGAGCGGCGCTCGCGCTTGCCGAGGCGCTGAGGGAAGGGCTGACGGCCAGCCCCACGCCGAGCAGAGCTTAGAATGCCGCTTTGGAGGTTATTCCGCTTATCCGTCTAAACGGGCTTCATCAGCACATCTTTTGCGTAGAGCTTTGATCTTGCTTCGTTGTGAATTAGGCCAGCCCTTCAAATTTAGTAGCAGTTCAAACCGGACTATAAGCTTTTCTTCTAAAAGTTCAAGCTCATTTGAAGCGTACACGCTTGACCTACGAAATGTAGAAAACCCCGTTTTTCCGCTGTCGAAATGCTCGCGTTCTGCAAGATTAGCTGATTGGCCTATGTAAAGAAAATGATCATAGTGATATGACAGCTCACCGAGGTCTACGTTACCGGACAGAAAAAGAAGCGTAGACTCCCGGTCCATGTGGCGCGGCTAGATTGTGAAAGGTTGTGCTCGAGCTTTTGAAATGCTTGCCTATAGCTTCAAGGTCGGGTTCCATAGGGCTGTTTATCTTGCAGAGTCATATAAATCTCTCAATAAACAAACGCACTCTGCAAGATAATTCGCCTTGACGACCCTAAAGCACGTACCGCGACAGGTCTTCGTCGCTGACGATGTCCTCGAGCTTGCGCTTGACGTACGCCCCGTCGATGGTCACGTCCCCGAGTTCGGTTGCAAACGACACGTCTTCCAAAACGGTTTCTAAAACCGTGTGCAGCCGCCGCGCCCCGATGTCCTCGACGTCGGCGTTGACCTGCGCGCTGTACTCGGCGATGGCCTCGACGCCCGAATCTTCAAACTTGAGCCGCGTGCCGTCGACCTTGAGGAGTTCGGTGTACTGCTTTGTCAAGGAGTGGCGGGGTTGGGTCAGGATGAGCTGAAAGTCGCTCGCGGAGAGTTCTTCAAGCTCGACCCGGATGGGAAAGCGCCCTTGAAGCTCCGGAATCAGGTCGCTCGGTTTGGAGACGTTAAACGCGCCCGCCGCGATGAAGAGCACGTGGTCGGTCTTGACCTGACCGTAACGGGTGTTGACCTGCGTGCCCTCGACGATGGGCAGGAGGTCGCGCTGCACGCCCTCGCCCGAGACGTCGGGGCCGCTGCTCCCCTCGCTGCCTGCAACCTTGTCGAGTTCGTCGATAAAGACGATGCCCGAATTCTCGGCCCTCGAGACCGCATCGCGGGAGACCTCGTCGTGATCGATGAGCTTTTCGGCCTCCTCACCCCGGAGCGCCTCGCGCGCCTCGGCGACGCTCAGCTTGCGCCGCGTGCGCTTTTTGGGCATAAAGTTGGCCATCATCTCCTGGATATTCATGCCCATCTCTTCCATGCCCGGCAGCGCCATCTGCGGCGGGCGCTCGTCTCTGACCTCGATCTCGAGGGTGCGGTCCTCTAGCTTTCCGGCCCTCAGAAGCTCGCGCATCTTGCCGCGCCCCTCTTCGGTACCGCCGGGCAGCAGATACTCCAGAAGCCGCTCCTCGGCGTTCCCCGCCGCCCGCTCCTGCACGCCGCCAAGCTTCTCCGCCTCGACCATCACATACGACGCCTGCACGAGGTCGCGCACCATCGACTCGACGTCGCGCCCGACGTAACCGACCTCGGTAAACTTGGTCGCTTCGACCTTGATAAACGGCGCTTTGGCAAGCCGCGCGAGCCGCCGCGCGATCTCGGTCTTGCCGACCCCCGTCGGCCCGATCATGAGGATGTTTTTGGGCGTCACCTCGCCCTGGATGTCGCCTGCGAGCTGCCGCCTGCGGTAGTGATTTCTGAGGGCCACAGCCACCGAACGCTTGGCCTTGTGCTGGCCGATAATGTGTTTGTCGAGTTCCTCGACGATCTCCAGCGGGGTCAGGTTGACGCTCATGCCCGGTCCCCCTCGTTCACGTCTCCCTCGATGATTTCTTCGTCGCTCTCGTCGCCCTCACCGTTCGGTACACGCAGCACGGTCGCGGTGCCGCTCGTATAGATGTCGATCTCGGCGGCGATCTTAAGGGCAGTCTCGGCGATTTCAGCTGCGCCCATATCGCTGTGACGCAGCAGGGCCGTCGCTGCGGCCTGAGCGTAGGGTCCACCCGAGCCGACGGCGGCGATAGGGTCGTCGGGGGCGATGATGTCTCCGGCCCCGGAGAGGGTCAGAATCTGTTCGCTGTCGGCCACGATGAGCATGGCCTCGAGGTTGCGGAGCATCTTGTCGGTGCGCCACTCCTTAACGGTTTCGACGGCGGCTTTAAGGAGGTTGCCTCGGTACGACGTCAGGTAGCCTTCGAACTTTTCCAGCAGCGTAAAGGCGTCCGAAACGGCTCCGGCAAAGCCGGTGACGACCTTGCCGTCCATCAGGCTGCGAACTTTAACCGAGCCTTTTTTAACGATGGTGTCGCCCAGCGTGACCTGGCCGTCCCCAGCAATCGCGGTAACGCCGTCCCTGTGAACGGCGATAATGGTGGTTCCGTGCATTCGTTCCATATGGCGCAATCGTAACAAGCGCGGGTTAAAAGCATGTAAGGCAGCTTTTATGAGGGTAGGTTTGTAAAGTTTTGTCCGAATGAGTTGTTTTTAGGGAAGCTCGACGAGCAGCGCGTGGACCACAAAACCTTATGACTGACCTATGTCTACTGGTCTTCGCTTGATGTAAAGACAACCCTGACCTCAGCTTGGCAGCGGCCCCAGTTGAGCGCTTGCTCGGATGTTTCTAGCCAAACGTCCAAATGATTTTTGATTCGTGCGTTCATGGTGTCCGCGACGGTCAGGGGCTCCTCTGGCACCCAGCCGCCACAGCCCTCGCCCGAAACCGATACGACTTCCACCTGGCTGCCGTAAGGCATACGTTCTAGAAGGTCACGGCTGGCGGCGGCAGTACCGGGAGCTGCTACCGCGCCGCTGGCCGTAAGGTTGGGTGTCGCGTCGGTCTGTGACGCTTCTGAAGTGTAGGCGGTCATCTCGACCTCGATGGGCTTGAGCTGAGCCGTCTCGCTGCCTTTAGCTCCGGCGTCCTCTACGGCCGGAGCGAGCTCGAGGGGGGGTTCGGGGTTACGCTCAGCACCCTGGCGCGTCGTTAAATACGTCGCCAAACTTGCCAGCAGAAGCAGCAGGACGAGCCACAGGCCGCGCAGACGGGGAGAAACCATACTCAGGGGAGCATACCGCGCAAGCTAGGGCGCTCGCTGCGGTAGAGTAACGGATGCCGTTTTACCCTTTTCGCGGAGGCTTTTTAGAGGTCATTGTCGGCCCGATGTTTTCGGGCAAATCCGAAGAGCTGATCCGCCGCGCCACCCGCGCGCTCATCGCCAAACAGCGCGTGCAGGTCTTTAAACCCGCGCTCGACACCCGCTACGACGACCTTCATGACGGTGTGGCAGTGGCCTCGCACAACGGGCGGACGCTTGCGGCACTCGCGGTGGGGGATGTGGAGGCGTTGCGGGGGAGGCTCGAGGCCGAAACCCAAGTCGTCGCCATAGACGAGGCTCAGTTTTTCCCTCAAGAACTCGTTAGCCTCGCTACCGACATGGCCGACTCCGGCAAACGCGTGATCGTCGCCGGACTCGACCTCGACTTTCGCGGCGAACCCTTCGGCCCGGTTCCCGAACTCTTGGCCCGCGCCGAGTCGGTCACCAAACTCACCGCCATCTGCGTGCGCTGCGGGGCCGCCGCGACCCGGACGCAGCGGCTTATCGGCGGGCACCCGGCGCACTATGACGACCCGGTGATCCTGGTGGGGGCGGCGGAGTCCTACGAGCCGCGCTGCCGGGCGTGCCACGCGGTCCCGCGCAAAGAGCGGGCGACGCCGCTCTTTAGAGAGGCTGTTTAGAGAGTGACGTGCGGGCGACGTGGTGATGGATACCCCTACGTCTTTGGGTAGGAGCCTCGAGCTTACCGGTCAGCTGCCCAACGATGTCCCGCGCTTTTTCGCCCGCTGTGGTCACGCGCACACCGCGGCGCACTCTGCCCAGGTAGCGGCGCAGGCGGGTAGGCTCGCCGAACGGTTCGGCGTCAGCATGCCTCGAGCTAAGGCTGCGGGCTGGCTACACGACGTCAGCGCCGTTATTCCGAACGAGAAGCGGGTTCGGGTCGCACTGGATTACGGAATTGAGGTGTTGCCGGAAGAAGAAAAACTGCCGATGATCGTGCATCAAAAGCTCTCCGCGCGCTTAGCCCATGACCTTTTCGGCGTCGCCGACGCTGACGTGCTGAGCGCGGTCGGTTGCCATACGACGCTCAAGGCCGACGCCTCGCCGCTCGATAAGGTGGTTTTCGTCGCGGACAAGATCGCTTGGGACCAAGAGGGTAAACCGCCGTACCTGACTGAGCTGGCAGCTGCGTTGGACGGCTCTTTGGATAGAGCTGCGTTCGTGTACTTGGATTATCTGTGGACGCGCCGTCACACGCTCCCGGTCCTGCACCCTTGGGTGGCGGCGGCGCACCGGCAGTTGCAACGCTAGCTCAAGGCCGCAGACGGTTTTCAACCAGCACATAAGTCCACGCCGCTTTTCGGCTGCTGATTAGAGTACATATAAGCTTTTTAGGAGGGACCGTGTGACCTTACCCAATTCTCAGCGTCTCACGCAGCAACTGGGGTTTATCACTGAACTCGACCAGCTGAAACTGGTCCTGCGCCAGACGTCCCTGATCGGCGCTTCCCGGCGTGAGAACAGCGCCGAGCATTCGTGGCACCTAGCTGTGATGGCTACGGTGCTGCTCGAGTACGCTCCAGCGGGCACCGACCTGACGCGCGTTTTGGAGATGCTGCTCCTTCACGACGTCATCGAGATAGATGCGGGTGACACCTTTTGCTATGACGCGCAGGCCAACCTGGACAAAGCTGCCCGAGAACAGATCGCCGCCACACGTATCTTCGGATTGTTGCCGAGCGACCAAGGCGTCCGGCTGTGTGGGCTGTGGGAAGAGTTCGAGGCGGGGGAGACGGCCGAGGCGAGCTTCGCCAACGCCCTCGACCGCTTGCAACCCCTTTTGCACAACTTTTATACCCAAGGTGGTACTTGGCGCGCCCACAACATCAACCGGACGCAGGTCTTGGAACGAATGCGCCCTATCGAGCGCGGCGCGCCCCCGCTGTGGCCCTACGTCCTTAACCTTATCGACGAGGCGTGCAACCTCGGCTTTATAGCGGCGTGAGGGGTTACGGTTGCAGGCGGCTCCCATCTCTCGGGAACGCCCGCGCAAAGCGCACGTTCGAGATGTTGAGCAGCAGCGCCGTCAGCCGCTCCGCCCCGATAGCAAACCCGCCGTGGGGAGGCATCCCGTACTTGAAGACCTCCAGGTAGCCCTTAAACGCCTCCGGGTCCATCTTGCGGTTTTGTAACGCCTCGACGAGCATCGCGTAGGTGTGGATGCGCTGGCCGCCGGAGGTGATCTCCAAACCCCGAAAGAGCAGGTCGAAGCCGCGCGTCAGGCCGTTCTCAATCGGGTAGGTGTAGAAAGGCCGCGCCGCCTGCGGGTAGTTAGTCACAAAGACAAAGTCCGAGTCGTGCTCCTCCTTGGCCCAGCGCCCGACGAGCCGTTCGGCTTCGGGATCCAAGTCTTTGCCACCGGTCTGGTGGTTGTACCGTGAGGCCACAAGGTCGCGGGCTTCGAGCAGGGTGATGCGCGGAAACGTCGCTGACAGGTCCGGGACCTCGGCCTCTAACAGCGCCAACTCGGCGGCGCAGTGTTCGGCCACGTGTGCCATCATCGACTTGAGGAGAGCTTCCTCGAGCTCCATCAGCTCGTCTTCAGAGTCAATAAAGCCCATTTCAACGTCCAGGGAGAGGTATTCGGAGAGGTGTCGGGAGGTGTGCGACAGCTCAGCGCGGTAGACGGGCGCGGTCTCGAAGACCCGTTCGTAAACACCCACCATGATCTGTTTGTAAAGCTGCGGCGACTGCGCCAGGTACGCGCGCCTGCCGTAGTAGTCGACCTCGAAGAGCGCCGCGCCGCCCTCAGCCCCCGCCGCCACGAGTTTGGGGGTAAAGATTTCGGTGAACTGCTCGCCTGTCAGGTAATCTCTAAACGCCCGCACCAGTTCGGCCTGAACGCGTAGCACGGCCCTGGCTTTGGGACTGCGAAGCGAGACGTGGCGGTACTCGAGCAGCGTGTCCGGGTTGACGTTCCATTCTTCCTTAGGGATCTCGATGGGCGTCGGTTCGGTCGCGGCGGCGATGATCTCCAGCGTTTCTGCCTGAACCTCCAAACCCCCCGGCGCTTTTTTGCTCTCGACGACCCGGCCCGACACATGCACGCACGACTCGGCGATGGGCAGCTCGACCTTGCCGAACACGCACTGCACCACGCCAGTGCGGTCGCGGAGCAGTAAAAACCGTACCCCGCCCAGGTCGCGGCGCGAATGTACCCAGCCCTGAAGCGTGACGCTTTCGCCGACGTGTTCGGGCCGGTTAGCGACGAAACTGCGTTTGGCAATGGTTGCGGTCGGGGTTACGGTCATGCGTCTCCTTACAAAAAAGCCCCGAGGTCTCCTCGGGGTCAAAGGCTCTCGTTCAGCACCTACGCCCCAAGCCCCCGATTATCGTCGTCGCGGTTGAGGGTGAGGCGT
>CADCWP010000352.1 GCA_902806425.1 uncultured Truepera sp.
GCGCTCGTGCGGTTCCATAACAGGTGCGGGGTAAGCCGTTCAAAAGGATTGCTCCGCCAATCAAGTAACTCTCGATTTTCGCCACGCGCCTGCAAAAGGTCCCACAGGCGCTCGACCAGAAGGTTGATGGCCGCCGCCGGGTCCGTTATCGGCGCGCCATGCGAGGGCAGCAGCAGGTCGGGTTTGCGGTCTTTGAGCGCGAGCAGCGAGGCGATGCTGGCTGCCGCTCCTTCTGCGCCGTTATACGTCCACTGGGTCGCCGCGAGTGACCAGAGTTTGCCCGACGCGGCGATGAGGTCGCCCGTAAAGGCAACGCGCATCCCGTCGACCTCACTCAGCAGCGTCACCGAACCGGGGGTGTGTCCAGGCGTCGGCACGACCTCGACGGTGTAGGAGCCAAAGCTGTAGCGCCCGTAATCCTTAAGCGTCCCCTCGAGCGCCACGGGCTCAAGCAGCGAGAAACGGTCCTGGCGGTTGTTATACGAATTGTATAGCTCACGCGCCCCCCAGTGAGCGTCAACTCGGTAAAACAGGTCTTGCTCGGCGTAAGGCACCCATACGCCCCCACCCGCTTGAAGGGCGCGGTGAAGCCCTTGACCCTGATCGCGGTGATGATGGGTCATGAGGACACTTCGCAGGCGCGCCACACCGAGCGCCTCTAGGTGACGCAGCACCTCACCGTCGCCGAAGTCGATCAGCACGGCCTTGGTACCATCTTTAAGGAGGTAAGCGTTACAGGTGTCGTGAAACGAGAAGAGGTTGTCGCTAAGTTGGGTCATCAAGTGCTGCGCCGTTTCTACAACCGTTCAGTCCGGTAATTAAGAGAGAATGCCAAGTTCAAAACGCTCTTTAAGTTCATGGTGACGAAGGCGATACAACCTCCTCTCGGAGGAAGGCTTCAGTCAGCGCTACCGCCCCCCACAGCGGCGCGTCGTCTCCTAAAGCGGCAGGAACAATCTCGAGGTGTATCTGCGGACGGGCCGTCGCCCCAGCGACCTCCCTAAGTCTCTCCC
>CADCWP010000353.1 GCA_902806425.1 uncultured Truepera sp.
GCCGCCCGGTGCAGCCCTTGGTACACCGCGCCGTGATAGCGCTGCGAGAGTTTGTACCCGCCCCGGTAGCCCTCAACGATAAAGCGTGGGTCTTTCGGTGTGGACGAGCCGCCCAAATGCAGCACGTCGGTCTTGACCAAGCGGCACACCCAGCCCGCACGCCTGAGCCTGAAGCACCACTCCATGTCCTCGTTGTAAAAGCGCAGCGAAGCGTCCATGCCACCAACTGCCGCGACCGCCTCACGCCGCACAAGCTGAAGGCAGCCTGAAAGCCACGGCACCGAGACCGAGTTCTGTTGGCTCCGCTGAAGCCGCGCGTAGTGCCGTCTGTACGGCAGCCCCTGCCTCTGCAACCGACCATCCTGCGTGTATGCCTGCGGCCCCACCATGCCCACGCCGGGTTCTTGCACTGCTCTTAGGAGCGCCGGAAACGTTTCCTTGGTGATAAACACGTCGGCGTTCAGGTGGGCGATAAAGGGCGTCTGGACGCGTTTAAGGCCGCAGTTGAGGGTGTGGGCGAAGCTATGGTTGGGAACGCTCAGTGTCTCTGCGCTTTGTACCGGCGTCTCTCCCGCCGGGCTGCTGTCAACGACGATGACGCGAGTGTCCGGGGCGAACGCCTCCAGCCTCGCTAGACACTCCCCCAAGATGTCCGGCGTGCGGTAGTGAATCACCAAGACGGTCAGGTCGGACTTCACAAGCCGCTCCGGGCGGGGCTGAGTGATCGAACGCGGGCTGCGGCTAAAGCTGAGTAGTACACAGCTGATTATAAGAATGGCGGGCTATACTACCTATCTGTGACCGCACCCAACGTTCCCTTACGCATCGGTGTGGCCCTAGGTGGTGGCAGTGCTCGAGGCTTCGCCCATATCGGCGCGCTCTCGGCCTTGGAGCGCAACGGCTTCGCCCCCGACTTAGTCGTGGGAACGAGCTTCGGGGCTATTGTCGGCGCGCTCTACGCTGCTGGCCTAACGCCCAAAGAGATCGCCGAGACGGCCAATAGCGTCCGCTGGCGCGACCTCTCACGGGTGCTCGACTTCGGGCTGCACAAGGCGGCCCTTTTTTCGGGGGATAAGCTCGAGACCTACTTGGGCGAACTCGTCGAAGGGCGGAGTTTCAGCGACCTAAAGCGCACCCTTGTCGTCGTGGCGACCGACCTCACAACAGGCGAGCGCGTCGACCTGAGCACCGGCCTGCTGGCGAGAGCCCTACGCGCTTCGGCCTCGATGCCGGGGGTGTTTTCGCCGGTAGCGGTGGACGGGCGGCTTCTGGTTGATGGTGGCCTCGGCTCACCGCTGCCGCTGGCAACGCTGGACGGTTACGACCTTGACGTGGCGCTCGGCATCGGGGCGGGCATGGAGGGCGGCGATTCCGGCGCAATCCGCTTCGCGCAGCGCTGCCTGACGACGCGTTGGGGGCAGCGCGTGCATAGGGGTCTGCGCGACCATCCCGGCGTGCATCCGATGCGGCAGCTTGGTCGCTCGCTGGCACACACCATGACGGCGTGGCAGACGCCCGCGGTTCTGGCCGATGACGCGCTCTTTGTACACACAAGGCCGCCCATCAGCTGGTTTAACTTTCGCGGCGCGGAGGTCGCTATGACAGCGGGGGACGCGGCCCTAGAGGGCTACATTCCCACGCTGCGGCAGGCGCTGCGGACCTATGACGCGGCTTCGCTCTAACGGTTAAAGGATCGCTTTACCGAGCAGTGACGAGGCCATCTCGACCATGATGCGCCCGGTCGAGTTCTTCACGTCCAGAACCGGGTTGACCTCGACCAGGTCCAAACTCGTCACCTTTTCCGAATCGGCCAGCAGCTCCATCAGCAGGTGCGCCTCGCGGTAGGTAAGGCCACCGGGTATCGGTGTGCCGACACCCGGCGCTATCGTCGGGTCGAGAGCGTCGGCGTCAAATGAGACGTGCAGGCGCGGGACATGGGAAAGATGCGCGACAGCCTCTTCGGCTACAGTCGCGAGCCCGCGCCGGTCGATTTCTTTCATTGTGTAGGTGCGGACGCCGTGCTCACGGATAAAGGCGCGCTCAAACGGGTCCAAACTGCGGAGGCCGACAAAAACGATGTCCTTTGGACGCAAAACCGGCCCGCCGCCCCAAATATCCAAAAGCCGCACGTCGCCTTCGCCCAAAAGGTGCGATAGCGGCATCCCGTGGACGTTGCCGCTCGGGCTGCTCGCCGGGGTATTGAGGTCCGCGTGGGCGTCGACCCAGATGACCCCGGTGCGTCCGGCGTGGGCGACCCCCGAAACGCTCCCCATCGACACCGAATGGTCACCACCCAGCGCGATGGGGAAGACTTCTGCCGAAACCCTCTTAAACTCTAGAAATGCCTGACGGCAGGTATCGGCGATGGTCTCGGCGTAGTGAAGGCCGTTTTTCGAGGGAATCGCCTCGGCAACCGGCATCTGCACGTTGCCCAGGTCATGCACCGTATGCCCGAGCCGTTCCAGACTTTTAGCGAGTCCTGCTAAACGTAGGGCGCTCGGCCCCATATCGACGCCGCGACGCCCTGCGCCCAAGTCGAGGGGAATCCCTAACACGCTGATGGTCGCCATAGCTAAGGCTAGCACCCCGGCTCGAGTCAGCACAAGGTCCCTCGGGGACGCTAATTTGTAAGTTTGTGCAAGCTTACAAAAAGATATGCATCACTCGCTGTTGGCGTCCTGAATCTCGTCTGTCATGTCCTCTAGCTCCTCCTCAAAATGCTCGCGCTGCGCCGGGTCGGGCTCTTTGGCGTACGCTCCGGTCAGTTCAGTCAGGAGGTTTTGCTCGGTCAGTTCGGGTTGCGCCCGGTCGAAGTCGTCAGTCGCCTGCCCGTCCTCTTCATTTTCTGGTTGTTCAGGAGTATCGTTCATAAATCCTTTCTAATCTACCTGCGGCACGTGCCAGCTGCGCCCGCTTTTAATCATCAAGTCGTCCGCTTCGTCCGGCCCCCAGCTGCCGCGCTCGTAAAAGGCCGGGTCGTCGGCTGCGTTTTCCCAGGTGCTGATCACGGGTTCGACGATGCGCCACTGCGCTTCGACCTCGTCGGCGCGCATGAATAGGGTCGCGTCGCCCATCATGGCGTCCTCTAGCAGCGTCTCGTAAGCGTCACGTCCGCCCTTGTTAAACTCCTCGTCGTAGTAAAAGTCCATGCTCGCGCGGCTTAAGCTAACGCCCTGCCCCGGCTTTTTGGCTAAGAAGCGGAGGCTGATCCCTTCGTTTGGTTGCAGCCGCAAGATCATGCGGTCGGGTTTAACCGGGCCGCGCAGCTCGAAGGGGATGTGCGGCGGGCGTTTGTAAACGACGACGATCTCACTCGACTTGGACCGGAGGCCCTTGCCGCTCCGGATAAAAAACGGCACTCCGGCCCAGCGCCAGTTCGAGATGGTGAGTTCCAGGGCCGCGTAGGTTCCCTGACGCGAGCCGTCCGGGATGTCGGGTTCGTCGCGGTAGCCCCGGTACTGACCGATCACCGACGCGGCGGGGTCGGCGCACGTCATCGCCTGAAAGACCTTGACCTTCTCGTCGCGGACGCTTCTAGCGTCGTAGCGGCTCGGTGGTTCGGTCGCGGTAAGCGCCACAAGCTGCAAGAGGTGGTTTTGGATCACGTCGCGGACGACGCCGGTCTCGTCGTAAAAGCCCCCGCGCCCCTCCATACCCATCGGCTCGGCCATGGTGACCTGTACGTGGTCGACGTACTGCGAGTTCCAGGTCGGCTCGAAGATGGTGTTGGCAAACCGCAGCGCGGCGATGTTTTGCGCCGTCTCCTTAGCCAGGTAGTGGTCGATGCGGTAGACCTGCGACTCGTCGAAGTGCTCTAGAACAATCTTGTTGAGTTCGCGGGCGCTCTCCAGATCGTTCCCAAACGGTTTTTCGATCACCAGCCGGGTCCAACCGCCGCTACGGTTGAGTCCGGCGTTTGCTAGATGTAAGGCGATGCCGCCGTAGGTACTCGGCGGGGTTGAGGTGTAGAAGATGCGGTTCGGGTGCCCCAAGCTGTCCAGGTGCTCGGCGAGCCGCGAAAACCCGGCGGCGTCGTCGTAACCCCCCGAAACGAACGAAAAACGCGGCGCGAGCCCCTCCCAGGCCGCCTCGTCGAAGGCTTTGGGAGCAAACTTTTTAAGCGCCTTTTTCACCTCGTCGCGCAGCTTGGCGTCGTCCCAATCGCGGCGCGAGTAACCGACCAGGCGCGTGTCCGGGTGCAGCGACCCTTGTTTATGCAGTTCAAAAACAGCGGGCATCAGCTTGCGGGCAGCGAGGTCGCCGGTAATGCCGAAGATCACAAAGGTGCAAGCAGGGGTAGCCATCTAGCGCTCCTCGGCCGCAACCGGGGCGGTCTCGGCTACGCCGGACGCCGCGACGCCCTCCGCTTTTAGCGCCTCGTGGATAGCGTGGCCACCGAACTCGTTGCGTAAGGCCGCCGCGAGTTTGGCCGCGAACGAGTCCGTTTGACGGCTCGAGAAACGCGCGAAGAGTGCCGCTGAAATCGCCGACATCGGCACCCCTTCTTTAACGCCGTACTCGACTGTCCAGCGGCCCATACCGGAGTCGTCGACGTACGCCTTTACGTCGTTTAGGCGGACGTTTTTGCTCAGGGCCGCAGCCGCCAGCTCCAGAAGCCACGACCGCACCACCGAGCCGTGCGTCCACAAGTTGGCGATCTGTGACAAGTTGAGGTCGGCGTGCGGATACTTCGCCATCGCCTCGAACCCTTCGCCGTACGACTGCATGATGGCGTACTCGATGCCGTTATGAATCATCTTGACGAAGTGGCCGGAACCGGCGGGCCCGACGTGCGCGTAACCGTGTTCGGGGGCGAGCGTCTTCAGGGCGGGCTCGACGACCCTAAACGCCTCGTCCGACGCTCCGACCATCAGGTTGTAACCTTCACGCAGGCCCCAGATACCGCCCGAGGTGCCGGAGTCGACGTAGTGCACGCCCTGCGCCCCAGCCTCCTCGGCGCGAGCGCGGGTATGTTCCCAGTTCGAGTTCGCGCCGTCGACGATGACGTCACCGGGTGCTAGGTGCGAGAGCGCCTCGGTAACGGCGCGGCTTGTCACGTCACCGGCGGGCAGCATAAGCCACAGCACGCGGGGGGCGCTGAGCTGTCCCGCCATGTCCGCGACGCTCGACGCGCCTTTGGCCCCTTCCGCTTCAAGTTTGCCGACCGTATCCTGGGAGAGGTCAAAGACGACGACCTCGTGCCCACCCTGCATGAGGCGGCGCGTCATATCGCCCCCCATACGTCCAAGTCCGACCATGCCTAATCGCATCGTGCCTCCATAAGGGTGACTTTAGCAGGTTGACTTTACTTCCGTGTAGAGCGCAGCGCACCGTGCGATACTCGTGCGATACTGGGCGGATGAACGCTAACGGCACCCTAGAACAGCAGGTGCAGGACCTTAAACGTGGCGCTGAGCATATCGTGCCGGAGGGCGGCCTCGAGGAGAAGCTGGCCCTCGCCAAAAAAGAGAACCGCCAACTCCGCGTCAAGCTCGGTGTTGACCCAACACGCCCAGACATTCACATCGGCTTCGCGGTGGTTCTGCGTAAGATGCGGGCTTTTCAAGACGCGGGGCACAAGGTTGTGCTGATCATCGGCGACTTTACCGCGATGATCGGCGACCCATCGGGCAAAAATAAAACGCGCCCGATGCTCTCCCTAGAGGAGACGCGGCGCAACGGTGAGAGCTACGTCGAGCAGGCGAGTAAAATCCTTGACCCCGACCCGGACAAGCTCGAGGTTCGCCACAACTCGGAGTGGTTGGGGCCCCTGGGCTTTGCCGAGATCGTCCGGCTCGCTTCGACCTACACCGTGGCCCGGATGTTGGAGCGCGACGACTTCACCAAACGTTTGAGCGCCGGAGTCCCCATCAGCGTCCACGAGTTTTTGTACCCGCTCGCGCAGGCGTACGACTCGGTGGTAATCCGGGCCGACATCGAGCTCGGCGGGACCGATCAGCTCTTTAACCTGCTCGTAGGCCGTGACGTGCAGCGCGCCTACGGTCAAGCCCCGCAGGTGGCCCTTACGACGCCGCTACTCGAGGGGCTAGACGGCGTAGAGAAGATGTCAAAGTCGCTGGACAACTACATCGGGATCAGCGAAGCGCCCGAAGTGATGTTCAAAAAGGCGATGCAGGTGCCTGATACGCTTCTTTACAAGTACGCCGAGCTCTCTACCTCGCTCGATTTGCGCGAAATGGCGTCACTTATTGAAAAAGACGTTAAAGCGGCGCACCGCACCTTCGCCCGTGAACTTGTCCGGACATATCACGGCGACGCGCCTATCGCCGGAGCTGAGGCGAGGTTTGATTACGTCGCTAAAGGTGGCATCCCTGACGACGTGCCCGAAGTGACGGTTGACGAGAGCGAGCTGCAAGATGGCGCGATCTGGATTTGCAAACTCGCTACACTCGCCGGACTCACAGTGTCGAACGGCGAGGCGCGGCGGCTTATCCAGAACCGGGGGCTCAGGCTGGGCGGTGAGGTCGTTACGGATGTGAACGCTCAGGTAACGCTGCCTGCGGTGTTGCAGAAGGGGAAAGACACCTTCGTCAGAGCCGTCTAAGGATTCAGGCGCGGTACCCAGATCGCATCTTCTGGAGGTACCCCCAGCGGTTCGCGGTCGGCTTCGTCCAGGCTCGCCACCCACGCAGCTAGATAAGCGTCGAACTGCTCGTGAGATGCCCCAACACCTGACAGTTTCAGGGCGCGTTCAAACCCGGTCTCGTCCCACCCCAGGCGCTTGCCGATGGCTCTCGTCTGCTCCGATAAACCTGCACTGCTGGACTTATGGAGCGCTCCGATACCGAGGAGCGCTACGGTGGCTTGAGGGTAAACCTCCAAACACGGCCACGCGTGACCGAGGCGCTCAAAAAGCGTAAAGCCGACGAGCATCCAGATTTGGTTGGCGTGAGGCAGACGGTTCTCTTGGCCGCCAGCTCCTAGGTGCGCTCGCGCTTTCTGCTCTACAGCCTCAAACTGCTTACTGGAAGGCGTTGTAAAACAGCTTATGCGCCGTTCATCGAGCGCACGCTCCGCATGTCTTCTCGTCATATCTGCGCGGCAAGGCTCGCTAGGGGCATCTATGGCAATGCGTTCAATCTGAACGAAAAACGCTTTTTCAACCTGACGCAAATAGTTTTCGGTTTCGACTGCAAAGTCGTTGCGCCAGCTCTCAGCGAGTGCCAGGACATTACCGCCGCCACGGGGCGGTTGAAACGTTGCTGTCCGCAGCGGAAGCGGGGTGAGCCTACCACCCTGCTGCACACAAACACTGATCGGTAAAGCTTTTCTTTTAGCACAAGCAACGTCGATTCCTGCATAGGCTGTTTCCAAAAGACGAACTCCTCCGAAGCGGTTTTCGCAGGAGCATAGCATCTCAGTTTTTGTTTAGCGGTAAATTTACGCGCAGCGGCCTATACCCTTACTCTTTAACCCGACATGTAGGCAACGCAGCCACGTACAAACGTCAGCATCGGCCAGCCTTTCAAGCTCAGACCTTCCCACGGGCTGAACTTAGCTTTGCTTTTAAACGTCTCTGGCTGTACGGCACGCTCTGCTTCTAGGTCAAGCACCACCAGGTCAGCAGGCTGACCGGGCTCGAACGTCGGCACGGACCAGCTCATGACCCTGGCGGGACCAGCTTGCAGGAGGTGGAGGAGGGTCTCGAGCGGCAACCCGTCACCCTCCACTAATTCGGTATAAAGCAGGGGAAATGTCACCTCGATGTTCCCGATGCCAAAGGGCGCTGCCACCATATCGCGGTCTTTCTCAGCGCGTGTGTGGGGCGCGTGGTCGGTGCCGATGCTGTCTACAACGCCGCGTCTGACGGCATCACGCAGGAATGCTATATCCTCGGCAGTTCGCAGGGGCGGCGCAACCTTATGGATGGGGTCGAAGGTCTCGAGTACGGCGTCGGTCAGCGTCAGGTGGTGTGGCGTCACCTCACAGGTTATGGGCGCGCCCTGCGCCCTAAAAAACTCGACGACCTGCATCCCCCGTTTTGACGACACGTGCGCGATATGGACCCGTGCCCCGGTCATGGCTGCGATCTCGCAGTCGCGGTAGATCATGGCGGCTTCGGCGGCAACGGGGTTTCCCGGCAGCCCCAACCGCTGGGAGACGACGCCCTCGTTTATCACGCCGTTCTGCCGCAAGCCGGGGTCTTCGGAGTGCGTCTGGATGACCAGGCCGTGGTCAAGGGCGTATTCGCAGGCGCGGCGCATAAGGTGGCCGTCCGCTACCGGAACGCCGTCGTCGGTGATCATCACCGCTCCCGCATCTTTGAGCGCGGCGAAGTCAGTGAGTTCTTGGCCTTTCAGGCCACGGCTCAAGGTGGCGGCGGGGCGCAGGCGGGCAAAGCCCAAGCGTTCAGCTTTATGGATGAGCGAGGCGACCACGCCGGGGTCGTCTACGGGTGGCGTGGTATTCGCCATCGAGACGACCGTGCCGAAACCCCCGGCTGCTGCCGCGGCGAGGCCGGAGGCTAAGTCTTCCTTTTGCTCCTGACCCGGTTCGCGCAGATGGGCGTGCAGGTCGATGAAAGCCGGGGTGACGAGCCGACCGGCAGCATCAAAGGTTTCGTCGACCTTCCCACCCAGATTGACACCTTCGATAACGCCGTCTTGGAGGTAGAGGTCGTGCGCGCCGTGATCGCCGCGTCCATCTCGCAGGTGGGCGTTTTGGATAATGACGCGCATCAGCGGTTTTCCACAAAGGCGTCGGCTTCTATCTCTACAAGCATGTCGGGGGAGATCAGGGCTTTCACCTCGAGCATCGCCGTTGCGGGCCGGACGTCAACGAAGACCTCGCCGTGAGCACGCCCGACGGCCTCCCACTCGGCCATGTCGGTGACGAAGATGCGGGTGCGGACGACATCTTTAAGCGAAGCCCCGGCCCTTTCCAAAGCTACCCCGATGTTTTTTAGAATCTGCACCGTCTGCGCGTAGGCGTCACCCGGCACAACGTTGCCCTTTTCATCCGTCGCCGTCGTCCCCGAAACCCAGACGTGCGGCCCGATGCGGACGGCCCTCGAGTAGCCTACTACCGGCTCCCAAGGCGTTCGTGTGGCGATATTCTGGCGTGTCATAGCGCTTCCTTTCTGTGCTGTTAGCGTCACGGTCAAAAGTAAAGACCCGGCTCTCGGTTCGGCTACTCCAGGTTGGCTAAGGCGAAGAGCTGATCGGCAAAAGCAGTGAGGGTCTCTTTCATGACGAGCGTCTCGCGCCACCTCTTAGGGATACCTTGGACACCGTAGGTGGCACCGGCCAGTTGGCCGTAGACCGCGCCCGTGGTGTCCGCATCGTCGCCCAGATTAACTGCCCTGAGCGCCCCCGCCGTGAAGGTATCGGTACTGTAAAAGGCCCATAGGGCGGCCTCGAGTGACCTCACCACATAACCGCTGCCCTGAATCTCGGGCGGTTCTCGGTGCTTGAACGAACCTGCCACGACCGCCGCGATTTCAGGGTGCAGGGGGCCGCCGTGCCAGAAGTCCGCAGCGAGGAGGTGAGCCTTTTCAAGACCGCCGAGCGCCCCAATAAGGAGCACGGCAAAGTAGCGACAAGCATCCACCGCAGCCTCCGCCGCGTGCGTAGTGCGCGAACTTTGAGCGGCGTAGTCGCTGCCGAGTTCCGGCTCGTGAGCATAAGCGAGGGCTACAGGCGCGAGCCGCATCAGGGAACCGTTGCCTGCCGCAAGCGGGTCGGTGCTCCCGGAAAAGGGATCGCCTGTTTCCAGAAAGCGGCTGAGGGCGTCGCGGGTGATGTTGCCGATGTCGAAACAGCGTTCGGTGCTGCTGAGATGCCCACGCTGCCACCAGTTCACGTAGCGGCGCATCTGGTCGGCGGCGTCGAACCCTCCGCAATAAACCAAACTTTGGGCCAGACAGAGGGCCATCGAGGTGTCGTCCGTCCACGCTCCGGGCGGCAGGTCGAACGGGCCACCTCCCACCATGTCGGTAAGCGGGGCGAAGCTGCCGGGTTGGGTGAACTCGAGCGTCGTGCCGAGCGCGTCGCCTACCGCGAGCCCGAGGAGCGCACCTTGAAAACGGTCTCTGCTGGTTAATTGACTCACTTTCTGCCGACTAGAAGCATGTACAAAACGGCCATCCGCACGCTCACGCCGTTTGCAACCTGAGCTTCGATCACGCTTCCTTCCGAGTCGGCCAGCGCGCCGGAAATTTCCACGTCGCGGTTTATCGGGCCGGGGTGCATCACCAGCGCGTCCGGGTGAGCGTGCGCCATCACCTGTTCCGTCACGCCGAAGCGGACGCGGTATTCGGCTAACGAGGGCAAAAGTCCGGCCTGCATCCGCTCCCCCTGCAACCTGAGCGCCATGACCGCGTGCGCGCCCTCGGCGGCTTCGCGGATGTTCGTCGTCAAGGTGACGTTTGGTTGCTCGAGCTCGGGTGGTAGCAGCGTCCTGGGGCCGCAGAGCGTGACCTGCGCGCCGAGCTTGGTCCACAACTCGGCGTTCGAGCGGGCAACGCGGGAGTGCAGGACGTCGCCGACGATAGCGAGCTTTTTTCCGGCGAAGCCGTCGAAGCCGCTGAAGTTTTTTTGAAAGGTGTAGGCGTCCAGGAGTGCTTGCGTCGGGTGCGCGCGGCGACCGTCCCCGGCGTTGACGATACGCGCGTCCGTCCAGCGCGCGAGCTGGTGCGGCACGCCCGAGACCGCGTGCCGCACGACGTAGAGGTCGGCCTGCATGGCGTCGACCGTGCGGAGGGTGTCCTTTAAGGATTCGCCTTTAGAGAGGCTCGAGCTTCCCGCCGCGAAACTCACCACGTCCGCGCTCTGTGCCCGCGCCGCCCGCTCGAACGAGAGCCTGGTTCGGGTCGAAGGCTCGAAAAAAAGCGTTCCCACCGTAAAGCCCTGGAGTGCCGGGACTTTTTTGATGGTGCGCTCCATAACCTGCGCCATCACGTCCGCGGTGTTAAAGAGTGCGGTCACGTCGGCGACCGACCAGTCTTGGGTGTCGAGCAGGTGTGTGGGCGTCATCGCCACTCCAAGAGTTCCACCGACTCGTCGCCGTCGGTGGACTGGAGCCGCACCTTGACGACTTCACCCCGGCTCGTCGGCACGTTTTTGCCCACGAAGTCCGCCCGGATGGGCAGCTCACGGTGGCCCCGGTCTACCAAGACCGCGTACTGAATGACCGCCGGGCGGCCCATGTCGGTCAGCGCGCCGAGCGCTGCCCGCGCCGTGCGCCCGGTATAGAGCACGTCGTCGCAGAGCACGATGTTGCGGCCCCGCACGTCGAAGGGCACGTCGGTCTTTTTGACAACGGGTTGCAGCGCGATCTCAGTCAAGTCGTCGCGGTAGAGGGTGATGTCGAGTTGCCCGAGCGGCGGTGACGCGCCCTCGAAGCTCCCGATCAGCGCGGCGAGGCGTTCGGCTAATGGTACGCCCCGCGTATGAATCCCGACGAGCGCTAGGTTTTCGGCCCCCTTGTTGCGCTCCACGATCTCGTGGGCGATGCGGGTCAGGGCGCGTGTAATCTCAGCGCGGTTCATAAGGGTTGCCTTGGGATTTAGGAACATAACTGCACCCGTGGGGGCGTAGACGGCTGGGCAAAAAAAAGCGCCGTCAGGGCGGCACACACGACTCGTTTGGGTTGGGTAAGGCGCATCAGCTCCCCTTTCCGGCCTCTCCGGGCCGAGTTAAAGGCTTCAGTATTCTACTCGCCCCCTGGCCGATACGCAAGGACGTTGTATCGGCTCACATTTTCTACAGTTTGTGTAGACTCAAGCTATGATTCGTAGCAGACAAGAATACCTGGCCTATCTCGAGGCCGACCGCATCAACCTAGGCTGCAAAAAACGCCTCACCACCTACTTGTTTCACGATATCTGGCGGTATCAGCGCCTGCTTCGTAAGATCGAGTACTACTCGAACTGCAAACACGGTCCGGTTGCGGACGCCTATAAGCTCTGGCTCAGGTACCGCTGGTATCGGCTGGGGATGTACCTGGGCATTTCGGTCAAGCCCAATACCTCCGGACCGGGCCTGGCTATCGTGCATGAGGGCAACGTGCGGGTACATTTCAAGGCACGTCTCGGGGCCAACTGCCGCATCCTCGAGGACGTCAACATCGGCGCAACCGGGGGTACAAGTGACGCGCCGCAGATCGGCGAAAACGTCTTTATCGCCTCCGGAGCGAAGGTTTTCGGGGCTATTCGCATCGCCGACGGCATTGCCATCGGTGCAAACGCCGTCGTCGTCAAGTCGTTCGACGAGCCGAACATCACGATTGGCGGCGTACCAGCTAAAAAAATTTCTAGCAAAGGGGCGCGGGAGGTCGGCTGGGTACCCAAAAACACCTACCTCGGCAAGTGAATACGACTTTGCATAGTGTGATAGGGACAGTGTGATAAAATCGAGCGAATGTGGAGGCCGCATGTCACAGGTAGAAACGTCACAGCCAGAAGCCCGTACCAAGACCTTTGGCAACCTGATAGACAACCGGGAGGTCATGAGCGAGCAAACGTTCTCGTCGCGCAATTCGTCGGAACTCTCCGACGTGTTAGGGCTTTTTCCCGAGGCCACCGAGGAGCAGGTCAGAGAGGCCTGCCGGGTCGCGCAGGGGGCGTTTAAGGGCTGGTCGAAGACGCCCGCTCCGGTTCGCGGTGAGCTGATCGGGGGCGTCGGTAGGGCCCTAGAGCGCGAAAAAGAGGCGCTGAGCCGCCTCGCTACCCGCGAGATGGGCAAGACGCTTAAAGAAGCCCGCGGCGACGTACAAGAAGCCATCGACACCTGTCATTTCTTTCAGTCCGAAGGCCGCCGCCTGTACGGTCAGACCGTACCTTCGGAGATGCCCAACAAAGAGCTGCTGACCTACCGCCGCCCGCTCGGGGTGGTCGGCATCGTCACCGCCGGAAACTTTCCGGTCGCGGTTCCGGCCTGGAAGCTGATTCCCGCCCTTCTGACGGGTAACACGGTCGTTTGGAAACCCTCCGAAGATGCCCCGGCCTGCGCCTACGCTCTCGTCAAGCTTATGCACGAGGCCGGTCTGCCCGCGGGCGTACTTAACCTCGTTTTCGGCGGCGGCAAAGGCGCGGCGGGCGAACACCTCATCTCGATGATGGATGAGGGGCTGCTGAACAAATTCGCCTTTACGGGCTCCACGGCGGTAGGTAGGGAGATCGGCGCGATAGCCGGACGCAACCTTCTGCACCCGACACTCGAACTCGGCGGTAAAAACCCTTTGGTCGTGATGCGCGACGCCGACCTGGACAACGCCGTTGGGGGGGCACTCTGGGCCTCGTTCGGGACCGGCGGGCAGCGCTGCACCTCGGCGGGCAACATTATCGTGGACGCGCCCGTGTACGACGACTTCAAGGCGCGCTTTCTCGAGGCCACTAAGACCATCAAGATCGGCGACCCCAACAAGTTCGGCGACGTGCTCTACGGTCCCTTTATCAACGAGAGGTTCTTCACTCGGTGGTTAGAGCATTACGACTGGGGCCGTGAGGACGGCGCGACGCTGCTGTACGGTGGGGGCCGCGTTACACCGGAAGCCAAGCCCACCGGCTTCGTCGGCGACCCGGAGGCGAGCTTTTACGGCTGGCCGACGGTCTGGGAGGGTGTCACCAAAGACATGCGGCAGTTTCAAACCGAAGTGTTCGGCCCGACCATCAACCTTGTCAAAGTAGACGGTATCGGCGAGGCTATAGAGGCGGCGAACGCGGTTGCTTACGGCCTCTCCTCGGCCATCTACACGAACAACCGTCTCTGGGCGCACCGCTTTAAAGAGGAGATCCAGGCCGGGATGACCTCAATCAACAACTCGACGACGGGCGCGGAGGCGCACATGCCCTTTGGCGGCGTCAAGGGCTCGGGCAACGGCACCCGCGAGTCGGGAATTTGGGTGATCGAGAACTACACCTACTGGCAGGGGGTGAACGACGACGTGTCGGGTACCTTGCAGCTCGCGCAGATGGACACGGCGTACATCGAGCCGCAGGCCGAAGTAGACGTTAGCGACCTTTTCGCCTGACAGCCGTCAAGGACATTTGACCCTGACTGCCGCCTCTACCGCGCGCCTAGAACTAGGGGTGAGGAGTCCACATGGCGCAGGCGTCGCAGCTTCAAGAGTTGACCGAGCAGGTGGAGGCGATTGGGTCGAACGCTCGCGCGCTCCTCTCCGGGTTGACCGACGCTCAGCTTTGGCAGCGTCCTCCGGCGGGCGGCTGGTCCGTCGGCGAGTGTCTGGCACACCTGAACACGGCGGGTCGGCTTTACTTAGAGAAGCTCGATCCTGCTCTTACGGAGGCGCGCGCTGAGGGCGTGACCGGTCAGGGTCCCTTTCGTGTCGGTTTTATCGGCAGCTTTTTCGCTCGCAGCCAGGAACCGCCCGTGCGCCTGAAGCTGAGGGCCCCGCGAGCGTTTGCACCGGGCTCGGGGCCGCAAGCCGGGGTAACGGAGGCGTTCTACGCGTTACAAGACGCGTTGCGCTCTCTTATAGAGCGTGCGGACGGGCTCGATTTAGGCTGCATCACCGTCTCTTCGCCCGTCACCAACCTGCTGAGGTTCAACGTCTTTGAAGCGATGAGCGTCGTGCTCGCTCATGAGCGCAGACATCTGTGGCAGGCGGCGCGGGTACGTGAGGTAATCCTTTCGTAGGAACCGTTAGGTTCCTGAAACGTTTTCTCAGCCTCTCTTTAACGAGCGCGCGTAGGCTTGGGGCGAAAGGGGTTCCCATGAACCGAACCAAACTGGCATTCTTCTGCCTCGCCTGCCTTTTTCCCACCGCCCTCGCCCAGAGCGCAACTGGAGGCGTCACCGTGACGGCGACCGGCACCGCCTACGGAGAACCGGACGAGGCGAGTTTCGACGCCGGGGTCGGCGCGCTTAGCGCCGATGTGCAGGCCGCTACCACCGAGGTGAACGAACGGGTCTCGAGCCTCATGACTGCGCTCAGGGCCGCGGGGGTCGCCGACGAGGACATCCGCACGAGCAGCTTTACCATCTACCCGGATCCGCG
>CADCWP010000354.1 GCA_902806425.1 uncultured Truepera sp.
TGCTGCAATTCGGGCTGCGCGCGATGTGCTCCCAGGTTGCCTGCGCGTCCCCTTCGGATACCGTCTCGCGCCACCTGTCAAAGGGCAAGAACGTGAGTTCGGCGTCCTCACCGAACCAGCCCGCAACCGCCTCGGCGTAGCCGCGCAGCGTCACGGCGGCGGGCGAGACGAGGTGAAAGCTCTCCCCTACCGCGCCCCGCCAGTTGGTCAGCGCCCTCTCAAACCCTTGAGCGACGTCGTCAGCGTGGACGTGATGGACGGTCTCGAGGCCGAAGTTCGGCAGCGCCAGTTCGTCCCCGCGTGCGAGTTTGGCGAATACTTCGGGGTTAAAGTTCCCCACCGGGTTGAGCGGCTCCCAGCCCGGTCCGACGATGTGCCCCGGATGCAAGACGGTCGCCGGAAAGCCGTGTTGCCGCGCCTCGAGTAGCAAATCTCTCTCAATAGCCGCTTTGTTGACGCCGTAGTCGCCGAACGGTCTCCGGGCGGCTGCCTCAGAGGTTGGCACTTCCGTCGCATAACCATGCACCCAGATAGTGCCGCAGTGCAGAAAATGCTGCACACGCCCGCGCAGCGCCTCGACAAGCTGCCGGTTGCTCTCCGGCGTAAAACAGATGAGGTCGACCACGACATCCGGCTCCAGGGCGGCAATCTGTGCCCCGAACTCACCTGCCTTGTCCGCCTCCGCTCTCTCGAGGGTGACGTGTTGGACACCCTTCCAAGCCCCATGCGTCTGATACGGCTCCCGCTGCTGGCGGCTGACCGAAACCACGTCGAAGCCGAGCGCCGCCAACCTCGGGATAAGATAGGTGCCGATGTGGCCGGTGCCGCCGATAACCACTGCGCGCATAACGGATTCCCCCAGCGTTCAAGATTAGCTTCTCGGACCGACCAAAAAGCGTTTGCGAGCGGCCCTGCGGATGAACCAAAGGTTTTGGTCTTTGTGGTCTTTACAGCCTCCAGCGGCCCTAGTCGTCCCCAAAGGGATACACCACGCTCTTGATAATGCCGTCTTTATAGTCGGCTTGCAGCGCGAACGCTTCAGGTGCCCCCTCGAGGCCGAACCTGTGCGTCATCATCGCCCCCAGATCGACCTGGCCGCGCCCCACCATCTGGATGGCGCGTCCGTAGACGTGGCCCATCCTGCGTGAGAGCTTGATGCTTAAGCCTTTACGCCGCACTAAAGACGCGTTCAGCGTAAACTCGTCACCCTCCGGAATCCCGACCAGGACCAGCCGACCACCGATTCTCACCACCTCGGCAGCGTGTTGCGGCCCCAGCGGCGAGGTCGTCGCCTCGAGCACCACGTCCACACCGCGCCCCTCCGTCAGAGCCTTGGCCTCTTCCCACGAGCTGACGGCAGCGTCCGCACCCAGCTTCAGTGCTAAATTGCGGCGGTACTCGAGCGGTTCGACCACCGTCATGTGCCCCGCCCCACACCAGCGCGCGACCTGCATGATGATGAGGCCGATAGGCCCTGCGCCGAGAACAGCAACCGACTCCATCGGCTTGAGGCGCGCCAGGTCGAGCGCGTGGATGGCGACGCCGAGAGGTTCCAAGAGCGCCGCCGTAGCCGCGTCGAAGCCTTCTGGGAGCGCGACCAGCTCGTCGGGCCGGGCGGTGATGTACTCGGCCAGCGCCCCCTGATAGGGCGGTACCCCAGCGAAACGGACGTTGGGACAGAGGTTCGGATAGCCCGCCGCGCACCACTCGCAGAGGCCGCACGAACGGTTCGGGTCAACCGCGACCAGCGTACCGGGAGCCAGCGGGCCACCTTCAATGACTTCGGCAGCGAACTCGTGACCTAGGATAAACGGCTCGGACGCTTTCGTAGAGCCGATAGACCCCTCGAGGTAGTGGTGCAGGTCGCTGCCGCACACGCCGACCGCCCGCACCCGCAGGAGCACCTCGTCCGGGGCGCGTTCGGGCCGGGGCGCTTCCTCCACACGGAGGTCGCGGACACCGTGCAGCAGCGCGGCGCGCATGGTTTTATCTTTTGGGAGCTTGTCAGCCATATCAGTTCCTCAATCCCTGCGCGAGCGTGTAGGTGAGGTCGTTCTGGCGCAGTTCGTTTTTTAGTTCGCGCAGCCGGGTGTGCTCGTCAATCACTACTAACTCGATCCCAGCCACCTCGGCGAAGTCCTCCATATACTCGCTTTTAAGGGCGTAGCTGTAGACCGTGTGGTGCGCGCCGCCCGCGTAGATCCAGGCGGCGAGCGCCGTCTTAAAATCCGGTTTGCATTCCCAAACCGCCCGCGCGACCGGCAGCTTGGGCAGGTCCGGGTGGGGAACCGCCTCAACCTCGTTCACGATCAATCTAAAACGCCCTCCCAGGTCGATCAAGGAGGCGTTGATAGCCGGGCCGGTGGGCGCGTCGAAAACCAGGCGCACCGGATCCTCCTTGCCGCCGATGCCTAGAGGATGGACCTCGAGCCTCGGTTTCCCCGCCGCGATGGTCGGGCACACCTCTAACATGTGCGAGCCTAAAACTTGCGACTGTGATGAACTGGGGGACGGGCTCATGTGGTAAGTATAGTCCTCCATAAATGAAGTTCGCTCGCCCCCCGCCATGACCTTGAGGGCGCGCAGCAGCACCGCCGTCTTCCAGTCTCCCTCCCCGCCAAAGCCGTAGCCGTCCGCCATGAGCCGCTGCACCGCCAGCCCCGGCAACTGTTTAAGGCCGTGAAGGTTCTCGAAGGTCGTGGTAAACCCTTTGAAACCGCCCTCCTCGAGAAATGCCCGCATCCCCAGCTCAATACGCGCCCCGTCCCGCAGCGAACCGTGACGCTCCTGTCCCTTATGCAAGCCGTCAGCGACTTCATAGCTCGACTCGTACTCGTCGATAAGCCCTTCCACCTCGGCGTCCGACACGGCGTCGACCCGTTCGACCAGATCACCAACGCCGTAGCCGTTGACCGCCACCCCGAAGCGGATCTCAGCGGCCACCTTATCGCCTTCGGTAACGCCGACGTAGCGCATGTTGTCGCCGAAACGGGCGAACTTCGCGCCCTGTAGATCGCTCCAGGCGTGCGCGACTCGCGCCCACGCCCCGAGTTGCGCCTGCACCACGGCGTCCGTCCAGTGCCCAACCACGACCTTGCGCCCCAAACGCATCCGGGTGTGCATAAAGCCCGCTTCGCGGTCCCCATGCGCGGCCTGGTTAAGGTTCATAAAGTCCATGTCGATATCCGCCCAGGGCAGCTCGCGGTTGTACTGGGTGTGGAGGTGACAGAAGGGTTTGCTGAGGACTGAGAGGCCGCCGATCCACATACGCGAGGGCGAAAAGGTGTGCATCCACACGACCAAGCCCGCACAGTTCGGGTCGCGGCTGGCCTCCAAGCAGAGCGCCCGAATCTCCTCAGGCGTCGTCAGTAGCGCCTTATACACGAGCCTGAGCGGCAGCTGACCCGAGGCGTCTAAAGTTTCGGCCACTTCGCGGGCGTTGCGGGCAACCTCCTCCAAGGGGCCGGGACCGTAGAGATGTTGCGAACCGCAAACGAACCAGATTTCAGGGGTGGCGAGCTGTTGCATAGAGGCTCCAATGTGGCTTGAAAGTCGTGTCAGCCGTTGCTCAGGGGCTTGTGCTGACGGATTGTGAACGCTCACAATTTTAGGTCACACTTTTTGGCGCGTCAAGCGTGGCGTTTCTTCGTACTCATAGGCTCGGTTGACCCTAAGCCTAGTTCCCGTTTCAGTGTTCCGGAATTAAGTTGCTGATAACTCATAGCTGATGAGTTCCAGCTCATCGGCTACTTGCAGAGCGGTAAACACCACAGTGGTGAGGGACATCACCTAAACCTTTTAGGGCGCACCGACCACCACAGGCCAACCGGCAGCCCAGGAGAGCTCTTTAACCCGCAGCGTCGGCACCCCACCGAACTCGGCGTCGTAGGCGTGGTACAGGATTTTGTCGCCCGTTTTTTCGCCCAAAACCGCGTTGTGTCCGGGACCGTGCCAGCGTCCAGCGCCTTCAACCAGGAGCGTGCCGCCTCCGTCCATCATCGGCACACCGGCCTTATCCAAGTAGGGGCCGGTGATCTCTTCGGCTCGCCCGACCCGCACGTTGTAGGTGCTGTCCACCCCGGCACAGCAGCGGTCGTAGGAGGCGAACAGGTAGTAGTACGGTTCGTGACGGACGATAAAGGGTGCTTCGACGGCGTAGGGTGCGGCGGGCCGGGTGGCGAGGTCGTGAAGCGGCGCGTCCGCGAGCGGTTTTCCGGTCGCCGGGTCAAGCTCGACCAGTTTAATGCCCGTCCAGTAGCTGCCGAAGCTCAGCCACACCCGCCCCTGCTTATCGGTGACGGCATTTGCGTCGATGGCGTTGTGGTCGTCTTCAGGATGCGTCTCCACGACCCCCCCCCGGTCCACCCACCTATAGTCCGGGCTGTCCGGGTCGAGCGTCCGGTTCGTCGCCAAGCCGATAACCGAGCGGTTGCTGCCGAAGGTCGAGGCGGCGTAGTAGAGGTAATAGCTGCCGTCACGCTGCGAGATGTCGGGAGCCCAGAGCGACGTGACGCCCGGCACCGCCTCCGTAAGCCACTCGGGTTCTTTGATAAAGACCGCGCTGCACAGGTCCCAGACCCTTAGGTCCGGCGAACAGTGAATCGGTATCCCGTTGCCGGTGGCGAAAAGGTAGTAGGTGTCCCCCGCCCGGATAACGGTGGGGTCGTGGATGTTGCGGCTCGAGTCGAGCGCCGCTTTGGTCGTGGTGGGGGCGTCCGCTTGTGCCCAAACGCCCCCACCGAACAGACCGAACAAAACGCCGAAACACAGCCCAAACACAGTTCTAGCGCAGTTCACGCCACACCCCTTTCTCGAGCCGCACAACCTCGCCTAGGCGAGGTCGAAGACGAGCGCCGTCACCGAATGCGGCTCGAACGTATACGTCGCCGACGCACCCTTAGCCTGAAGCGTGTCCTCGCGCGTCGTCACGCCGTCGGGCGCGTCAAAGGTATTGATCGTCTTGATATCGGCCCCGTTGATCACGAACGCCCGACCACCCCCCGCGAACCGGCCCTCGGCGAGTTCGACGCTGCTTTCGATCTCCCTGTCAAGGCTGCGGTTGACTACATAGACCGAGACCTTTTTGGCTTGGCTGTCCAGCGTCGCCGACACGTCCAGAAACCGCAGCGCGGCGTGCTCCGGCGTCGAGAAGGTGTCGCCCGACCAGTGGACGTCCAGAGCGGTGTCCCCGGCGGTGCGGCTGTAGACCTCGAAGGGGTAAAAGATGGTTTGCAGGACCATCGCGTCGGCGCGCGTCAAAATCGGCGCGATCACGTTGACGATCTGGGCGATGTTGGCAAACTTCACACTGCTGGCGTGGCGGATAAAGGCGTTGAGCTGCAAACCGGTCATGAGCGCGTCCTCGAGGTTATAGATCTCCTCGAGCTTCTCCTCGTTATGCGTGCGGTACCAGACGTTCCATTCGTCCACCGCGATATAGACGGGGTTTTGCAACTTATTCTCGAGCCGGAGCGCCCGTATTAGACCCTCATAACTGCTGAGGCGGTCGTCTAAAATTTCGGACGCCGCCATATACGAGGCGAAGTCGTCGTCGCGGTAGCCCCGGACCGCATCGTTGCCCATGTACCAGTGCAGCGCCATGTAGTCGATCAAGTTTCCGGCTTGTTCCAAAAGCAGCTGCGCCCGCTCGACCCAGTCGCGTCTCCATAACGAAACGGCGGAGGCGAATAGTTTGATGCTGGGATCCGTCCACTTCATCACCTTGGCGTACTCCGTGTAGGCGCGGGCGTACTCGTCGGGCGTTTTAAAGCCGATCTGCCAGGGACCGTCGACCTCGTTGCCGACGCCCCAATACTTCACATTATGCGGCGCGTCGTAGCCGTGAGACTTGCGGAGCTTGACGAGCGCCGTGTCCTTGGTGCCGTTGCAGTACTCGAGCCAGTCGCGCGCCTCTCTCATATCGCCGTCGCCGCAGTTGACCGCCAGGTACGGCTCGGTGCCGAGAACGCGGCAAAAGTCGATGAACTCGTTTGTCCCGAAGGTGTTGGGCTCCACGTCAAACCAGGCCAACTCCATCCGGGCCGGACGTTCCTCTTTGGGACCCACGCCGTCGCGCCACCTGTAGCCCGAGACGAAGTTGCCACCGGGATAGCGCATGTTGGGCATCTTCAGGCGCTTAAGTGCTTCCAAAACATCTTTTCTTAAACCGTTTTCATCCGCATGGGGCGAACCTGGCTCGTAGATGCCGCCGTAGATGCAGCGGCCTAAGTGCTCGGCAAAGCCGCCGAAGACGTTGGGGTCAAGCCCTCCGAGGGTGCGCTCGAGGTCGAGTTTGATGCGGTTTGACACAGGTTTTCTCCAGTTTAGGGGCGCTTCAAAATGTCGGAAGTCGGGAATAGCATTGAAGGTGTAGAACCATACGGTTGCGCCGTCGTATTTGGCCCCGTGCCCCCTGATCGTAGGCGAGCCGTCTACTTAAGAAAGTGCGGCCAAGGAGCACGGGTCGGTGGTTTAGGTCGTCCTACAGCCGTCCTCTGCGACGGGTGTGGCGACCGAGTTGGTATAGGTCTGCGCCGCTGCACACGGCGTGAAAACCGGCAGAAACAGGCTTGGCGTCCACTTCACTCGAGCTTCACCTCTATAACGTTGTAGAGTCCTACGCAACAAAACTGTCCGGTCAACTCCTTGTGGTGGAAGCCTGACATGCCACACCCGACCTTACCACTCGAGCGGGCGCAGCTAGGGAAATGTCCATGAGAAAACCTGATTGTCACATCCTCCTTCCAAACGGACTCGACCACAAAACCTCCGGCATAGGGCAACCTTTATATCTCACCTCGCCCCGAACCGTAGGGCGTTGACGCGCTCACCGATACAGCGCCCCTGCTCGAGACCCTGCTCGATGGCGGCGCGGAAGTGGATGCCCCCGTAGAGTCGGCTGATGGCGGCCTCCTCGGCGGCGGCCCAGAAAGATGAGAAACGGCGCGGCGGGAGCCCTTTAGCGTCGTGTGTGTGGTCGGTGAAGGGAACAGGGCCGAACGTTGCGGTCAGGACCGCCGCTGCCGCCGCCGACTGCACCGAATGGCCCGATGGGTATTCAGGAAAGGGCGGCGTCACGACTGGGTCTGTGACCTTTGGAAGGTTCCAGGCGGGGTCGATCACATCCTGGATATAGGAGATGGGCCGTGGCACGTTATACTGATACTTATCCTGCCAGCAGGCGATAAACGAGTCCGCGAGCGCCACCCCCAGCTTGGCGTAGGCCTCGGCGGCTCTATCCAGCTCGTAACCGCCCTCGCGCAACAGGCGCGTCAGGATGGCTGTCCAGTGTCCGGGCGGGGTGGCCGTCTCGAGGGGGTTGTCGGCCCAAAAGCGGGCGATCTCGCGCCTTTCAGGGGTAAGCGTCCCAACCGTTTGGTAGACCTCGAGCGCCTCCGTGTAGAAAGCCGAGGCAGGGTCCTCAGAATAGGCTAGGGGCGGGACCACCGGGCAGCCGTCCCCAGCCATGAAGGGGCGGTTGTCACCCCAGGTGGGTTGCAACGCCGCCCCAAAGGTCGGGGGCGTGCTGACCCACAGGCCGGGCCCGGTGGGCGGCCTGTACGCGCTCGTGTCCCGCGCGTAGCCCTCGTGACCACCGTCGGTCAGCGACCAGGCGTAGACGGTTTCGGCCACCCGCTGCCCCCACGCCACCGAACGCTTGAACACGTCCCCGTCCAGCTCGGCCCCGAAGCGGCGGGCGAAGGTGGCTTCGAGCGCCTCCACCTTGTCGATATTCTCAGGGGCTGCCGGACCGAACAGGTGCCGGGTAGTCGCCGCCAAGGCGCTGTTGGCGACCGTCGGCCAGTGGAGGTCCGCCTCGAGTTGCGCGGGCGGCGTCAGCCCGTTTAACTGACCCGCTAGGCTCCGGTAGCCCACCATGCCGGGTACCACGGCCTCATAGAGCGTGAGCCCCAGGTAGCCGAAGGCGCGCGAGGCGACCGGCGGGGTGAACCCCGGCGTATCCCGGACGAGCCCCTGCGCCAAACCGAACCAGTCCGTCGCCACGCCCGCGTCGTCCGCCCCGTTCTGATAGGTGAGCCTCCAAAACCGGTTTGCGGGCACGTCGTGAAAGGTCTGTTTAAGCCCGCTCGGCCATACCACCGTCACGCGCTCAATCTTGGAGCGCCCGAGGCCAAAGTGGAGCCGGGGGTCGTGGCCCGCGCCGAGGCTCGAGCCGAGGCCGACCTCCCGCATCTGCGTGCGGCCCCCCTCGTCGGTGACGTAGACCCGCGCTCCGACCGCGTCGCGGTTGACGGACCCGCCGCCGCCGAGGTGGACGCTCAGCCAATTGTGTGCCGTCGCCCCGCCGTTTTGGTAGAGCCGGTAGCCCTCGTTCCAGTTGCCCTGCACGAAGTCCACATCGCCGTCGTTGTCGTAGTCGGCGTAGGCGAAACCCATGGTGGGCTTGTTGTTCGCCGCCAGAGCCGCACTCGCGTCGCTAAAGGTGCCGTCCCCGTTGTTCTTAAAAAGCGCGTCGGGGTACGGGCGGTGAAAGTCCTCCATGTCGGGGGCGGAGCCGCCGTAAAAGCCGGGGGCTCTCGGGGGCGTTCCGCTCGAGGCGAGGTAGAGGTCTAAGAAGCCGTCGTTGTCGGCGTCGAAAAAGGCGGTCCCCCAACCCACCGCAGCGGTGTTGGGCGGGTTGACGCCCACACCCGCCCCTTGGGTCACATCGGTAAAGCTGCCCAAACCTTCGTTTTTCAGGAGCAGCATCGGGCTCATCATGTTCGAGACGTACAGGTCCAGGTCACTGTCGTTGTCGTAATCGCCGGAGGCCACGCCCATGCTGTGGAGCACGGCGTTCGTGCCCGTCTCTTCGGAGGCGTCCGTAAAACACCACCCTCCGCAGCCGGGGCCGTCGTTACGCCACATGACGTTCCCGATGGGGTCGGTCATCTTGTCGTTGACGACGTAGAGGTCGGGGTCACCGTCGTTATCAAAGTCGCCGAAGGAGGCTGCGAAGCCCGCGCCGAACGATTTCGCCCCGCCCAGCAGGTCCGTCACGTCCGAGAAGGTGCCGTCGGCGTTGTTGCGGTACAGGCGGTCGCGGCTGAGGCTGACGTTCTCGGGACTGCACTCGGGCAGACACGACCAGTTGACGACGTAGAGGTCTAAAAAGCCGTCGCCGTCGTAGTCGCCCCAGGTCGCCGACTCGCCCTTGCCGGTGTCGCCGAGGCCCGCCTCTTTGGTAATGTCGACGAAGCCACGGCCCGCGTCGTTTTTATACAGCACGTCTGCCCCAGCGCTGAGGACATACAGGTCGCGCCAGCCGTCGTTGTCGTAGTCCGCCCAGACCGCGCCGCCGCTCCCGCCCCCCGGCAAACTCACCTGTGTGGCAAAGGGCGAGACGGCGAAGGTCCCATCGCCGCTATTGCGGTAGAGCACGCTGCTATCCCGGTTACCGGTGACGTAGAGGTCTAAGAAGCCGTCGTTGTCGTAGTCGCCCCAAGCTTGCCCGACGCCCAAGTAGCCCTCGCCGTTCTCGGGGTCCCAGACCGCGCGGTGACCCGCGCGAACGCCCGCCGCTTCGCTCACGTCGGCGAACCCAAGCCCCTCGTCGGTTCCCTCCACACCTAGCACAGGCGTGGCGAGCAGTGCGACGAACATGCCGATGATGTAGCGTGCTGCCCTCGTCATAGCGGTTGAAGGTTCCCTTTCACTTTCTTACGGTCCTCCGGGGTCGGGATTTGGTTGCTGGCAAGAGGCGCGCTTCTCACGCCCTTCACTCGGTGAGGCCGTAAATCCCTACGTCGCAAAAGCCCCCGAACGCCACCCTTTTACAGTGGACACTGAGCGTGTTGCGCCCTGGCTTCAGCGCCGCGCGAGCGGGTTCGTCAAGCGGGATGTCGACGTAATTCACCGTGTAGAAAGGCAGGTTGGCGATGAGCCGACCGTTGAGGTAGACCTCGGCGTCCTCGTCGTGATGAATTCGCAGGTAGGGGTCGGTATGGGAACCCTTAAGCGTGAAGTCGCGGCGAAGCCAGAGGTCGCGGGCCTCCCAGGGTGTCCGCACGACCCCGTCGGTGGTGCCTGCCTCACCGAAACCGCCGGGTCCCTGCGACCAGGCCGAGTCATCGAAGTTGGGGGCGTGCCAGCCTCTCGCCGGAGGTTCCGTAGTGTAGCGCCAGGTAGCGCCTTCCGCTTCGGATGTCGGCGAGAGCGCGCGGGGGGCGGGAAACGGTTTGTAGAGACCCCTAGCTACGTACTTGAGGCGCGGGGTCTCGATCTTGACGAGCGCCCGGTCGTAGGTCATCAGGCCGTTGACCTCGGTTTCAACATCGGTGGTCTGGGTGTAAATGGCCGCCGCCAACCGCTGTGAGACGCTCAAGTCGCGCACGCCCTCCAGCAGGTCGCCGTAAGCTCTCAGCAGCGCCGCCTGGTCCCCATACTCCTGATAACCCCAGTTGGCCTCATCCTGCCAGCTAAGCCCCGGAACGGGTAGACCCAGCCCACCGAACTCGCCCAGCACCGCGGCCCGGTCGGGGTCTAAAGGCGGGGCCTCCGGGCCGGGGTAGGCGTGAACGTCGTGTACGTCGCCGACGCCCATGTCGTTCCAGCCGCTGACGCTGTTTACAAGCCTCGAGGGGTCGTAAGTTTTCAGCCACTCGGTCAGGCGCACCGTGTCGTACTGGCCCCAGCCTTCGTTAAACAGCACCCACATCACGATGGACGGGCTGTTGGCGCGGGTGTCGATCATGCGTCTCAGTTCCCGTTCAAACTGCGCCGCCGACTCGGGTGAACGCGTGATCTCGCCGCTGCCGTTATCCACATAGGCGTCGCCGCTCGGCATGTCCTGCCAGACCAAGAACCCGAGCGTGTCGGCGTGATAGTACCAACGCGCCGGTTCCACCTTGACGTGTTTGCGGACAGTATTAAAACCGGCCTTTCGGGCGACTTCCAAGTCGTAGCGCAGCGCCGCGTCGGTCGGGGCGGTGTAGAGGCCGTCGGGCCAGAAGCCCTGGTCGAGCAGCCCAAAGTGGAACAGTGGCTCGTCGTTTAAGAACAGGCGGGTGACGCCCTGCGGGTCCTTGCCGAGGGCGATTTTACGCATCCCGGCATAACTCGTCACGCGGTCTACCACGGTGTTACCCCTGAGCAAGCGGACCTCGAGGTCGTACAAAAAGGGATCGTCCGGCGACCACAGCTTGGCGTTGGAGATGGGTAGCTTTACCGCTTTGCCAACCGTACCCGTCAGCTTAGCGACGCGCTCCTTGCCGTCTTGTGCAGAGACTTCGACGGTATATTCGCTACCCTCTGCTCCGCCCGTGTGCGCCGTCACGCCCAGTGTGCCCGCGTCGATGTCGGGGAGGAGCTGCAAGCCTGCAAGGTAGGTTTCAGGAACGGGCTCGAGCCACACCGTCTGCCAGATGCCTGAGCTGGGGGTGTACCAGATGCCCTCGGGCTGCCGAACCTGCTTGCCGCGCGGCTGCGTACCTGCGTCCGAGGGGTCGAGAACGCTTACGACGAGTTCTTGCGGTCCCACCTCCCTCAAAGCCTCGGTCACGTCGAAACTGAAAGGGTCGTACCCACCCTTGTGGCGACCGACCTGCGTACCGTTGACCCACACCGCCGCGTCCCAATCGACCGCGCCGAAATGCAGCAGCACGCGCTTCTCTCCCCAAGCCGGGGGAACGCTGAAGGTGCGGCGGTACCATAAGCGCTTGCCCTCCACGCGCTCCATCACGCCCGACAGCGCCGACTCGACGGGGAAAGGCACCAGAATGTCTCTGCCAAACGTTCCCGGTCGCCCCGCCTGCTCGGGTTGTAAGGCAAGGTCCCATAAACCGTTTAGGTTGAGCCATTCGTCCCGGACAAGCTGTGGACGCGGGTACTCAGGGTGAACGTTTTCCGGCGTCACCTCGTCCGCCCAGCGCGTCATCAGTGGGCTCTGTTTAGGCTGCCACGAGGAGGCAGTTAGAAGCAGCGCCAAAAGGCCTACCGTGACCTTATAAAGGTGGTTCTGGCTAGAGTTCAGCGGCCGACAGGTTCTTCGCTTTCTCAACAGTTCAACCCTTAAGCCCAGCGGTTGCCATAATGCCCTCGGTGACACGGTTTTGAAACGCCAGATAGGCCACCACCACGGGCAGACCGGCCAGCACAGCGACCGCCATCGTGCGGGCGTACTGCACCCCAAAAGCGTCGTTGACCTGCGTGATGCCTACCGGAATGGTCATCATGCTTTCGGAACTCGTGATGATAAACGGCCAGAAAAAGGCGTTCCACGCGCCAATAAAGGTCACGATAGCCAATGCCCAGGTGATACCCCAATTGATCGGCAGAAAGATGTTAAACAGGATGCGGCCTTCGCCTGCGCCGTCTATGACCGCGGCGTCGTGCAACTCCCCCGGAACAGCGTCGAAGAACTGCTTATAGATGATGATGACCGCCGGAGCGATAAGCTGCGGCAGGATAATGCCCGCGTAGGTGTTAACCGCGTTAAGGTCGTTCATCAGAATAAATTGCGGCACCGTCAGCGCTTGTCCCGGAATCATAAAGCCCGCCAGCAGTGTCCAGAAGAGCAAGTTTTTACCGGGGAACGAGAGCTGCGAAATGGCGTAGGCACACATCATGCAGAGCAGCACGACGACAAAGGTGATAATGACCCCTGTAAGGACACTGTTCCAGTACCACCGCAGCAACCCGCTCTCGGTAAGAACTGCGCTGTAGGCGTTGAACGTCAGGGGGATGGGGAGCCAATTCGGCGGGTTTGCTAAAACGTCGTTTTCCCGCTTGAGCGAGGTGACAACCGCCCAATAGAGCGGGAAAATCCATACCGCCGCCATGATCAACGTAAAAATTGTTCCGACGATGCCAGGGACGTTCGGGCGTCCCCGACGGCGCGTATCTACTTGGGGGGCAGTGCCCCTCAGCACTTCCTGAGCTGTCGCCTGGCTCACCGCGCCCCTCCTGTCCGTAAGAATCTAATTTGAATCAAGGAGGCAATCAAGATGATGACAAAAAGCGCCACCCCGATAGCCGAGGAGTAGCCGCCGTTAAAGTTTTGGAAGGCTTCGTTATACATGTATTGCAAAGTGACGATGGTCGAATTGAAGGGGCCGCCGCCGGTCAAGAGGTACACCTGATCGAAAATTTTAAGCTGTGCGATAAGCTGCAAGGTCAGCACAAGCGCCGTCACGGGCCAGAGCAGTGGCCAGGTCACGAAGCGGAAGATCTGAAAGCCTGTCGCCCCGTCAAGCGACGCGGCCTCATAGTAGTCTTTGCCGATGCCCTGCAAACCCGCGATAAAGAGCAGCATGTTAAAGCCTACCGTCCACCAGACGGTGACAAAGGCGACCGAGGGCATCGCCCAGTTCGGGTCGCCGAAGACCGCAACCGGTTGGCCGGTAAAAAAGGTGAAGACGTTTTGCAAGATGCCGAAGGTCGGGTCGAGCAGCCACTGCCATATCAGCGTAACGACGCTTACCGGCAGCATAAATGGAATGAAAAAGGCGGCCAGCACGATGCTTTTAAGCCGGTTGAGCCGCACCACCATGAGGGCGAAAAGAAGCCCGATGGCGGTATTTGGGATGACCGTCAGCAGCACAAAGTAGAAGGTGTGCCGAACCGAACTCCAAAAACGCGAGTCGCTCATCAGCTCGCGGTAGTTCTCGAAACCGATGTACTCCCCGCCCCCACCGATGAGGGGCACGTCCATAAATGAAAGCTGAAAAACCCTAAAGGTCGGGAAGATAAAAAAGATCAGATAAAGAAGTGTGAACGGGGTGATGAGCAGCAGCGCGTCACGCCACATCCGCCAGTTACGCCTTCGTGATTGTCTTTGCACCATGATCACTCCACCTTTTAAAAGAATGCTCTACCTCAAGCTTAGCTTCAAACCGAGGTAGAGCAAAATGTTGCAGGCTAGCGGAGCTGCGCCTCGAGTTCCTCACCGAACATCTGAATCGCCTGATCCGCCGGAAGCTGACCGTTGATGGACGGCTCGAAAAAGTTTAAGACTGCGTCGTAAAGGGGTGACGCGACGCCCGCAATGGTCGACTTGGGGTCGTAAACCGCGGTCTCGGCCAGCACCGCGTAGGTCGCGTTGGGTTCCAACTCCTGGTATTCGGGGCTGGCCACCACTGGGCTGTAGGCCGGGATGTGACCGGCGCTCGCCCAGGTGATGCTGTTCTTGTTCATCCAAGCGATGACCTCTAGGGCCGCCGCCCGCTTTTCCGGGTCCATGTCCTCATTATTCGGAATCGCAAAGGTGTGAGAATCGGCCCAGGTCGCGGGCTGGTCGAACAGCACGGGGACTTCCATCGCGCCCCAATCGAACAGCTCGCCCTTGGCAGCTAAGTCAACCATCGTCGGCACTTCCCAGACGCCGTTGAGGTGAAACGCCGCCTCACCGCTTGTAAAGAGCGCGACCGACGCCGGGTAGGCGACGTTTTTGCGGGCGTAACCGTTAGCGACCCAATCGGTTATAGTCTGAAGGGCCGTCAGCCCCTCCTCACCCAGGACAAGTTCGTCATCCTGAAGAACCTCGCCACCCTGCTGTCTCAGGAGCGTGTAGAAGATGCGCCACTCGGTCCCAGAATCGGCGGAGTTGGAGAACGACAGCGGCAGCTTGCCGGTCTCGGCGATCTTCGCTAAGGCCGCGTTGAAGTTGTCGATGCCTTCGATACCTGTAGGCATCCCGTCTTCGCCCAGAAGCCCGGCTTCACGGAGGATGTCGCGGTTGAAGTAAAGAATATGCGCGTGGATGTCTAGGGGAACCCCGTACATCTGGTCGTCAAAGGTCGCGGCTTCGACGAGGCCCTCCGGATAGTCGTCCTTGGACAGCTCAACGCTGGCGAGTTCTTCGTCGGTGATTGGGCTCAGAACACCCTGCTCGAGCCCCAGCGGGTAGCGCGAGATGTGGTACGTCATGATGTCGGGTCCTTGGCCTGTAGCGACCGAGGTC
>CADCWP010000355.1 GCA_902806425.1 uncultured Truepera sp.
TGAGTTACCACCGCAGAGTGCCGCGACGCTCATTGCCAATGCTAAAAACGAAGTCTTGCTGGTTCACAAAGCTTACGGTGGACGTGTCTACGGGCTGCCCGGTGGCGTCGTCGATCCAGGGGAGTTACCTGTCCAGGCGGCGGTGCGAGAGGCGCGGGAAGAGATCGGGGTTGAAGTTCGCCTCGAGTATCAGCTCGGCCTCTACCATCTGCGGGGCGGCGGGCAGCCCGATCAGTACGCCTCGGTGTACGTCGCCACCATCATTTTGGGCGAGCCCCACGTCGTTGACTCACGAGAGATCAGTGATATAGGTTGGTACGGCCTGAACGCCCTACCAACCTTGCTTAACAACGACGCTATCGTTGCGCGGCGTGTTGTGGGTCGTCACGCGCAAGAACTACCCGATCTGACGCACGACTGAGCCGTCAGCCTAAGCCGCTTGCTGACGCTCCGACTCCTGCCGACCGACCTCGTCTAGCGCGCTGAAGTCTTCGTCACTCAGCTCGAGGGCAGCGGCGGCGATGTTCTCCTCCAAGTGCGAAACTTTGCTGGTGCCGGGAATGGGCAGCATCACCGGGCTGCGCTTTAAAACCCAGGCCAGCGCGACCTGCGACGGCGACGCGCCGAGCTTGGTTGCCACCTCATCCAACACGCTCCCAGGTTGCGCCAGACTGCCCGAAGCGAGCGGATACCAGGGGATAAAGCCGATATTTTCTACTTCACAGAAGTTCAAAACCTCTTCGCTCTGGCGGGTCACAAGGTTGTAGAGGTTTTGTACACTTGCTACCTTGAAGTGCCGCTGCGCAGCCCTAATCTCTTCAACGCTGACTTCGCTTAGGCCGACGTGGCGGATCAAGCCTTCCTGCTGCATCTCGGCAATGACTGCAAACTGCTCGTCACGGTCTACTTTGGGGTCGATGCGGTGGAGTTGCCAGAGATCGATGCGTTCCACGCCCAAGCGGCGCAGGCTCATCAGCACACACTGCCGCAGGTATTCGGGGCGACCTAAAGGAACCCAGACACCGGGGCCGTTGCGAACCTGCCCACCTTTTGTCGCAATCACTAGGCCGTTATAAGGATGCAGCGCCTCGCGCAACAGGTCTTCGCTGACGTCGGGACCGTAGGCGTCGGCTGTGTCGATAAAGTTGACGCCCAGCTTGGGCAGACGTTTAAGGACGCGCAACGCCTCGTCCCGGTCGCCCGGTTCACCCCAGATGCCCTCGCCGGTAATCCGCATCGCCCCGAACCCGAGGCGGTTGACCTCGATGTCGCCGCCCAACCTAAACGTCCCGCTCGCCTTTGCATTTGCTTCTGCGCTTTTAGTCACCTGTAAGCCTCGCTTTCCGTAGAGAACTCTACGCCCGCCCCTTTTCAGAGGCGTGTAAGGCGGGTGACGGTTAAACCAATCCGTATGTCGGGCTTAGGCCCCTCTTCGTCGTCCGGCTCGGCTAAACTATAGGTAAAGTGTTTAACCGACTTTTAAACCTAATCGTCAAAGCCACCAACATCCAGCCGACCTACACGCCGGAGCACTGCCTTGTCGTGACCAAAACGGTGGGCGGCTGCTCGGTGTGCCGGGACGTGTGCCCGCACGAGGCCATCACCATCGGGCGGCAGGTCGAGATCGACGAGATCGACTGCACCGGCTGCGGACTGTGCGTACAGGCGTGCCCGTCGCAGGCCCTTTTTAGCAGCGCGTCTTTTCAACCGGGCGCGCCGGTCAAGTGCTCGCAAGTCAAGGGCTCGGCGCAGAGCGTGCAGTGCCTGACGCGGCTGCAACCCACCGACGTGCTGAGGTTGGCGAGCCGTAAAGACAAGGTGACGCTCGTCCGGAACGAGTGCGCGGAGTGCAAGATCGGCGGTGTCGGGGTGCCGGAGGCGGTCGCCAAACTTGTCGAGGAGGCTGCGGCCCTGGCCGCCGTACGCGGACGCACGCTCAGCACCGAAGTCGTGCAGGAGACGCGCTTCGACGCCACGGACAACCCCGACGCTATGAGCCGCCGGGAGCTGCTTCGCGGCGGCGTTCGCAGCACGCAGAAGTTTTCCGCCGACCTGCTCGCGCCGCTTGAAGCCTTTAGCGAGACCGAGGCGGAGCAAAAAGGCGTGCCGATTGAGCACGAACGCCAACTGCTTACCATCAGAGCCGCCGACCCGGAGCCCGAGGCGCAGGTGCCGTGGACGCTGCCCCGCGTTCACGACGGCTGCATCATGTGTCCGGTCTGCACCAACGTCTGCCCTACGGACGCGTTTGAGCGCGAGCTGACGCCGGTCAAAGAGGGTGGCGGCGGGGTCTTGAAGCTTCACCCCGAACGCTGCAACGGCTGCAACGCCTGTGTGGTCTCCTGCCCGGTCAAGGTCATCACCTTAGACGAAGAGGTGACGTGGGGTGAGCTGTCGGGCGGGACACAGGAGGTCTATCACAAGGCGGGTGGGGGTGGGAAAGGGTCGGTCTCGAGGACGCTCGGGAAATAGTACAAAAGGCTCGAGCCTCTTATCCACCGCGCGGCACTAGGTCGTATACTGCTTTCATGAGTGTGGACGATTGGGTGATAGAGGCAGTCCGTTCCACCATCCACGGCGCGTCACTGCGCGAGGTGCAGCGCTACATCGACGAGCACCACCATGAAGAGTTGTCGGTCAAGGTTTTAGGCGACGCGCTCGATAAACTTGTGCAAAAGGGGCAGCTGGAGGTTGACAACGAGCGCTACTTCGCCGTCAAGAAAACCAACCGCGAGGACGCCCTTAAAAAACTTTTCGGTGAGTAGACGAGCACTTACACGCCACAAGCTACAAGCTACAAGCTCGCCCCTAAAACGTATACCGCATCGCCACCTCACCGATCAGGTAGATTAAGAGGGCGACGAGTGCGCGGACGGTGTGGTTGCGCCAGACCACCCTGCCAATAACCACTTGGGCGTTGACATAAGACGAAACCGAAGCTAGCACAAGTCCAATAACCAGAATCGTGCGGGTGTAGGGGATGCTTGAGGCAAGCGCCGCCGCCGCGATCACCAACACCACCGCCGAGAGCATAAAAAGCCGCGCCACCCACGGTTTCCGGCGGCTCACCAACCACGCACCAAAGGCGTTGACGACGGCGTACATGGCGGTAGCCAAAAACGCCACCAGCAGCACTAGGGACTTTCACCGAGCCGCTGAATGTAGACGATAGAAAGCGGCTTGTGGGCGGCGCGCTCAACCTGCGTGACCAGCCACATGTCCGTGCCGGAGGTTTCGTCGGCGATCATGAGAAGCCGTTCGACGTTGCCCTTGCGGCCCAGAAACCGGGCTGCCCCTAGCACTTCGGTATCGGTACCGACCAGGCGGCTATCTAGCCGGCGGCCCTCTTCGCGCAAAAGGGCGGGGTCGAGCTGATGCTGCGACACGGTATGAACGTCCCCGGCTGCGCGCCGTACCAGCGCATCACCCAAAAGCCACGGCTGACCGACAACGCCCACCGTACCACCCTCGGACGGACGCACCCGCCACTTGGGGTCGGGGAGGCGGGGCGCTTTTGCCGCGCCGCGCCCCCGCTCCCAGACGCGCCGCACCAGGCCCGCGTCGTGCGTCAGGTTGAGCAGCGTGCTGACGACCAGACCCTCGAGCCCCGGTTCTGAGAGCGACGCCGGAACCCCGATGACCGGCGGCAGCCCCACGAGCGTCGTAGCGAGCGCCTCGGGAAAATGGGCGATAAAGGCGTCCTGCCCACCCCCGCGCGTAGCACTCTCGCCGGGGTTCAGCTCGGGAGCGAAGATTACGTCGGCGTCAGCACCCAGCGCAAGCGCCTGCGCCGCCGCCAGCCGAAACGCCGTGCCGGGGACCCGCTCGAGCCGTGGGTCGTTCAGCGCCCGCCGCACCGCGTCGTCAGCGGCGTAGATAGGCTCTAAACCCGCACCCGAGACAAGTTTGGTCCAAAACTCCCCGTAGCGGGACCATAAGAGTTGTGTAATAAAGCCGACGCGCATAAGCAGATAAGTCTAGCACGCGCTTCACGCGTGACCTATGGGGCTAATGCGAGAGCACGCCCCTGCGCCGCCGAGGTGATGGCACCCAGGGTCAGCGCCAGACTCCCCAAGTTGTGCCTGCCTGAACTCAGGGGTTCTTGGCCCGTTGCGACGGCCTCGGCGAATGTTGAGAGCACGCCGCGCCGCCCGGTCCGCGTCAGCTCGGGAAGCGTCAGCCGCCGTCCACGCAGGGTGACCCGTTCGCCGCTTAGGTCACGGCCGTTGCGGCTCGTCCAGCTCAGGCGGCCCCGACTGCCCTCCAAGCGCCATACACCCGCCCAGTTGGTAGACGGGCCCTCCAGCCAGCTGCCCCGGTAGCTGACCGTCCCGCCTGCACCAAGCCGCACCGCTGCGCTCGCTACCGCCGGATGGGTAAAGGGGCTGCCGTGAGGGTTCCAGCTCGTGCAGCTTACCTCTGTAGCCTCGCCCAGCGTAAAGCGCAGTAGGTCAAAGTGGTGAATTGACATGTCTAGGAGCAGTGGGTCGGGAAGGGCGAAGTATGCGCTTCCCGACCCGAGCCGCCGCGCCATGTCGACCCGAAAATCGGCGTACACGCTGCCCACTACGCCGATAGCACCCTCCTCGACGAGTGCGCGCACCGCCCACGGAGCCGGAAAAAAGCGGTAGTTCTGGCTGACCATCAGCACCCGGTTCTGCGCGGCAGCGGCGGCGACGACGGCCTGAGCCTCGGCGAGGGTGGGCGCGAAGGGCTTCTCGACGAGCACGTGTTTGCGCGCCGCGAGCGCGCTCAGAGCCAGCGGCGCGTGGACCGCCGCCCCCGCTGTGATGAGCACAGCGTCCGCGTCGGTAGCGGAGAGAGCCGCCCCCAGCGAAGCGAAACAGGCATGTTCGGGCAAGCCGTAACGCGACCGGGCTGCCCCCAGCGCCGCCGGATTCGGGTCAGCTACGCCGACCGTTTGGACCTCCGGGGTGTCTAAAACAACCTTTGTCCAGTCGAGTCCCCAACCACCGAAGCCCACATGAACTAGCTTTAACGCCATATACCCTCCCTGCCGCCGCGTTATACCGCGTTACCAGGAATAGGACAAGGCGTTTACAGACGGCGCAGGGCGGCCAGGATATGCGTGCCGCCGTCCAGGATGCCCGGTTCGGCGCAGAGCCTAAGTTCCCGCCTGAGCAGCCGCCGCCACAGTTCAGGTTCTTGAGAAGCCGCCAGTACGGTTTCCGGATGCGAAGTCGTGAGATGGTTTGTTGCCGACGCCACGACAAGCTCGCACGGGTGCCGCGCTAAAAGTGCCTTCAACTCCGCCCAGCTGTACATCGTCATGGCGTGGCCGTTGTTGTGCTGCCCAGGCAAAACGCCGGTGGCGATGACGTTCTCTACAAAGGCCGGGTCTTGACGCCCCAACGCCAACACTCCCGGCAAAAAGGTGCGCGTCGCGCCGACTTTGGACATCACGCTGAGAAGTACGGGGCCGCCCGATCTGGTCACGCGCAAAAGTTCGCTTACGGCGTCGTCAGCCCTGTCCATCGTGTAACTGATTGGGCCGCCGTAACAAACCACCGCGTCAAACGAGGCGTCCGGAAAACGCGACAGGTCGGTGATGTCAAACTGATGGTGGGCGACGACGGCGTGCTCTAAACCCGCCTCTTCAAGCCGCCGTCAATGCTGCGCCAACTGTCCCGCCGAGATGTCCCCGACGGTCGCCGTCGCGCCAAGTTTGGCGAGTTCAATCGTAAAGCGCCCCGGCCCCGCGCCCGCGTCCAGCACGTGCATAACCGCCTCTACAAAGCGGTTCAGGTAGTGCTGATGGATGTGGAGGTTGCCCTGATCCAGAGGCGCGGTACCGAAACGGTCCCACTCGCGCTCACCGTAAGCGTCGAAAAACGAGGCGATGGGCGCGGCGTCATAAGTGTCCACGCGCTTCAACTTAGCAAGCGCACCTATGGCTGGGCAAGCACCCTAAGGTACCGACCAATCGAACGGTCTCAGTCCCGCCACACTTACCGGGCCTTTGACCAGCACATGCGGTACCCGTGAAAACCACGCCCCACGCTTACCCTCCGTGTGAAGTTCCCTGTACCACTCGAGCGTAGCGGGCGGCAGGGTCAGCTCGTGATACGTCTCAGAGTCGAACCAGCTCACGTCCGCGTCCGGAATGTCGTCTCCGACCGCACCACTCGGAACGAAGATGACCGCCGGAAGCTCGGCGAAGCGTTCGACCGGGATGCGAAACCAGAACTTAGACGGAAGCGTCACACCAAGGTCTGCCCAGGCCCGGTAGATGAGGTGCGGATGGACGGGCGCGAAGTTTAGGACCCCTTGACGCGAGCACTCGAGCTTAGCGACGCGCGCCCACGGGATGCGTTTTCGGGCCGGATGATCGTCATACTTGAGCCTCTCATGGGCATAAAGCTTGGGATAAAGCATCTTCAGGTCAGCGAGTGGATAGAGCGTAGCGCCCAGCATTTCGGCTGGGCAGGCGTGGTAGACGAACATAAGTCACCCCGACCGCAGCCTAGCAAGACGCTGAAAACGCGACGTTTACGGGCTCTACGGAAAACGTTTTTCGCCTAGGGTATACTGGACGCACCGGCACAGCTAAGGTTTACCCCGACTTACACGCGTCAGGCTTTAACCCTTTTGCCCGACGCAGCAGACGTACTCTCAGTTTAGTTTTCCCCTGACAACTGCTAGCATGTTTAGATTGGGCGGAAAGATGGGTTCAGGCAGAGCGTCGAGGGCGAAGTAGCGAAGCTCGAGACTTTCTTCCTCATCGGCTACCGGCTCGCCCCTGATGTCGTCTGACGTGTAGACGATGAAGACGGTCTGCGCCTGATTACCTACTGTATACACATGCTCATCTGTAAAAACGCCAAACAACGTGAGTTCACCGACCTCGAGTCCAGTCTCCTCAAAAACCTCGCGCCGCGCGGCATTGCAAAAGCAAACGGCCCGAACGGTCTCTGATGAGGACGACCGCGGCGACAAAGATCGCCGGTTTCTTGCCGACCATCTCGCGGAGGTACTGAATGTAGTCCATAGGGCAACCTATCACCAACACGGGCCGCCAACCCTACCGACGCCCTCCAAAACGCACGCGAATCGCCTCGAGAATCGGCTTGTTAGGTGCAAATAAGGGTTTTGGCAACGCACTAAGATTGAAATGGCGCAACTCGAGCCCCTCTGCACTGAGCTGAGGGGTGCCGCTCGCCTCGTCCGATACGTACCCGACGGTCACAAGCTGAATCCGGTCACCGTTGGTGAAGGTCAACAGTTCAGCCGAAGAAAACACGCCTAAAAGCTCGAGCCGCCCGACCGCAAGTCCGGTTTCTTCCAAGACTTCACGCCGGGCTGTCTCCTCTACCGTTTCGCCCAACTCCATAAAGCCGCCGATAAGCCCCCAGGTTCCGTCTTGAGCGCGGCGCTGCATAAGCAATTCGCCTTGAGTGTTCAAGATCCCCACGTCGGCCGTAACCATGATGACGGGTTCGTACCCGACCATGCTGCGGATGTACTGGATATAGTCCACACCTCAGCCTACCCAACGACCCGACAGAGCTGAAGCGTGTAGCGCCTGTATAATCGCCGTTAGCAGGAGGCTACCGTGCAGAGCCATACGCAAATTTCAGCCGACGACTTGAGGCGCAAGTACCTCGAGTTTTTCAAGAGCAAACAGCACCTCGTCTACCCAGCCACGTCCCTAAAGAGTGACGACCCCACCTTGATGTTTAACGTCGCGGGGATGCAGCAGTTCAAGCCGTACTTTCAGGGCGCGACGCCCCGGTTTCCGGGCGTTGAAGGGGTGTGGCCGCGCGTCACCACCAGCCAGAAGTGTATGCGCGCGGGCGGCAAAGATTCGGACATCGAGAACGTCGGGCGTACCCGGCGGCACCACACGTTTTTCGAGATGCTCGGCAACTTCTCGTTCGGCGACTATTTCAAACGCGAGGCGATCACCTGGGCGTGGGAGTTCCTTACTTCGCCCAAGTGGCTGGGACTCCCTCCCGAAAAGCTTTACGCCACCGTCTTTACGGACGACGACGACGCGTACGCCATCTGGCGTGATGAGGTGGGCATCCCCGAAGTGCGGCTCTCGAGGTGGGGTGAAGGCGAGAATTTCTGGCCCGCCAACGCCATTAAAGATGAGCGTTCCGGCCCGTGCGGCCCCTGTTCAGAAATCTTCTACGACCGTGGTCCCGACTTCGGCTCTCCGGACGAGACCGGCCCCAACACCGGCTCTGGCGACCGCTACATCGAGATTTGGAACCTGGTATTCACCCAGTACAACCTTGAGGGCGGCGTGCTGAGCCCCCTGCCGCAGCAAAATATCGACACCGGGAGCGGACTAGAGCGCGTCGCCACCGTGGTTTCCGGCGCGCAGGACGCCTACGCGACTGAACTCTTCCAGCCGACCATCCGGCGCTTGGTCGCGCTGTCCGGCGTGCCCTACAACGACATCGTTTCCGTTCAGCACCGCATCATCGCCGATCACGTGCGCTCGGTGAGCATGTGCATCACTGACGGCATCCTGCCCGCGAACGATGGGGCGGGCTACGTCATCAAGATGCTCATCCGGCGCGCGTCGCGGCAGGCGTACCTGCTGGGGCTGCGCGCGCCGGTCTTGCACAAACTCGTCGCCGGAGTTGTCGAGGCGATGGGAGACGCGTATCCGGAGGTGCGGGACGCGCAAGGACGCATCGAGGGTGTTTTGGAGGCGGAAGAGGCGCAGTTTTTGCGGACGTTGGAGAGCGGCATCCTCCGCGTGTCGCAGCTTTTGGACGGACTGGGCGGCACCGAACTCCCCGGCGACGTGGCCTTCGACCTCTGGCAGACCTACGGTTTTCCGTTATCCCTTACTGAGGAGATGGCCGAAGAACGCGGCGTCACGGTAGACCGGGCCGGGTACGAGGCGGCGCGGGGGACGGCTCGAGAGACCTCCCGCGCATCACGAGAGGGTGGCGTTCTCTTCGCGGCGCAAGACGCCTTCAGTCGCGTGGCCGAAACCCACGGGCCGACGGTTTTCACCGGCTATACCGAACGGGACGCCTCTGCGACGGTGCTGGCGCTCGTCCGGGGCGGGGCCGAACTTGCAGAAGGGCGCGAAGGGGACGCCGTGCAGGTGGTCCTGGACACGACGCCTTTCTACGCCGAAGGAGGCGGACAGATCGGCGACGCCGGGGCGCTCGAGTGGCCTGACGGTAAGGCGATGGTCAGCACCACCACCAAGACCAAGGGCGGCGTCTTCGTCCTTCAAGCACGCGTGCTGCGCGGCACGCTCACACCCGACATGCAGGTGCGGGCAGTTATCGACCCAAGCCGCAGCGAGACCGAGAAGCACCACACCGCCACCCACCTGCTGCACGCGGCGCTGCGGAGTGTCCTCGGCACGCACGTCGCGCAGGCCGGGTCGCTGGTTGCACCCGACCGCCTGCGGTTCGACTTTTCACACCCGAAGGCGCTCGCAGCGGGCGAGGTGACCCGCACCGAAACGCTCGTCAACCGCTGGGTGCAGAGCGATTTGCAGGTGTCGTGGCAGGAAGTGTCCATCGCCGAGGCGCGGCAGGCCGGGGCGATGATGCTCTTCGGCGAACGGTACGGCGAGCGGGTGCGGATGGTCACGGTCGCGCCTGAAAGCGGCGAAAGGGGGGTGTCCAGAGAGCTGTGCGGCGGCACCCACGTCTCCCGCACGGGGACACTGGGCGTCTTTCTGATCACAGCGGAGGAGTCGGTGTCGGCGGGAGTCCGGCGGCTCGAGGCGCTCGTCGGTGAGGCGGCCTTAGCGTATCTGCACAGCCTGAGGGAAGGCGTCGCAGCGACCGCAAAAGCCCTAGGCGTCAAACCGGACGAAGTAACCGGACGCGTGGAGCGGTTGCAGGGCGACCTCAAGGTGCGCGAGCGTGAGGTCGCGGGGCTCCGCGACAAGCTGGCGGCGGCGCAGACACAAGGTAGCACGCAGAGCGTGGTGCGGGAGGCGGGTGGTTTTCGCTACAGCACGGCGCAGTTAGACGGGCTCGACGCGGGCGCGCTGCGAAACGCCGCCGACGCGCTTTTGGAGCGCTCGGGCGCGGACATCGTGGTGCTCGCCAGCGGCCCGCTGCTGGTGACCAAAGTGAGCCGCGACGCCGAAGGGCGGGGCGCGCACGCCGGAAAGTTGGTCGGCGAGATTGCCAAACGTGCGGGCGGTGGCGGCGGCGGACGGCCCAACCTGGCGCAAGCCGGGATCAAAGACCCGAGCCGCCTCGGCGCGGCCCTCGCCGCCGTCCCCGAGATTCTTGCGGCGTCCTGAGCGGCCCAAGCTCGTCGCCTTAGACCTCGATGGGACGCTCTTAAAGGGTGACAAGACCGTCAGCCCGCGCAACCGGGCGGCGGTGCGCGGGCTCGTTACGAGCGGGGTGGTGGTCGTTATCTGTACGGGGCGGCCTCCGCGAACGGCCAAGGTTTTTGCCGAGCAGTTAGGGCTGGTAGACTTAGCCATCGTTTATAACGGCGGGGCCGTGTACAACTTCGCGGAGGACCGGGCGCTGGTGCGCTTCGACTTTCCGGGCGTGGTAGCGCGCGAGGCCGTCCGGAGGATGCGCGCCGCGCATCCGGGCGTGATGTGCGGGCTCGAGGCGGCCTACGGCTGGTACGTCGATACCAAACGCTACGAACTGCTGCGCCGCGGCGTGTTTCCCTACGAGACCGAGCCGGACGGCGTGGGGGACGTTGCCGCGTTTATTAAGGACGAGGTCACCAAGCTCCTGTTCTGGCATCCCACCGAACCCCCTGAAGTGCTTGATAAAACCCTTGCCGACCTGCCGGTTCACGGCACCTGGAGTATGCCGGGTCTTCTGGAGGTCGTCGGGCCGGAGGTCAACAAACGCGCGGCTTTAGAACGGGTCGCGGCGGACATGGGGTTAGGGGCCAAAGACGTAGCGGCCTTTGGCGACCAGCATAACGACTGGGAGATGCTCGCCTGGGCCGGGTTCGGCGTGGCGATGGGCAACGCCGATAGGAGCGTACAGGAGCTAGCTGATTGGGTAACGAGCGACGCTGACGACGACGGGGTCGCGGAGGTCATCGAAGGGTGGTTGTAAAAATAGGCGTGAAAGCAATGGTTGTAAAAACGTGGCTTTAGGATTTGGCACGCTCGTGGTGTTCGGCTACGGGCCAGTCGAGCCTGACGGACGGCCCAACGTCTACGCCCGCCGCGCCGCGCTCGCCGCCGGAACGCTGTCAGGGCAAGGCGCGACGAAACGGCTGCTCATCACGGGCGGACGAACCGGCGGCGACGATCTACCCTCCGAAGCAGTTCTATTGGCGGGCTACCTGACGCGCCGGCTTGGGGTGTCTTCGGAGCGACTTGTACTCGAGGAGGGCGCGCGCGACACCATCGACAACTTGGTCTTTAGCGCCAACCTTCTCGACGCCGAAGGACGCGCAGACGACAGGCTGGGGTTTCTGGCCCTGAGGCTGCACGGGCCGCGCATCGGGTATCTAGCCGACCTGGTGGGGCTTACCGGGACGTTCGTCGCACTCGAGGGGGTCATTGCGGAACGTGCGGAACGTCACTGCCGTTTTCTTGAAGATTTAAGCCGAACGCCCTTGTACGGAGATCTAGCCGCGTCGCAAGTGCGCGCCCTGCGCGGGCTGGCCCAACTGCCGGACTTCTGGTTGCCGCCGCTGGGAGGGCTTAAGAGCCCTGAACGTCTGCGCCGTCTGCAAAAGCATCCAACTGTCTCGAAGTTGGGGTTACCCGAAGACCTCACGATGTTTAGACAGGCGTTGCGTAACCGTCCCCGGCGTTACCCGGAGCCCCACCCGGACGATATGCAGCGGGGCCTCGAGGCTGCGCGTGGCTGAACCTGGAACTACCGGCGCTGAAGTCGTGCTCGCCCTCGATGTGGGCGCGGCGCGCATCGGCGTGGCGCGGGGCGTGGTCGGCTCAAACTTCGCCTTCGGGCGCGGCTTTATCACCAGGCAGAAACTAGCGCTCGACGTAGCGGCGGTGCAGTCCCTTGTCGACGAGGAGGGCGCGGCGCGCGTCGTGGTGGGCTTGCCGAGCCGCTTGCGCGGTGGTGACTCGCCACAGACGACGAAGGTACGCACGTTTGCGGCGGCGCTCGAAAAGGCAGGTCTCGCGGTGGTATTTGAAGACGAGCGCCTGACCACTAAAGTGGCGTCGCAGGGGCTGGCGACAAGTGGCCTTAAGAAAAAACAGCGGCAGGAAAAAGGCCGCCTTGACGAACGGTCGGCGGTCCTGATCTTAGAAAGCTACTTGGCGCGGCAGAAAAACGCCGGATAGGGCTGAGTCAGAAGGGGATTCTGACGACGCCAGACAACTTCCAAAAGCACTTTGAAGCAATTTTCAAGGCGCGAGTTGCGCTTGAAGTCGGTAGTCTCTCGCCGTGGAGCAGTCACTTGCTTAAAAACTTAGGGCGTGAAGTCATCGTTGCCATCCCCGTACCCTTGCCCTCATTCACAGCTCGGATTACCGTCCACATCTCGCAGGCTGGGGAGGAACCGCAGGTAGAGCTGGACCACGCAATCACTTCCGCTGGGAAGCGGTGGACACAGTAAAGGCGGGCACGGTCAGGCGTGGGACCTCGGCTCAGGGGGCGAAACGGCCCAAGCTACACGGAGGGACCCAAGCCCAAGTTGGCAGAGCCCCCCGACCCTGCGCCTCTCAGAGCTTCATTTGCATCTGACCCGACCCAGCGGATTAGAGCTTTCCTGCAACGCGGCACACGCTGCGTCCCAGGCGCGGTCTTCGGGGTAGAGCGCGCTGCGGAGGTAGGCCCACGTCAGCCGCTGGAGCACAGCGACTCGCTCGGGGTTCTCGTCCGTCGTTTCTGTCACGAGATACCCGGAAATCCCGCCGAGCATGTGTTCTGCTCTAAATAACGTAACCAGCCACTCCCCTCCTGGACTCAGGGTGTACGCATCCGTGAACCAGTCCGGCCCACGGACGCTCAGCGGAGACTTGTCCTTATCACCCGCAACCACAAGGGTCGGCGTCGTCATCTCCGCAAAGCTCGGGTTCATGAACGGAAAATGCTCGGCTGCGAACGGAGTGAGAGCTTCACCTCCCCGGCCAGTTGCGGAAAGCAGCACGCCAACCTTGATCCGAGGGTCGGACATATCCTCTCCCGAGCTGCCGTCGGGGGCAACGACCCGCGCGCCTAACAGCATACCGGTCGTCTGAGCTCCGTACGAGTGCCCGGCTGCGGCGATGCGGCTCCGGTCGAAGCGCCCCCCGAGCCCCGGAACCGAAGCTTCGATGAGACCCAAGCTGTCGAGGATACGCTTCATGTCTTCGACCCGAAACCGCCAGATCGAGGGTGTCCGGGGATCCTCTGGACTGAGGCCCAACGCTCTTGAATCGAGGAAGGTGGGTTGGATCACGGCGAAGCCGTGCGCCGCCCAGAAATTTACCAGCGGGGCATAGCCGTCGGATGAAGAACCGAAGCCGTGCGCGAAGACAATGATGGGTAGTTGGCGACCTGTCGCGGGAGCCGATACCCGCACCTGCAAGTCCTCGCCACGGCCGGGAGCTGATAGCACCACTGGACTGACCGAAACAACAGGAGTAGGCGCACTGACGGGTAAATTTAACGCTGAAGTGATTGGCTTGCTCATGAAAATTTCCTTTCGTGCATTTCTGCGTCTGGCCATCGCCCGTTATCATGGCGACCGGCGCGGCGCAACTCGAATGTGACTCTCTGTGGGAGCGTCTTCGGTTTGATCTGGCCGCCGTGCAGGAACGTGGGGTCCGGTTTGGCCGACAGCCGTCGGCGCTGCTGATGGCAGCCGTTCATCTGGTCCCTTCGTTCATGCACCCGAGGCTAGATCACCAGGCGACCGGGCCGTCCTCGTCCGACAACGTGCCGGTCGGGCCGTCCGGGCCGATGAGCGCGAGGCGCACGGCTTCACGTGCGCCCTGTTCGACCGTGCGCGTGCCCCGAAACCCGTTGAGATCGGTCGCGGTGAAACCCGGGCACGCTGCGTTGACCTTGACGTTCGTTGGCTCGAGTTCAATCGCAAAGGCCAGCGTGATCGCGTGCAAGGCCGTCTTCGACGGGCTGTAGGCGGCACCGAACACCGAGCGATGCGGATAGCTCGGGTCCGAGTTCAGCGTCAACGAGCCGGAAGAACTCCCCATGTTGACGATGCGTCCCGCTGGCGCTTCGCGGAGGAGCGGCAGCATCGCTTGCGTGACGGCCATAACGCCGAACACGTTCGTCTCGAACACTACGCGCACCTCTTCGAGCGACGCGATACTCGGCGTGTTCGACGCGCCCGGCCCCCCCGCACTCGAGATGCCCGCATTGTTCACGAGTACGTCGAGGCGGCCGAACTCGCTGCGGATGCGTTCTGCAACAGCGGCGATGGAGTCTTGATCCGTAACATCGAGCTGAAGGGCGTGAGCGTCTGCCCCGACGCTCTTCGCAGCCGTTTCACCGTTTTCGAGGTTGCGCGACCCGACGAGCACGGTAAGGCCGTGTTCCGTGAGGTCCTTGGCGATTTGCAGGCCGATTCCTTTGTTGGCTCCGGTGACCAGGGCGACGGGTTGGTCTTGCATGGTGATCCTCCATTACGTGCTGAGTTCGCAATGGCCACAGGTGGCTTGTCGCGGGGCGTCCGTTCAGGTATCATGCCCTAAGTGGAACACCGTTCCTATAAGATACGGGACTTTGTTCCGTTTGTCAAGCTGGACGGCGAAGGGAAAGATGCAATGACAGACATTGATGAACCAGCAGAAAAAGCAACCCAACCCAAGCGGGCCGACGCTCGGCGAAACGAGCAGACGTTGCTCGACGCCGCCGCCGCACTTTTTGTCACGTCCGGCGTCGAGGTGCCGGTCCGCGACATCGCGGCGGAGGCTGGCGTCGGAACGGGCACGATCTACCGTCACTTCCCGACCCGAGCGGACCTCATCATCGCCGTCTACCGGCATCAGGTTGAGGCCTGCGCCGAGGCCGGTCTGGCGCTGCTGGCGAGCAGCGCCAGTCCTTACGCTGCGCTTGGACAGTGGATCGACCTCTTCGTTGATTTCCTAGTCACCAAGCACGGACTCGCTGCCGTTATGCAGTCCGACAAAACCGGCTTTGACACGCTGCACGCCTACTTCCTCGACCGCCTCTTGCCGGTGGGTACGCAACTGCTCAACGCCGCAGCTGAGGCGCGCGAGATTCGCCCTGACATAGAGACCTACGAACTGATGCGCGGTGTCGGCAACCTCTGCATCGGCGCGGGTAACGACTCCCGCTACAACGCACGTCGCCTGGTCCACCTGCTCATCGCCGGTCTCCGCCGACCGCAGTCGCCGTCAGCCTAAGCGGAACACCCGTCGGGGCGTTTTCTGAGCGCTTTGAGCCAGGTTATGACACCGTGTGGGGCGGCGACGACGCTCGCCTTTTTTCAGCGTTGAGCCTGGGAACCTTTAAAAGCCCGCAACCTGTGCTGAAGGTCTACACCTCTGTCGGTGCGTGCGCCGCAAGGTAGAGTAGGGCGAGTGAGCGAAACCACCCTACCCGAACCGTCACAGCGTCCCGCCCCGCCCCACTGGCTGCGCTGGGCGCTGCTCGTCGCGCTTTTGCTCGCTAGTACCCTTGCTGTAACGCTCGGCTGGGTGCGGCGGCAGCTGAGACCGATCTCGGACACCGGCCCCACCAAGGAGTTCGAGATAGAGCCGGGCTGGGGCGCAGCGCAGGTCGCCGGAGCTTTGGAAGAGGCTGGACTCGTTCGTAACGCCCGCGTGTTCAGCCTGTATTTGCAGCTAGAGGGTCTCGACCGCGATGTAGGCGAAGGGCTCTACACCCTCAGCCCGACGCTCAGTACCCCGCAGCTGGCCGAGCGGCTTGCGGGCGGTGGACAGCCTAGAGTTGCCTCGGTCGTAATTCCGGAAGGCTTTCGGGCCGCCCAGGTCGCCGCCCGCTTGCGCGCCGACCTGGGCCTGGACGTCCGGCAGCTCGTTAAGAAACCGGGCGCGTTACGGCCCCCGTTCGTGCCGCCGGGGGTCGGCTTGGAGGGCTACCTCTTCCCCGCCTCGTACGAGGTTCCGGTCGGCAGCAGCGCGGGCGAGGTCGTTCAGCTTATGCTCCACCGCTTTGAGCGCGAGCTGACCCCGGAGACGCGGCGGCGGCTACAAGGGCTCGGGTTGAGCGTTCACGAGTGGGTTACGCTCGCCAGCATGGTGCAGGCCGAGGCGGGCTCCCACAACGAGATGCCGATCATCGCCGGGGTGTTCCTAAACCGCCTAGAGCGCAACATGCGCCTCCAATCCGACCCGACCGTCGCCTACGGTCTCGGCAAACGGCTTCCCGAACTCGACGCCGTAGCCGGTGATATAGACCGCGACACACCCTGGAACACCTATACCCGCGCCGGTCTCCCCCGTACCCCCATCGGTAATCCCGGCGTTCACGCGCTCTCTGTCATCTTTGGGGCCGAGCGCACCGACGCCACCGGGGAGCCCTATCTATACTTTTTACACGGTACAGACGGGACATTCAGGCCTAACCTGACCCTTGAGGACCACAACCGCGACGTCGAGGCGTACCTGAGATGAGCTGCGTAAAGTGAGGCGGTTCGTCCTCTTTTTGGCGCTGCGCCATATCCGCCGCCGCGCTTTGCAGAGCACCCTGACACTCTTGGGTGTGGCCGTCGGCGTGATGGTGCTGGTGACGGCGCTGTCCCTGACAAACGGCTTTATCGACGAACTCATCAGCAGCACCCTTCAGGCGACGCCGCACGTGTCGCTGGCGACCTATGGCGGCGACACGCTGGCGAACGACGCGGCCCTCCTGAGGCGCATCGAGGGGGTTCCCGGCGTGGTCGCCGCGGCACCGTATCTGTCGGCGCAGGCGCTCATCGCCCGCCGCGCGGACGCGACCGCTGGCGTTTCCGGGGCGCAGGGGTACACCCAAGTCTTGGGCGTCGACCCCGCGCGGGAGCAGAACGTCCTCGAGCTGGGTGTGCTCAGTCGGGAAGCCGACGCGCTCGCCTCAGGCGGCATCGTCTTGGGCGGCAGCCTAGCCAACAATCTAGGTGCAGTCGAGGGCGATGAGGTGCTGCTCGTCGATATTAGCCGCAGCCGCACGGCCTTCCCGGTAGCGGGCACCTTCACCGTCGGCAACGAGATCATCGACAGCGCGGTGTCATACACCTCAATCCCGACCTTGCAAAGTTACCTGGACATCAGGGGCCAGATCAGCGGCTACCACGTGCGGCTCGCCGACCCCGAAGCGGCGGAGGTGCTTTCGCAAACGCTCGCCGACACGACGGGGTTGTGGGCGACGCCGTGGCAGAGTCTGTTCGGTGGACTGGTGCGGCAGCTCGAGCTGCAAAAAACGCTTATCGGCGTGGTGGTCTTTCTGATCGTACTGGTCGCGGCGATGGGTATCGCCAACATTCTGATTTTAACCGTCGCTGAAAAAACCGAGGAGATCGCTATTTTGCGGGCTATCGGTGCGTCGGAGCGGCAGGTTTTGGCCGTCTTTACCACCGAAGGCTTGCTCCTAGGCGGCGGCGGCACCATCCTCGGGGCGCTGCTCGGGCTGGGGCTCTCCTTATACTTTAAGTTTCAACCGTACCCGCTCCCCGGCGACCTCTACTTCATCACCGAGCTGCCCGTCGAACTGCGGGCGTGGGACTTTATCTGGGTATGCGCACTCTCTCTAGCTACAAGCGTAGTGGCGGCGATTCTCCCGGCGCGGCGGGCTGGACGGCTCGACCCGGCGGAGATTTTGCGCTGAGGGCTTACCGCTCACAGCTTGTAGTCCAGGGTTTTGCAGCGTCCGAATCGGCGTCGAGACTGTGGGACCCGACCACCCTCTCGGCTCTCAGAGACCTAACCGCTGCTTGAGCGAGTAGAGCGAGTAAGATTAAACACGCTTAGTCTAGCCAACCATTTTCGAGTTCTAGTTCAATCACGGTGCGGCGGCGTTCTCTCTCTAAGCGGAGTTCTTCCGTCTGGTCAAAAACGCTCTCTCACTGTATTATTGAAAGTCCACAAGGCGGCTACACGCTGTTCCCAGCTTCGAGTGTTTTGACCTGTCTCGGTGATCCCAACCCGAAACACTCCAAGCTACGGCCTATGACCCGTAGGCGGGCTTTCATCCGGAACGGGTAGAGTGATGTGTGTTTGAACCCGCCTCCACTTCAGCTGTGCCCATCACCCATGACCACCACTCCTGACACCTACGCCGCTCAGCCCGTCCGGGAAACGGAAGTGGGCGGCGCTCAGGTCACGCTTCTTGGCACCGCGCACGTCTCGCGGGCGAGCGCCGAGGAGGTCGAACGGAGGCTGCGCAGCGGCGACTACGACGCGGTCGCGGTCGAACTCGACCCTGGCCGTCACGCGGCGCTGACCGACCCCGACCGTTGGGCCAAGACCGACCTCTTTCAGGTGCTGCGCGAAGGCAAGGCGGCGATGATGGCGGCGAGCCTGGCCCTGGGCGCGTTTCAGCAGCGTCTGGCCGAACAGTCCGGCATCGAACCCGGCGAGGAGATGCGCCGCGCCATCCGGGTCGCCGGTGAGCTGCGGTTGCCCGTCCTCCTCATCGACCGCGACATCGGCGTCACGCTGCGGCGCGTTTATCAGGGTGTGAGCTTCTGGAAGCGGATGACGCTTCTGGCCGGACTCATGGGCAGCGTCGTCAGCCACGAAGAGGTCACGCCCGACGAGATCGAAAAGCTTAAAGAGGGCGACGTTTTGGAGGCCACCTTCGCCGAGTTTTCTGATAAGGAGGGTGACCTCTATGGGCCGCTGATCGCCGAGCGCGACCACTTCATGGCGGCCCGGCTACGCGAGGAGACCGCTAAAAAACCCTTTAAAAAGGTGCTGGTCGTCATCGGTGCAGGTCACCTCAAGGGACTCTACGAACGGCTCCAGCATCCTCCCACCACGCCCCCGGCGGACGAACTGCGGGCGCTCGCGACTATCCCCAAAGGCGCACCGTGGGGTCAGATCATCTCGTGGGCGCTTGTAGCCTTTTTTGTCGTCGGCTTCGCGCTCGCCTTTATCCGGAGCCCGGAGGTCGGTTGGCAGCTTGTAACCCAGTGGCTGCTCCTAAACGGCGGTCTGGCGGCGCTCGGGGCGCTTGTCGCCTTGGCGCATCCACTTACGATTCTGGGGACGTTTCTGGGCGCGCCCGTCGGCACGCTGAGCCCGACCTTGGGTGTCGGAATGTTCGCAGCGGGGCTCGAGCTGTGGCTCCGCAAACCGCAGATGGGCGACTTTGCCGCGCTCCGGAGTGACCTCACTGAGACGCGCGGCTGGTGGCGTAACAAGGTCGCGCGTATATTTCTGATCTTTTTTCTGACGAGTATCGGCGGGGCCATCGGCAACACCCTCACGCTGCCGCGCATCCTCGGCCAACTTTTCTAGCGTGAGTGACGCGCCCCCCGACGCGTACCCGTATGAACGAGCTTGGAGTTACGCGCTCTGGCTGCTCGGGCGGCAGGCGTACACGACCGGGCAGCTGCGTGACAAACTCACGCGCAAGGGCGCTACAGAAGATACCGTTACCCGTGTGCTAACTAAACTAATCGACCTCAAACTGGTCGACGACGCCCTCTACGCCGAGGCGTTCGTGCGGTCGCGGGGACGTACAAAAGGCGCGCTCAGGCTGCGGCAAGAACTCTTTCGTAAGGGCGTTGCGGAGCCGCTGGTAGACAAGGCGGTAGGGAATCTGGACGAGGCCACGCAGTTAGAGAGTGCTGTAGCGCTGGCCGAAAAAAACCGCTGGCGCTGGAAGGGCGAGCCGCGCGAGCAACGTTCCAAAGCGTACGCGTTTCTGGCGCGGCGGGGGTTTCCGGGGGACGTGGTGCGAGGGGCGCTCGAGCAGACGTTCGCCGCAGACGAAGAAGACAATTAGGTCTGCTAACCCCTCAACTCCACACGTTATAGTCGTCCTACTGCGGTCTAAACTGCACGCTCGGAGGTCACTATGGCGCTACTCAACATCCACAACTACTACGGCCAATTTTTACAACTCGTTCCCATCGTCGCCCTGATCTGGTTCGCCGTGCGCCGCACCCTACCCTTGCAGCGCGTCGCGCCGATTTTGCTAGACATCAACGTGCTGATTGGACTGATTCTCTACGTCGCCTCAGGGCAGCAGGTGTCGGTGTGGCACCCGGTCTTTATGCTGGCGGCTATCGGCCTCGCACACGGGGTCGCGCGAAATACCGACCGGCGTGTGGTTATTGGGGCCTGGGTAGGCGTCTTGGTGCTCGTGCTGGTAGGCGTTCAGATCGCCTCGGGCAGGTTACTTACCGCGCCGCTTCTGCCCGCGCTCTAGCTTGACGCCCCCAACGCGGGTTTTGTAGACTAAGCTCTTGCGTCGGGGCGTAGCGCAGCCTGGTAGCGCACGTCGTTCGGGACGACGGGGTCGGAGGTTCAAATCCTCTCGCCCCGACCAACAAAACCGGAGACTCGTGATGCGAGCCTCCGGCCTTCTTTATTTCAGCGGGTTGTGACGTATGAAAAACCACCCGCCAACACCGGCACACGCTTTTGTCTGTCGGTTACAGTGACGGTCTCGGTTGACCTTCCCGCCTTATCGTAAATGTAGGCTGTCACTTGAGAAAGAAACAGGCTCGCGCCTTATCAAGCGCACGGGCACACGCGAACCGGCCTCAACAACAGTTCCTGTAGGATTTCCCGCCCCATCGTAGGTCGTTATCAAGAGCCAAGAATCGAGACTTACCACCCGCCGCTGCGGGGCGAAGCTCTGCAAGAGGGTTTGCCGGGTGTCGCCGCTAAGACCGAGCCGCGCCACCTCCGGCCTCACCAAAAAAGCGTCGAGGTTGACGGAATCGCCGGTCGCAGTCGCGGTCAGTGAAGTGGTCCCTGCGTCTAGAGCCTGCACCTGACCGGACGTTTTCGCCAGAGCTACCGTCAGCAAGCCCTCGTTGGGCGACACGCCGGGGTCGCCCGCACCGCCCTGCGCGAGCCTGTAGGTCTGTCCGCCCAAGCTGATGTCCGCGCCCGCCGCGAACAAGTTGACGGGCTGCCGCTCGAAAACCGGCAGGACGGCGTAGCGCCCCGCTGTAGGGAGGGGGACCTCCACACTGAGTTCTCCCCCGGGTGGGAGCGTGACGTACGCCCCGCCGCTCCAATTGGCCTCCCCGTTCCAGGCACCCTCCGGCGTCACGACCTCGCCGCCCGTTAGCGTGCCGGATTCGGCCTCCACGAGTTGCCAGCTCTCGAGCTCTGCGCGCGTGGCACCCTCCGCGAAGGCCGCGTACCCCTCACCGAAAGCCCACACCGTCCGGGCGAGCCAATACGACGCGCCCGAGTCGGAAGGGTCGGGGAGTTCGACGGGCTCGGCGCTGGGGTTGAGGGTACCGTCAGGCTGCATCCACAAGACGACGTTGCCCTCCGACGGCCCCTTTGTTACAGTCTGTAAGTAGGCAACCGTTCGCAGCAGCTCGTACGCCGAAGCACGGCTGCTCTCCTCGCCGGACGCCCGCCAGTGCCGCAGGTAGACGACGGCGGCGCGCGTCAGGTCGTCGGCGTTAAAGGCCCCTTGGCTCCAGGTGTCTGTAGCCGCGTCGTAGTCGCCGCCACCCACATGCCGGTAGCCGCTTCCATCCTCGAGGGGTTCGGCGTAGGTCCAAAGCGCCAGCAGCTCGGGTTCTTCGTCAAGACGATAGGTGCTGTGACCGGCCCCTTCGGGCGGCGTGACGGGAACGGTTAAAAAGTCCAGGTGCGACAGGTTCGCAAGGGGTTCCGGGGCGGCGGCAAAAGCGGAAGCCGAACAGATCAGGGTCGTGACCAGCGCGGACAGGGTTAAGCGCCTGCACATCATCGTTTACGCTCCTCAGCGTGGCGCAGCATAGAACTTACGCCAAAGGACGTTTTTTGACCAAGCGTGTCTAACCGTTTTGCAGCGTCCACTCGAGCAAATCCCTGAGGTTCGCCGTCGCCAACCCCACCACCCGGTCCGCGCCGCCGTAGTAGAGGTACACGGTGCCGTCTACCACGGGGTTGGCGCAGCCGAAAACGACGTTCGGCACGTCGCCACGCCGCTCCCACGAGGTGCGGGGTTCTAAAACCGAGGTCTCGGGCCTTTTTAGAACCTTCGTGGGGTCGTCACGGTCGAGCAGCGCCACCCCCATGCAGTAGCGGTGGTCGTCGTCGTAGCCGTGATAGATGGTCAGCCAGCCCTCGTCGGTCTCGATAGGCGGCCCCCCCGCCCCGATGCGTTTGCCGTCCCACAGCCCCGGCCTCGGGCAGAGGATTTCGGCGTGGTCTTCCCAGGTCAGCATGTCGTCGCTAAACGCCAGCCAGATGCTCGGGGGTCGCCGGTGAAAGGTCACGAAACGCCCGCCGACCTTGGCTGGAAAGAGCGCGTGGTCTTTGTTGTCTTCGTTTTTAACCACCGGCCCCAGCGTCTCCCAGGTGATGAGGTTGTCCGAAACCGCGTACATCGGGGTGACGCCCAGGGGCGCGGTGCCGGTGTCTGGAAACTGGCTGTGCTTATCGAACGCGGTGTAGGCCATGTAGAAGCGCCCACCGAGTTCGGTAACGCGCGGGTCTTCGACGCCGCGGGCGTCGAGGTCGCTGCTCGGGCTCAGCACAGGTTCTTGAAGCCGGTTCCAGTGAATCCCGTCGCGCGAGACCGCGTAGCCGATATGCGACACGTAGTCAAACCCTTGCGCGCGGTAGTGCATGTGAAAGAGCCCATTATGGACGACGACCGACGGGTTAAAAACGTTCACGGCCTCCCAAGCGTTGTGCGGGTTTGGAACGAGGACGGGGGCAAAGTGGCGGTGAAACTTCACGAAGAACTCCTTATACTGACGGAACGGTCAGCTGAGAAACGCTCAGGGACTGCTGTGGCGGACGATCAAGGGGACGGGAAGCACCAGCGACTCCGGCGCGCCGCCAGCAAACATCTTTAGCAGTTCCCTGGCGGCGACGGTGCCGAGTTCCCGGCGCGGCACCCGCACGGTCGATAGGGGCGGGTAGCTGTAGCGGGCGAGCGCGATGTCGTCAAAGCCGACGACGGCAACGTCGCCCGGTACCTGTAGGCCCGCCTCGGCAAGCGCCCGCAACGCGCCGAAGGCGGCGGTATCGTTGGCGGCGAAAATGGCGTCAAAAGGGGTCGCGGCGAGCAGCTTCCGAGTAGCTTGGTAGCCCTCGTCCGGTCCCAGCGTACCCGCTTGCACTCTTTCAGGATGTACCTCCACGTTGTATTTGGCGTGCGCCCGCCGGTAGCCCTGGCAGCGCAGTGAGAAGTTCGGGTTGTCCGGCGTCTCGGCGATAAAGGCAACCCGGCGACGTCCGTGCGCGAGCAGGTGCTGCGTCGCCGCGTACCCACCCGCTTCGTTGGCGACGGTGACGCTGGCGACGTCCCCAGGCCAGTCGCAGTCGGCCAACACCAGCGGCACGCCGAGCTGCTGAAGCGCTTTCAGCAACTCTAGCGGCAGGTCGCAGCCGAGGGCGACGACCCCGTCACAGCGCCCACGCTGCGAAAGCCGCCGCTCCGCGCCCGCACTTCCGGCCCGCACCAGTAGCAGGCTCAGGTCGTTCGCCTCGAGATGCGCCTCGACGCCCCCCCAAGACCTCCGCGTAAAAGGCGTCTAAAAGGGCTGGCCCGTGACTTCCCGAAACGAGCACGGCGACCGTACCGGCGCGGCCCGACTTGAGCGCCTGACCCGCCGCGTCGGGGGTATAGCCGAGGCTGCGCGCAACCTCCCTGACCCGCGCCCGCGTAGCCGGGCTCACGTCCGTGTAGCCGCGGAGCGCCCTCGAGACCGACCGCTTGGCCGTTACCTTTAACCGCATGTCTAAAGCGCTAGAGACTTACGAGCACGAACGGAGGGCGATGGTCGCCGACATCGCCCACGAACTCCAGACGCCGCTGACCGCCTTGCAGATGCGGCTCGAGGCCATTCAGGATGGGCTCGTCCCGCTTACGGACACGCAAGTCGAGCATCTCCTGACCCAGACGGGTGTGCTCTCGAGGCTCGTCGAGGACCTGCGGACGCTTTCTCTGGCCGACGCGGGCCGCTTGACCCTGCATCGGCAACCGACCGACCTCAGTGAGCTCGCCGCCGAGGTCGTAGAGGCTTTTGCCGAGCGGGTACAGCAGCGGGGGGTCGCGCTCAGGCTCCTAGCCAAACCGGTTACGGCCACAGTCAACCAGACCCGGCTGATGCAGGTACTCGACCACCTCCTCGACAACGCCCTGCGCGTGACCTCGGCGGGGGCGAGGTGCACCTAAGCGTTCGGGGAGACCAAACCAACGTGTGGTTGGAGGTTCACGACAGCGGCCCCGGCATCCCCGAGGACGAACTGCCCAGTATCTTCGAGCGGTTTGTGCAGGGCAAGGACACAAAGGGCTCCTCCGGTTTGGGCCTCGCCATCGTCGACGCACTTGTCAAGCTGCACGGCGGCAGCCTGCGGGTAACCAACCGAGCTGAGGGCGGGGCGTCGTTTCAGGTAAGCTTGCCCGTGCGGATTGCCTAAAGTGGAGTAAGGTGGTTTAAGACGGGTCAACCAGGTCGGTGTCCGGGTTGCCGGGATGAGGATAGCCGAGCGCCCGTGCTACGGCCAACGCCTGTCCTTTGTGGTGAAACTCGTGCGTGATCGGATGCAAGATCAACCAGCGCCGCGTCAGCCTGCTCGTCTTGCCTGTAGGTGAGGTCCAGTCAAAGGGTTTATCCAACGCTGAAAAGGTCCCGAGCGCTTCCGAAAGGGTGGCGTCTACTTCTGTGAACGCCTCGCGCAGCGCGTCCACACCCCTCGCCTTAATGTCGCGTTCGGCTTTACCCAGTCCTACGGTGCCAACCCACCACAGGTAACACTCCGCGATGTGGGCGTACACGCCGCACAGGTTGCCATGCGCCACACTTTCGTCCACCGTGGTAAAAACGTCGGGCGGCAGGGTGTCAAACCAGTCGAGTACGCCCGAGCGCGTGCGCCGGGTGAGGTCGTAAAACGTCCTTAAATCCTGATTCATCCCGCGACTATAGATGCCCGTGAACAAGGTGGAGGGTTTCGCGGATACTTCAGGCCGTTAGGGTGACCTCGAGTCAGCTGGTTGCAGATAAGGAGCGGTTTGCGCGGTGGCCTTCAGCAAGGGCTGGAGCATGTGAGGAACGGTATATGTTAAGCCGGTGTCTATGACCGGGTGCCCCTTGATTTTAACCAACGTTCTCGGTGCTGTCGCGCTCCCAGCCGCACACCAACCTGGCACGAACCCGTGTGAGCGCTTCAGCTTACCCGTTTCCACCGTGCTAAAAACGCCGCGCAGAGTATGCTCCTTAGAATGTTTATAGATTACCCCTGCACACCCCGCCTCACATCGAACGCACTCATCCTCTCGTGACGGCTGCGGGCGTCGTGATCGACTTGGGCGGCACGCACCTGCGTTTGGGGCACCTGAGCGCACAAGGACCTAGCGCGGCCGAGGAAAAGATCAAGACAGAAGGGTTACGGCGGGGCGAGCCTATCGGTTTTATAGCCCAAAGGGTGCAGGATTACGCCCAAACTCGAAACCTCATGGTCACAGGCGTCGTGATCGGCGTTCCGTTCACACCCAACCACGACCTCACAGCGGCGGTCTCGAGCCCCAACATCCCCAACCTCGAGGGCGTCCCGCTCGCTTCCGGTCTCAGCGCAGCGCTGGGGTGTCCGGTGCGTCTCGAGCGCGACATCAACCTTCTGCTAATGGGTGAGTGGCGTGCCGGGGCCGCGCAGGGTGTGGGGAGCGTGTTCGGCATGTTCGTCGGAACGGGCGTCGGCGGCTGTTATCTGGAAAACGGCGCGCCGTTTCGGGGCAGCACGGGCGCGGCGCTCGAGCTCGGTCACATCCCTATCCGCAGCGAAGGTGCGGTGTGCGGCTGCGGCAACGTGGACTGCCTCGAGGCCTACGCCTGTGGCCGGGTGCTCGAGCGCTGGGCCGATGAGGTCGGCGTCCCTGTCGGCAAGATTTTCACAGAAGGGTTGACACACCCGACCCTCGGCCCGCGACTAGGAGCCTTCACCGACGACCTGGCGCGGGCGCTCGCTACGGGCGTCAACCTGTTTCACCCAGAAGTAGCACTTGTCGGGGGCGGCGTCACCGAGATGCCGGACTTTCCGAAGGAGCGTTTTGTGGGGACGTTTTTCGCCCATCTGCGCCGCCCGGTACCGTCGGAAACGCTTTCGCTCGTGTGGGCGACGTTGGGCTCGAGGGCGTCCCTGTACGGAGCCGCGGGGCTTATCTAGGCTTATTCCGGCGCGGCCTTGATGACAGCGTCTATAACGGCCGAGGTACACCTCGAGACGCAGATCAGCCTGCCCACCTCGTCGCGAATCTCAATTCCCCAGACCTGCGTGCTACGCCCCTTGTGCAGCGGCGTGCCCACAGCCGTCACCACGCCGTCGCGTTTGCCGCGCAGGTGGTTGGCATTGATCTCGCGGCCCACCACCCGTTTTCCTTCATCCACACTGACCACCCCACCGACCGACGCGACCGTTTCAGCGAGCGCGACCGGCGCCCCGCCGTGGAGGAGACCGTAGGGTTGGTGAACCCGGCTATCTACCGTCATAGTCGCCACGACGCGCTCCGGGGTCGCTTTGGTAATCCCGATGCCAAGCGTTGCCATCAGCGTGTCTGGAGGGGTGCCGGTCACCATCCCTCACCCTACCTTTTGGCTCACCCGTCCTGCGGCTATTCGCTGATGGTATACTCGTCGCGCCAGCGGGAGGTGACATGACCGCTCCCAGGAGCCCTTATGTCTTACCCCCGTACCGCCTTCTATCTCGCCCTCACCCTCGCCGCGCAACTCCTCTGCGGGGCACTCCTCTGGGTCGCCCGCACGTCTCAGGGCGTTGCCGCCGCCGACACGCTGCCCCTTATCGTGCTCGTTTTGGTCGGCCTGCTTTTCGTCGGGGGTACGTATACGCTGAGCCGGAGTCTGGACTCGCAGCCCCGTGCTAAAGCTTTTGTTTGGGTGGGCACGCTCGCCGTCAACGTTCTCGCCGCGTGGCTTTCCCCTACCCCGTTTGCATTCGTGATTGCCCCGCTCGTGGCGATTTTTGCGGGCGAAGCGTACCGCGTGTTCGGACGTCACGCACCGATGCTCGCGGCCATGACTATCTATATCGTCTGCACGCTCCTAGCCAACTTCACCTTCGATTCGTTTTTAGCGCTGCCGGTATACGGTCAGCTCTCGGTCGGGACGCTTTTTTTCGGCGTGACCTTTACCCAGCGCGACCGTGTACACCGCTTCGGCAAGGGTCGGGCGTACGCGATGATCGCGGTTGCGGCGCTTACCAACCTCGCCCTCTCGGCCTACCTGGGGATTCCGCTGCGCTTTTTGCTGGCCGGATTTTTAGCCATCATCATCGCCGAGGCCGCCGACACCGAGGTTTACGGGCGGTTTATAGCACGGCGCTGGCTGACGCGGGTGGCGACTTCGAACGCCGTGAGCATCCCCCTCGACTCGGTGACGTTTACGGTCATCGCCTTTGCGGGTACCCTGAGCGTCGCCGCGATGAGCGAGATCGTCTTCGCCGACATCTTGGCCAAAACGGTGGTTGGACTTTTGGCCGCAGCCCGGATCGTGCGGCGAGAGCGCGTTTCGGCGGCCACCGCTTCATAAGCACGCCTACGGTGACGACCCTCTCGCGCAGCTAGACTCTATACAGGCAGCGGAGAAAAGGTGAAGCATGACGAACGGATCAGAGAGCAGCGCAGTCACCGAGAACGAGAAGGTGTCCTTTGTAGACCTCGGCATGGCACTCTACGAGCGGCTCACGGGACGGGGAGCCGCGATCAACTACGACTTCCAGAACATGGTGGTCGAGGTGCCGCGCGACACGGGTGCGGACGCGCCGCGAGCCGTTTGGAAACTTAACGGCGTTTTACGCATCACCACCGACGAACCGGGCAGCCCGAACCGCGCTTAGGCGTCGTGGCGCTCTCTATAGAGGCAAATCTCGACCTAGTGATCGACGGTCAGACTGCGACGCTGACCGGTTCAGGCAGGGTTTTAAGGCTTATGCTGGAAAGCACTAAAACGCTCAGGGCGCTGCGCTCGGTGAGTCTGCCCATTTTACCCGGGCACGCCCCGACCCTAAAGGACCTGCCGGGGCTCCTTGCCGAACAGGGCCTGACCCTCGAGCTTGCCGACGCTCAGGGTCTCCTCCTCACCCTGGGAAAAGGCGCACAGGGCGGTGGGCTCACGGTTCCGGGATGGGGGCGGCTCGAGCATGTCGCGTTAGCGGGTAAACGTGCCGCGCTGCGCTTGGCTCTAAACGCCTGAACATTCCCTAGCGGCTTGGCAGGCCCAAGTGTATCAGCTAAACCGCTCGCCAACGAGTTAACTGCTCGAACCCAGCGTGACGTTGCAGACGGCTATGTTTACATAAGTTTCCTAACAACTTCACCGCGGGCTCCCTTTTTGCTTTAATGTACGGACGTCACCAAATGCTCAGCGGCACTACGGTTTTTGCTCGAGCAGACGTCCTCTCCCACCGAGCTAAAAGGAGCCCTATGTGTTTAACTTCTAAATACGCCCTGTCATTGGCCGCCACACTAGTTTTTCTGACGGCCTGTAACAATACGTCTGGGCCGCCCACAGACCCCCCCACGGTTCCTGAGACGCCCGCCCCACCACCCCAAACGCCCGAGGAGCCGTCCGTCCCCGAAGTCGAGGGAGCTGCTATCATCTACGACACTGACTTTGGTTTAGACGTCGACGACGTGGGCGCGCTGGCTATGATCCACGTGCTCGCCGACCGGGGCGAAGCGACCCTTTTGGGCGTCGTTTCCAACGTGAGCGACCCTTACGCGCCCGCTGCTATCGACGTGATCAACACCTACTACGGTCGCCCGGACATTCCTATCGGCTTAGCTGAAGGGGGTTTCTACGAGGAAGCGTACCCGTATTGGCGAGACCCCGACCCGCGCTACATCAAGGACCTGGCCGAGGATTTCCCCCACGACACTTCGGTCAATCCTGCCGACATTCCCACCGCCGTAGAGACCTACCGGAAGCTCCTCGCTGCGCAACCCGACGGCAGCGTCACGGTGGTGTCAGTCGGTTTTATGCAGAACCTGTCGGGGTTGATGGCCTCCAGCCCGGACGAACACAGCGTGCTGGGCGGGATGGCACTCGTTCGGCAAAAGGTCAAGGAACTCGTCATCATGGGCGGTGAATATCCGGGCAGCACCAACGACCTCTATCTGGTTGGTGGGCGCGAGATGGACCCGTCTTACGCGGCAGACGTGCTGGAGAACTGGCCGACCAAGACGGTTTTTAATACCGGCTTAGAGTGTGAGGGCATCGTCAACGGACAGACGCTCGCCGACACGACGCCCGAAAGCAACCCGGTGCGCGCCGCCTACACGATGTTTTTCGGGAAGGAGGGAGAGGGTCGCCCCAGTTGGGACCTGTGTTCGGTGCTCTACACCGCGCGCGGCACGTCCGGACCTGAAGGCACCTACTTCACCACGCGCACGGATGAGCACCTGACCCTGAGCGACGCCGGGGTCAGCCGCTGGGTAGAGCCGGGCGACGGGCGTCACGTTCGGCTCGTGCGGGTTCTAGATGAAGAGGTGATGGAGGCGATGTTCGAGGGCTTTATCACCACCCCGCCCGCCAACCCCTAGAACCCTAAATGCGCCGTATCGTTGACCGCTTGCAGGACCGCGTTTTCACCTATAAAAAGCCGGGTGAGGGAGCCGGTATCGATATGAAAGCGCCACGCCGCCGCCTCGGGGAGCCCGGTAAAGTGGTAGAGCAAGCAGCGGATGGTGCCGCCGTGCGCAAAAGCCGCGACTCTACCCGTGGTCGGCAGCTCGGCTAGCCACGCCTCTACACGCGCGAGCAGGTCCTCGTACGATTCGCCCCCTGGCGCGCGTTCACGGTAGGGGTTTTTGCGCCACCTTTGCAGCGCGGTCTTGTCCTCGCCCTGAAGCGCCGCCCAACGTTTGCCCTCCCAAGCACCGAAATGCACCTCGCGGAGCCGGGGCTCGAGCCGAATTTCGGCGGCGGGGAGCGCTAAGCGCGCGGTGTAGCGTGCCCGCGCCAAGTCGGAGGTGTAGACCTCATCAAACGCCACCTTACCGAGCCGCCGCGCGAGCAGCTCGGCTTGACGGACGCCTAGTTCGGAGAGCGGCGGGTCGCTCTGGCCGAGCGCCCGCCCTTCGCTATTCCAAGGGGTTTCTCCGTGACGTACCAGCCAAAGCTCGAGCATCAGAACTGCCCACCAGTTTGTGTCATCGGGGCCGCCTTATACGCGGCATATCAGGGGTAGACATTGACATGTAGGCTACCCTATCCACGTTAAGCGAGCCTTAATAGGAGCGCAAGTCGGGTTTGGCCTCGAGGTGCGCGGTGTCGTTGACGCTTAGGAGCTGGACCCGCTCCCCGGTCAGTCGCAAACGGGTCACGCCGGTATTGCTCGCGGTAAAACGCCAGCTCTGCACGCCGTCAACGCCGACGATGTGGTGCAGAAGCGCGAAGATAACGCCGCCGTGCGTTACCGCCGCCACTTTGCCCGAATCGGGCAGGCTTCTCAGCCACGCCACGGCCCGCTTACCTAGGTCGCGGTAGTTCTCGCCACCGGGCGGCCGGACGTTTAGAAAATCCTGCTGCATAGCCGCGTAGACGTCCCTAAGCTCGCCCACCAGCTCAGCGCCGAGCTGGCCCTCGAGGTCGCCGCGCGCGATCTCCCGGAGCCGAATGTCAAAGCTCAGCTCACGACCGGGAAAAACGAATTCAGCCGTCTGCACCGCCCTTTTGAGGTCGGAGCAGTAAACCGTAGCGAACGCTTCACCCAGCAACCGTGCACCTAGCTGCCGCGCCTGACGCTCACCGAGGTCGCTGAGCGGGTTGTGCTGCTGCCCCTGGATGCGGCGCTCCGCGTTCCAGACCGTCTCGCCGTGCCGGATGAGCCACAGCTCCAGATGTTCAGCCATGTGTTCCGCTTAAATGCACTGTGTCACCGAAGACCCCAAGAACGGCCTGCCCGTTGTGAAGCGTAAGCCGTGTGATGCTGGTATTACCCAAACGAGCGCGCCAGTTGCGTGCTCTGGGGTCAGCAGTCAATGAAAAGACTGCACACCGAATCGTGCCTCCATGAGTAAAGGCAACCATGCGTCCGGCAGGAGGTAACGACTTCAACCAGGAGATGACACGCACCTCCAGGTCACGCCAAGATTCCCCTTGGGGGATGGGCACAGGGCGTAAGTTGTCACGGCACGCCCATAAGGCTTGGCGATCCGCTTCACCAAAATCATGTTTGTTTTCCCCCTCGAGCGACCCATAGGCCATCTCCCTCAAGCGTCTATAAGAGAATGGCTCGTCCCTCAAAGACAGCGCGCGCCGTTTCCTGAGCGCGACTTAGGTCCGAGCTGTAGATAACGTCGAAGGCGTGCCGATCTAATCGAGCCTTAAGGCGCTGTGCTTGCGTACGGCCAAATTCGCCTAGCGCGACATCTGTCTGACCATAAAGACGCCCTGTCCCGTGCCACTTGGTAGCACCGTGGCGAATGACCCAAAGCTCCAAGCTACGACTCGCCATCGTCCTCCAAACCTGTCGCGATGAGGTGCGCGGTGTCGTTGACCGAGACCACGGTGTTGACCTTCCCGAGACGCAACCGGGTCAGACTGGTGTTGCCGAAAAGAACGTTCCACTCGCGCTTCCTAGGGATACCAGTTACGTAAAAGAGCGCGCTCCTTATCGTACCGCCGTGTGAAAAGGCGGCGACGCGGCCCTCGGCAGGCAACGTCCGCAACCAGGCGAACACCCGCGCGTCGAGCTCACGCCACGACTCGCCCCCCGGCAGCGCTACCTTGTAGGGGTCGTGCCAGTACACCGTAAAAGCTTCCCGCTCAGTCCCCGCCAGCTCGGCTCGAGCCTTGCCCTCGAGCGTCCCGTAGCTCATCTCTCTAAGGCGCGGCTCGGGTTGGACCGCCCTCCCGCCAAGCGCGATCTCCGCCGTGTGCAGCGCCCGCCGCGAGTCGGAGCTGTATAGGCGGTCGAAGTGCGTACCTTTTAGCCTCTGCGCCAGACGCTCGGCTTGCGCGAGACCTCGTCCGGAGAGCGGCGTGTCGCTCTGTCCCTGAATCCGGCGCTCGGCGTTCCAAAGGGTTTCCGCGTGACGAACCAGCCAAAGCTCCAGCATACCCACCCACTGTAACCGTTTAGCGTGCGGCCCGAGGCTAAACCTTGCGGCGGAGCAGCCAGAGAAAAAACGGCCCACCGACGAGCGCGGTAACGACGCCGATAGGCACCTCCGCGGGGGCGACGACGGTGCGCGCGGCGAGGTCGGCCAAAACCATAAAAAGCGCCCCGAAGGTTAGCGACAGAGGCAGCAGTGTCCGGTTGTCGGGTCCCATGACCAGGCGCACGGTATGCGGCACGATAAGACCCGCGAAGCCGATGATGCCCGAGACACTCACCGCCGCCGCTGTAGAGAGGGTCGCCGCAGCGATAAGCACGACCTTAAAGGTTTCAGTCCGGAGCCCGAGCTGCGCGGCGCTTTCCTCCCCGAGTTGCAGGACGTTGAGGCCACCTGCCGAGGTAAGCGTGACGGCTCCGGCAAACAGCATAAGGGGCAGCACGGAGCCGATCTGCGCCCAGCTCGAGAGCCCGAACGAGCCCAAAAGCCACGCCAGCACCCGCGCCGCGTCGTCCCGCTCAGAAAGCATCAGAAGCGAGGTCAGGGCGCTCGCGCTCGAGCCCAGCACCACCCCCGCCAGAATAAGCGCGACCAGCGGCGTCCCACCCCGCCGCCGCGCCAGCAGCAGCGTCAGCGCGACCGATAGAAGCGCAGAGGCAAAGCTCATCAGCGGAACGCTCCCCAAAGGCCAGGGCAAGCCAGGGCCAAAAACCAACGCTAAAGTCGCCCCCAACCCCGCCCCGCTCGCTACGCCCAGCAAGTACGGGTCGGCCAGCGGGTTGCGAAAGACCCCCTGATACGCCGCCCCGGAGAGCGCCAGTGAGCTGCCGACAAGCGCCGCCAGCAGGACGCGGGGCAGCCGAATCTGCCAGATGATGGTGTCGCCTGAGCCCGAGAGCTGCCCCGTAACGCCGTGCAGAACCGCCCGCACAATGTCAGGCGGCCCCAGCGCCACGGTGCCGACGCCGGTTGCCAAAACGAGCACGGCCAGCAGCAGAAAAAGCGACCCCACAAGGGGCGACCAGCGCACGCCGGTAGGGGTGCTCGGTTTAGAAAGGTGTTTAGAGGCGCGCTGCATCAGCGCTGCGCTGTAGCTGAAACTAAACCTAATAAGGTTTCACTATAAACGAAATGCTCGTCTCTGACATTGTTATCTTGGTAACGACGCTTACCCAGCGGGAAGAGACGTGGTGATTCCCGAAAAACGGTGAGATAGTGGCCTGAAAGTTTTTGTCTGAGCAGAGTGATAGTGTGACCCTGACATGACCATAACCCCTGATTCAGATTTACGATGATGACCGGAAATCGCTGCACGCAAGCCTCCTCGGGCCTTGTGCGACTCGAGGGCGGCAAAGCGCAACCGTACGGCTGCCTTCACCGGCCTTGTCCTCGCAAGCGGTGTTTAGGCGCGGGGGCTGGTAATCGGGCTCGCTGACATAGCTTACCGTTGCGGGACAGCGCCGGACTCTCACCGGACTTCCCCAACCACTGCGCTAGCTGAGCTTACGGCTCAGGTGCGGGGGTGTCAAACTGAGGGGTCTGGTGAGAAGTGAGGCTTACGGCCGAGTAGACACCTCTTGCCCACCGACCTGCTGCTCGGCGGCGCGCAGCTCACGGCGCAAAATCTTGCCCGTAGCGTTCATCGGCAGGCTGTCCACGATAGAGAGAGCGCGCGGGTATTTGTAGGCGGCCAAACACCCTTTACTCCACGCGCGCAACTCCGCTGCGGTGAGGCTCGAGCCTGCCTGCGTCACCACGAACGCCTTTATCTCCTCCCCGTACTCCTCATCCGGCACCCCGACAACCGCCGCTAAAGACACCTCGGGGTGCGTCATCAACACCTCTTCGACCTCGCGTGGGTAGACGTTGAAGCCGCCCCTGATGATCATGTCCTTGAGCCGGTCGACGACCGTCACGTAGCCTTCATGGTCCATGGTGCCGATGTCGCCGGTGTGAAACCAGCCGCCCCGCAACGCCTCGGCAGTCGCCTCGGCTCGCCCGTAGTAACCTTTCATGACGTTGTGACCGCGTAAGGCGATCTCCCCGGCTTCACCGGCGTTCAGCACCCGGTCGTCGTCTCCGACGACCCTGACCTCGACGCCGAAGACTGCCTGACCGACCGTGCCGACCTTGCGTTCGCGGTCGTGGTGTTAAAGCACGCGACCGGGCTCGTCTCGGAAAGGCCGTAGCCCTCTAGAATCGCCACCGAAAACACCTCTTCAAAGCGCCTCAAGAGCTCAACGGGCATCGCCGACCCACCGCTCAGACAGGCTTTGAGCTTTCCTTTTAAGGCGGCAAAATCGTCCGCTGAAACGTCTCTAGCGGCATTTAAGAGGCCCCAATACATCGTCGGTACACCCGCAAACGTCGTCACCCCGCAGCTTGTCATAGCCCTCAGTGCGTCCTCGGCGGCGAAGCGGGGCAGCAGCACGACCTGTCCGCCGAGGTAGAACATCGTGTTCATCACACACGTCTGACCGAACACGTGAAAGAGGGGTAGCGCGCCCAGGAAAACTTGGTCTTTTTGCTCCATACCGCCGATATGCACTAGCCGTGAGCTGACGACCGCGTTCATGACCATGTTGAGGTGCGTCAACTCAGCCCCTTTGGGCTTGCCGGTGGTGCCGGAGGTGTAGAGGATGACCGCCGTGTCCTCCCCTCCCTGCGGCACGAGGTCAAACGCACCCGCGTGACGCTGCATAATCTGCCCGAACGTCACCGCACCCTCGAGCGGGCTCGGCGCGGCGGTATCCGCCGTCATCACGACCAGATGCTGGCACCCCGGCGCGTCCCCAAAACCCGCTGCCCCAGCCTGCGCCAGCGGCAGCTCAGGGGTACCCTCGAAGACGAAATAGGCTTTAGCATCCGAGTCTTGAAGGTGATAGGCGATTTCGGCGGGTTTAAGAAGGACGTTAAGCGGCACGACGACCATTCCGGCGCGCAGGACGCCGTAGTAGACGGCTGGAAAAAAGGGCAGGTTGGGGCAGCTCAGCGCGACCTTATCGCCGACCTCCAACCCCTGCGCGACCAGATAACGGGCTACGGCGCTCGCCATGGCGTCGAGTTGACCGTAGGAGACGGTGCGCTCACCGAGACGTAAGGCGGTACGCTCCGGGGTGACGCGGGCGTGTTCAAGGATAAACGACGCGAGGCTCAGCATAAAATCCTCCAAATCGGTGTTGTGGAGGCCAGTGTAGCGCATACAGCAGGTGTCAAAGACCGTCTCACTGCGTTCAGAGCTGGTCAAACTTCAAGGCAGGCTGTCCCTAGTACCGTTACACAATGATGCCTGTAGCTGCTAGGTCGTTAAGTGCTATAAAAATCCAAAAAAGGTTCGTTCAAGAGGACGCGACCCCAAAACAACGACTTTCTAAACGCCGAGTTGGTCGGGTGTAAATTGGAGTGTGCGCCTCACACGTAGTTACAGCGAGGTGCCCGTAGACACCGAGCTACACGTTACTAGCACAGCTTAAAGGTGTAGCTAAGATTCACGTACAGATTTGCGCCTGCTGATGAGCCTAAAAGCCACCTACTCAACCGTTTTTCTAAAGCTGTGTCTCCGATCTGCTGCGCTCGGTTTAGCAGGTCTCATCTGGTTTGAGCCGAAGTCAGTCTGCGCTGAACTGTCGAGGACATACTTTAGGTGATGATACCTTCGTTCAACCAATTCAGTATTTATTGAAACCGCTAGTTAAAGCGAAAAGGAACAACATGCAGCAACGTTTGAGTACACCTCGTTACTAAAAGCTCTCGCAGCGCGTCGGCACGGCAAAGTACGGTAAAGAACTACCCTCATGAGGCACTCGGGCGTCCAGTCGAATGCTTTTTATCCTCTTCTATATTCTGTTTGGTCTACACTTAGCGCAGCTCAACCTCTTGAGCGCACCCCGAGCAGAGCGGTTCGGGGTGTTTTTAATAGCGGCTGTGGGCGCGGCTCTACGAAGCAAGCTGCCGAGCCCAAACTTGAAGCGTTTTGCAGGGATGTGCAGGCGAGCGTTGGTCTACAAGCAACTCGCTGTACACCTACACTTATAACTGCCGACCCTGAAGTCGTCGGCCCGGCTCCGAACAAGGCGTTTCACCCGCTTACGCTACCCTGTAGCTATAGTCGAGTAGCCTCTGCGGCTCGAAGCTGTAGCGCCCTCTCGTCCCGCTGACGACGCCCTGAGCGCGCATCTCACCGAGGAGCGCGGTGGTCGTTTCTCTCGCGGCCCCGACAAGCGCCGCCAAGGTGTCGTGGGTGAGCGGCAAGGTAAGATGCGTCCGCCCTGCCTCTGAGGTGTGACCGAAACGCTGCCCAAGGCGTAGCAGCGTCCTGGCGAGCCGCGCCGAGACCGGCAGGTCGGTGTCCTCAAGCGCCTCCCTGATACGCCCGAGCTGTTCGCCGGTTGCCCCGAGGAGTTCGGCGCTGAGCGTATTCGCCTTAGCTTTCGCCACCATGCTGACGCTGACCTTCGCCGAGAGCGCCTCAGCTCGCTCGCCGTAAAAAGGGGCCGCCGTAAGCGCGCCGAGGTAGTCGCCGGGGCCTACAAGCTGGGTGATGCGTTCGCGCCCGCTGGCCAGTTCGAGGCTCAGCTTCAGGAGCCCCTCTTCGACGCGGTAGAAACTGACGGCTTCATCTTGAGCGTGATACAAGACGTCGCCTTTACCCAGCTCCCGGCGCGGCGCGTCGGGTAGGGGCAGGGGTGGAGGGCCGCTTTGGGGCGCTGCAAAACTGCCTAAACCTGGAGTCATGGAGTATCTTACGCCGCCCCGCCGCCCAAACGTGTCGCATCTGCTATCGAGGCTAGCCCGCTAGGATTTTGTTGATGTCGTAAAGCGACCACTCGATCTCTTTTTGCTTTTCCCACGTTTCTCGGAGCGGAACAAAAACCGTGCCGCGTTTGTCGACGCCGACCATGACGTCGCTTTCACCACTGAGCAGGGCTTTGACCGCGTGGTAACCGAGGCGCGAGGCCAACACCCGGTCGCGGGTACTCGGGGAACCACCGCGCTGTACGTGTCCTAAGATGCTCGTACGCACCTCGTAGCCGCTCGCCGCCTCGATGTGCTCTTCAATCGCCATCGCGCCCCCCTTGGCTGCACCCTCGGCCACGACGATGATCGACGAGCTTCGCCCCCGAAGTCGCCCCGCCGCGATGGATTTAACCATCTCCTCGACATCGTAGTCACGTTCGGGAACCAAAATCTCCTCAGCGCCGCCCGCCAAGCCTACGTTGAGCGCAATGTGGCCGGAATGCCGCCCCATCACCTCGACCAGAAAGAGCCGGTCGTGCGAGTCGGCGGTGTCGCGCAGGCGGTCAATTGCGTCGAGTGCGATGTTCATAGCGGTGTTAAAACCGATGGTGACGTCTGTGCCGTAGATATCGTTGTCGATGGTACCGGGAATGCCGACGACCTTGACGCCGTGCTCCTTAGAGAGCAGGTGCGCGCCCTGAAAGGAACCGTTTCCACCGATAACGATCAGGCCCTCTATCCCGCGCTGACGCAGATGCTCGGCGGCTTGGGCGCGCCCTTCGGGCTCCATAAAGGCCAAGCAGCGGGCGCTATAGAGCATGGTGCCGCCGCGCTGCATGATGTTGTCGACGCTGCGCGCACTAAGGTCGACGATGTCGCCGCCGATAAGCCCCTTGTACCCGCGGATGACGCCGGAAATCTCTACCTTTTCGTGAATCGCGGTGCGGACAACCGCGCGAATCGCCGCGTTCATACCGGGTGCGTCGCCGCCGCTCGTAAGAACAGCTATGTGCTTCATGGCGGTCAGTATACCGCCTAATTCATAAGCGCTTTCCCGCGTTCTTTTCACGGTAGCGTTCGGGATGGGGGTACTCACACCTATGGCGCGCCGAGCGTAAGCCCACCCAACATATACCTCATATTTTAAGGTATAGTAGCTTTAGTCAGGGGATAACGTTTCCCCTAAAGCGTGAAAGGACAGCCGATGACTCCAGAAATCTCCCTACTTATCCGCGCTGTAGTGCTGAGCCTGTTGGTTTTAGGCGTAGAGTGGGCGGTGAGGTCTCGCCAGCTGAAACGTGCCGCGCAGCGGGGTCGGGTGCTGCGGTTACCCGCCGAGATCAACCCGGTAGTCAGCTTTCCCAGCCGACCCGTTCAGGTGAGTGTGGCGCAGGTTTCGGAACCCGCCGGGGTGACCGGGCAGCCTAACGTCTTGCGCCTCGAGCCCCGAGCGACCGTCTACGTTACCGAAAAGCAGGCTGCCTAGCCGGTCCCCTTTAGGGGGGTAACATAGGGCATGTGTGACGGCCCCAGCCAACCCCTCAAGTTCGCCCACCTGCATCAGCACACCGCCTACAGCCTCCTGGACGGCGCGGCCCGAATCAAGGACCTGATGCGGTGGGTTCGGGAGGTATCGCCGGAAAACCCCACCGTGGCGATGACTGACCACGGCAACATGCACGGCGCAGTTGAGTTTTATAAGGCAGCCGAAAAAGAGGGCGTGAAGCCGATCCTCGGCTTTGAGGCGTATGTGACGGCGGGCTCGCGGTTTGAAAAAAAGCGGCCCTCGTCCAAGCTTGACGGCGGCTACTTTCATCTGACGCTCTTAGCCAAAAATTTTAAAGGGTATCAAAACCTGTGCAAACTAAACTCTCGTGGCTGGCTCGAGGGGTTTTACATGAAGCCCCGCGTCGACCACGAGCTGCTCCGCGAATATTCGGAGGGCGTTATCGCGCTTTCGGGGTGTCTAGGCGCGCAGCTTCCGCGCAACCTGCTAGACGTCGGCATCGAAGCGGGTGAGGGGGTCTTAAAGCAGTATCTGGACCTTTACGGCGACGACTTTTTTATCGAACTGCAAAACCATGTGCCTACGTCGGCCTCTGAGATGACCGACAGTTTGCGCGAGCTGACCGAGCAGCAGACGCGGCTGAACCCGATGCTGCGCGAGCTTGCCGACCGCTACGGCCTCGGCATGGTCGCCACCAACGACGGCCACTACGTCAAAAAGGACGACGCCAAGGCGCACGAGGCGCTGCTGGCCATCCAGACCAAGACGACGCTCTCGGACCCCAAGCGCTTCCGGTTTCCCTGCGACGAGTTTTACGTCAAGACGCCCGAGGAGATGGCCCAGGCGATCCCTGAAGCCGAGTTCCCGAGCGCGCTCGCCAACAGTGTGACGGTCGCAGAGAGGTGCGACGTGCAGCTGCCTATCGGGTCAAAACGCGTCTATCAAATGCCCGAGCTGCCGATTCCGGCGGGCCGCACCCTGGCCGAACAGCTGCGGGTGCAGACGTACGAAGGGCTGATGGGGCGTTACGACGTCATCACCGAAGAGCTCTACCGGCACTACCTGAGCATGACCCCTATAGACAAGTTGGACGCGTCGGGGACGCTTGCAGGGGTTTTAGACAAGCTCGCCACCGTTGGGGAACTCTGTCAGCGGCAGGCGAGGGAAGCCGAAACCAAGTACGTTTCCTACGTGCATCTGGAGAAGCTCAAAGCGCAAGGGACCGTCAGCGAAGAAGCCTTGACAATTCTAGAGCGCGCCGAATACGAACTCGGCGTCATTATCGCCATGGGTTTCCCCGATTACTTTTTGATCGTCGCGGACTTTATCAACTGGGCTAAAGACCAGGGTATCGCCGTCGGTCCGGGACGCGGCTCGGGGGCGGGGTCTATCGTCGCCTTTGCCACGCGCATCACCGACATCGAGCCCCTAGAGTTCGATCTCCTGTTCGAAAGATTTCTAAACCCCGACCGTGTGTCGATGCCCGACTTCGACGTGGACTTTTCGGATTCGCGCAGGCTCGAGGTCGTCGAGTACGTCCGGCAAAAATATGGCGAGGACAAGGTCGCGCAGATCGCCACCTTTGGGACGATGGCCTCGAAAGCGGCAGTCCGCGACGCGGCCCGCGTGCTCGAGATCCCGTACGCCGACGCCGACGCCGTCTCCAAGCTCATCCCGGTCGTCTTCGGTCGCTCGACGCCCATCAAACGGGCGATGGACGAGGTTTCTGAGATTAAATCCCTCTATGACGGCGGCGCGAAAGAGTTTATGGACGTCGCCATAACGCTCGAAGGTCTCACCCGGCACGCCTCGGTTCACGCGGCGGGCGTCATCATCGCGCGCGAGCCCGTGCAGGAACTCGCCCCGGTATTCCGCAGCGGCGACGGCCCCATCGTCTGTCAATACGACATGGGCAGCATCGAGGAGCTCGGGTTTCTCAAGATGGACTTCTTGGGTCTGCGGACGCTGACGTTCATCGAGGCGGCCATACGCATCGTCAAGGAGTCGCGCGGCCTCGAGATCGACCCCGACACCTTCCCGAAGGGCGACCCCAAGACCTTTGAGCTGCTCTCGCGCGGTGAGGCGGCGGGCGTGTTTCAGTTTGAGTCGCCGGGCATGGTCGACACGCTTAAAAAACTCCGTCCCACCCGGATTCAAGACCTCATCGCGGTCTCGGCTCTGTACCGCCCCGGCCCAATGGAAAATATCCCGACCTACATCCGGCGGCATCACAAGCAAGAAGAGGTCGACTACACGCGCGAGTTCCCCAAAGCGGGCGTGTACTTAGAACCCATCTTAGAGGAGACTTACGGCATCCCGGTCTACCAGGAGCAGATCATGCAGATCGCGCAGGCGGTCGCGGGCTACTCCCTGGGCGAGGCCGACCTCTTGCGCCGCGCGATGGGCAAGAAAAAAGTCGAGGAGATGACCAAACAGCGCGAAATCTTTCTCGCCGGGGCGAAAACGAAGGGCATTCCCGCGGGCGAGGCGAGCGCGATTTTCGATCTGTTAGAAAAGTTCGCCAACTACGGGTTTAACAAGTCGCACTCGGCGGCCTACGGGGTTTTGTCGTATCAGACAGCGTACCTAAAGGCGCACTACCCCGTCGAGTTCGCCGCCGCCCTCTTGACCGTCGAACGCGGCGACTCGGAGAAGGTCGCGCAGTACGCCGCCGACGCGCGGCGTCTGGGTATCGAGGTGTTGCCGCCCGACATCAACGAGTCGCGGAGCGATTTCACCCCGGTCGGCGAGGTCGTCCGCTTCGGGCTGTACGGCATCAAGAACGTCGGCGACGGCGCGGTCGAGCATATTTTAAGAGTGCGCGACCAGGGCAAGTTCAGAGACCTCTACGACTTCTGCAAGCGGGTGGACTCGTCGCTGGTCAACCGGCGGGCGCTGGAACACCTCGTTAAAGCCGGGGCGTTCGACAAGCTCGGCGACCGGAGCACGCTGTTAGCCAACCTCGAGGCTGCCATGAAGTGGGGCGCGGCCGAGCGCGACCAGGTAGCGGCGGGCCAGTTCAGCCTTTTCGGGGCCGAGGAGACCAAACCGCCCGTAGCGAAAAATGTAACGCCCCACAGCCTGCTCGAGCTGCTCAAGTTTGAAAAAGACGCGCTCGGACTCTATATCTCGGATCATCCGATGAACACCTATCCGGGGCTCGCGGAGGCGGCGAGCTGCACGGTAGCGGGGCTCGAGCGCCTCTACCGTGCGCTCGTAGACGCGGCGAAGGGTGAAGGGCGGCAGCGCGTCGTGCTCGCGGGCCTTGTGCAAAAGGTCCAGAAGAAGTCGACCCGCTCGGGCGGCATGATGGCATTTTTTGAGTTGGCCGACGAGACCGGCAGCAAAGAAGTCGTCGCCTTTGGTCGCACCTACGAGGACGTCGCCGAGAAGCTCGAGGAAGACGCACCCGTCGTGCTCGTCGCCGAAGTGACCGACAAAGAGGGCAGCGTCCGCCTGATCGTCGACCGGCTTATCCGTTGGGACGAGCGGGACGCGCTCCCAGAGGTCGCTATCGCCGAGTTTAGGCTCGAGGACGTAAGCGAGGGGATGCTCACCGACTTTCGCTCACACGTCGACGAGTTCGCCGGGACGACGCGGTTGCAGCTTAAAGTCCGGTCGGAGCAGGGCACGGCGACCTACCGGACGGACGCGCTGCGCGTTGCCAGAGAGCGCCTAGATGAGCTTGGGCGCACCTGCCCGTGGCTGCGTTTATCCGTAACGCTCGACCGCGACAGCCTACTGCGTTCAGCCGCAAACCGCGGCAACCGCTTCGGCAAAGCGCAGCAGGAGGGGTCGTTTCGGCCTGCCGAGGTACCGTTTTAGACCTGTTGTGGCCGACATCGGCCTCCACCCGTATGCGGTATTTGGACCGAAACGCTGCACAATATACGCTACCCTCGCCTTGGTAAACAGCCCGCGATGCGGCTCTCTCATCAGCAGACCCGCTCCTGGATACCCGAGCTGATATTGTAAGTAATTCGTGCTAACCCCTTCGCTAGACTTGGGATATGCGTCTGGAGAAGAGGTTAGCTGTTACTTCTAGTTAGTCCTTTCTGAAAGCTGGTACGCTCTGTCTCATCGACATGGAGCCGCGGAAATCGTTCGGTGATGTTGAGCAGGAGATGCTGACGGACCTGGCGCAGATCCTTTTCCGCCCGGATATCATTCCTTGAGGACGCCTGCTATGCGGTGGACACTTACTCAAAAGGTTTCGCTAGCGGCCGGTCTTTGCCTGGTTCTCTTCATCGGCATGGGCGTACGGGCGATGATCGGAATGCGCGCCAGCGACATCGCGTCGCGCCATCTCGCGCAGCATACCCTCACGCTGATCGAGCAGCGGGGGCGTTTTTCTCTGCACGTCATGCGTGTGCTGGCCGAAACCGAGGCCTACGGGCGTGCCAAACTCCCTCGTGATCGTGACGAGGCCGTGGAGATGCTTGAGCTGGCTACAGCCGACGTCGCCACTTTGCGCGACCTGTACACCACCGAAGAGCACACGGCGTCGGCGCTGCATGCCGAGCATCTGCGGATACAGGAGCGCCGGGAAGATGTGCTAACCCAGGCCCGGCAGGCTACGGCGGCCGCATTTCAGGCAGTTACATCTAACGACGCGGCGCGGATCGGCGACGCGTTCGCCACCATTGAAGCCGTCGAAGACCAGCTCGAGCAGCTACAAGTTGACGAGCAAGCGGTGATGGTACGCGATGTCACCAGCTCGACGGCAGCCCTCGAGCAGCAGAACCAGTTTGGGTTGATCTTCGTTCCTGTTTCATGGAGCCTGGTGATCGGTTTGATGCTGGGTGCCCTGCTCGCGCTGCGCCGCGTCATCGTGCGCCCGATTACAGCTGTTGCAGTTGCGGCGCGGGCCATTGCCCGAGGCGACCTCCGGCAGACGCTCGCCGTTACCAGCACTGACGAGCTCGGTGACGTGCAGCGGGCGTTCAACCAGATGGCACGCAGCCTGGAGCGCCAATCCGAGGCATTGACCCGGGAGCGGGACGAACTCCGAGCGCAGATCGAGGAGCGCAAGCAGGCTGAGGCTGCGCTCCGGAACAGTGAAGCAAAGTATCGCGCGGTGGTGCAGAATATCCAAGAAATTGTCTACATCGTCGATACGGAGCAGGACTTGCTGCGCGGAACCCCCGTGTTAGTCAGCGAGCAGATCGAAAACGCCACGGGCTACCCACCTGAAGCATTCATTCACAACAGGGAGTTGTGGCTCCAGCTGCTGCACCCGGACGACATTCCCCTCGTGCAGCAGTCAGATGCCGAGCTAAAGGCGACGAAGAAACCGCTGACCCGGACCTACCGCCTGCGGCACCGTTACACAGATGACTACCACTGGCTCGAAGACCGGGTGGTGCCACAGTTGGACGCCGCTGGGCGCATCGTGCAGCTTTACGGGCTGGCCCGTGATGTGACTGAGCGCAGGCGAACCGAGGAGGCCCTCCAGCAGAGCGAAGCGCGGCTGGCCGAAGCGCAGCGCATGGCGCACCTCGGCAACTGGAGCTGGGACGCCCGGACCGGTGAAGTGTTCTGGTCCGACGAAACCTACCGCATCTTCGGGTATGAACCACGGTCGGTGGTGCCTACGCCGGAGCACATCTTAAGCGCGGTTCATCCGGACGACCGTGCGTTCTTGATGCCCCCGACCATTCCGGACGCGCCGCGCGACGGGCCTCACGAGGCGGATCTCCGCTTGCTCCTGCCCGATGGCACAGAGCGGGTTGTCCACCAGCAGGTGCAGCTGCACGTTGCCCCCGACGGGACGCTGCTGAAGATGAGCGGCACGGTGCAAGATATCACGGAGCGGAAGCGGTTGGAGCAGCAAATGGCGCATCAAGCCTTCCATGACGCGCTCACGGGGCTGCCGAACCGGACGCTGGTTCTGGACCGGCTCACCTATGCGGTGGCGCGGAACCACCGTACAGACCGAAGTATCGCGGTGCTGTTCCTTGATCTGGATGGCTTCAAGGTGGTGAACGACGGCATGGGGCATACGGTTGGCGATCAACTGCTCGTGGCGGTTGCCAGGCGGTTGGCGGGGTGCCTACGACCGGGTGACACCATCGCGCGGTGGGGCGGCGACGAATTTACGGTCCTGCTTGACGACGTTACGGACCCAGGCCAGGCGCAGCACATCGCCGACCGCATCCTTGAGGCCCTTGTGCCTGCCTTTGTCCTCGACGCCCGGACCATCGTGACGACGCCCAGCATCGGGATCGCTGTCAGCACCGGTGCTAAAGTCCACCCGGACGATCTGCTGCGCGCGGCCGATCTTGCCATGTACCACGCCAAGGCGCGGGGCAAGGCGCAGTACCAGGTCTTCGACGCGAGCATGCGTGTCGACCTAATGGAGCGCCTAGAACTCGAAGCGGGCCTGCGCCATGCCCTGGAGCGGGGAGAGCTCGAGGTGTACTACCAACCAAAGGTTGCCCTCAAGAGTGGTGAGGTCACCGGGTTCGAGGCACTCGTGCGCTGGAACCATCCAGCGCATGGGATGGTGTCGCCAGCACAATTCATCCTACTGGCGGAGGAAACCGGCCTGATCCTGCCTATCGGGCAGTGGGTGCTGGAGCAAGCCTGCCACCAGGCCAAGCGGTGGCATGCGGAGGCGCCCCCTCACCCGCCGCTGTCGGTGCACGTGAACCTGTCGGCCCGGCAGTTCCAGAATCCGGATCTCGTGGCGGAGGTGGCGCAAGTCCTGAGAGCAACTGGAATGACCCCACAAGCATTGATCCTGGAAATCACTGAGACGGTAGTGATGGACGACGGGGCCTCGAGCAGTGCGACGCTTCGGGAGCTTAAAGCGCTGGGCGTCCAACTCGCCATCGATGACTTCGGCACTGGCTACTCCTCGCTCTCGTACCTTAGGCGCTTCCCGGTCGATGTCCTGAAGATCGACAAAGCGTTCGTCGACGGCCTCGGGCACGATAGTGAAGCGACGGCGATTGTTCAAGCGGTGATCACCCTGGCGCACACTCTTGGGATGTCCGTCGTGGCCGAAGGGATTGAGACGGCGGTCCAGGTGGCGCACTTAAACGCCCTCGGGTGTGACGCGGGGCAGGGCTACTACTTCGCCAAGCCCCTGCCCAGTCCGGCAGCAGGTAGACTGCTGAGCGAAGTCAAGAACCCGGCAGGTTACAGCATTCCGTGAGCACAGCACCGGGGGGTTCTCCTTGCTATCTGAGCACCCATCAGGCACTCCATCACACCGGTCCAGGGTGCTTGAGTACGGCCGTCTCTCCTCACTTCCCCATTCCCCAGTATCTTTGCCATTATCGTCCCTACCCAACAGCGCCCACCGTAGCCGCAGAGGACATGGTGAGCGCTCACGACCGTCGCGCACGGATTATGGAGTGCCATCGACTTTCCATAACAGTTGATCAGGAAACGGCCGGAAGACACCGACCCTTATGCGGTTAACGAGCGCAAACGCTGCGTAGTGGTTCATCCGGTTAAAACGGTACCAGTCGTGCAAACCATTTTTGCGCCTGTAACAAAAGAAGTCAGTTGCCGCAAGGATGCGAAACTTAACGGATGAACCAGTCACCTTTCCAGCAGAAGGAACTTAGGCTTTCAGAGGCAGGGGCCACCATTGAATGGTAAGGAGCGGTCGTTTACAACCGCAGGGAGAGTGTCGGTATGACGAACGAACGGCCCCCACCGGTCACAGACAAAGGTTTTGGGAAGCGTCTGGCGAGCGGCCACGACCGAAAGGGTGGTCTTCGCGAGCTGGTACGCAACACGAACTGGACGACGAGGGACCTCAAAGCCTTTGGCCGCGTCAAGGCCGCTCTCAACTACTCTCCACCCGGGGAGGGCTTGGTGTTCAACATCCCGGACGGTGGGGTAGGCATCGGCCTGCACCTGAGCGGGTCGCAAAGGACCGCATCCCGCTACGAGGGCGAAAGGTGGCGCGAGTACGTCGACCTTCGCGGCACCGTGGACGTTATCGTGTCCGGTCGGCCGTTCGAGTCGGTGGGCGTCGGACCGTCCGAGGACCTCCACGTGCTACTTCCGGGTGACCTCATGCGCGACGTCGGCGACGAGGTAGGCGCGACTCTCGGCGGGCTCGAGTTGAGCTCCGCCTTCGCGGTCCCCGACGAGACGATGGCGCGACTTATGGCTGCGCTCGCGGACGAGGTGGCGGGCGGCGGCCTCGGGGGCCGACTCTACGCCGAGGGGCTTGCGAACGCCCTGGCGGTCCACCTCCTGCGCCGCTACTCGCCGCTCGGAAAAGGGCAACCGCTCGAGCTTGGCCT
>CADCWP010000356.1 GCA_902806425.1 uncultured Truepera sp.
GCCGACGACGATGCTGCTGACGGCCTTTGCTTAAAGAGTACTGCGCGCCGCATGCAGGAACTTGCCTGAGTACCGTCCGCTAAGGCGATTTATCGGCGGCTCATCAATACAAACAATGATTTTGTTACGCGGCAACTGGACCGAAGTGCCACAGAAGAAGCATTATCAACGAGCACGGAGGGTGAATGAGCACAGGCCCATTAGAAACATTCGACGACGATCTGAGTCGGTTTGAAGCGGAAGGCGCACCGCCGTTGCCGCCCACCTATGATCACGGCTACGTCGCGCACGATCATGCCCGCATATGGTACGCAAGCTATGGGTCCGGTCCACCAGCTATCCTGCTGCATGGCGGTCTCGGGCATAGCGGCAACTGGGGGTATCAAGTTCCGGCGCTCGTCGGCGCGGGCTATCGTGCCGTCGTCATCGACAGCCGTGGTCATGGCCGGAGCACACGCGACGAACGCCCGTTCAGCTATGAACTGATGGCGTCCGACGTTCTGGCGGTGATGGACACGTTGCGGCTTGAAAAGGCGAGCTTCGTGGGCTGGAGCGATGGCGCGTGCACGGCATTGATCCTTGCCGCGAACACCCCCTCACGGGTCGCGGGCGTGCTCTTCTTCGCCTGCAATATGGACCCGAGCGGCGCGAAGGAGTTCGAGTTTACGCCCGTCGTTGGACGGTGCTACGAGCGTCATGTGAAGGACTACGCCCAGCTATCGGCCACACCGGATCAGTTCGACGCGTTCTCTGGCGCGGTCAGCCACATGCAGCAGACGCAGCCTAACTATTCGGCGAACGATTTGGCACAGATTATCGTACCCGTGACGGTCGTCCACAGCGAACACGATGAATTCATCAAGCGCGAACACGCCGAGTACCTCGCGCGAACCATTCCCCGTGCGGAACTGATCCTTCTCCACGATGTAAGTCATTTCGCACCCCTACAGCGGCCCGAACAGTTCAACAAGACAGTGCTAGCATTTCTCGGCAAAACGCTCGCTTGAAGCGAAGGGCCGCCCAATAAGGTGCTGCGAATAATGCGCGAGATTGCAACCATTTTTCGTGCGAGCTGGACGATCTTGCCGGGTAGCAAAGCAAGCACATGCCACGGTCGGCGGCGCGTCCGAGCTTGATCATTGCGCGGTACTCGAGCGCCGCAGTAGGGGTAGGGGCATCAACGGGCAACATAGATCGGGACTTCAGGTGTGCCAACTATGTTATGACCAGCACTTTTCAGTAAGCCCTTATTTGGCGAAAAAGCCCACAGGATTCAGACTGAAATATCTGGTAGCTGCGCCGGAGCCGCTCGAGCAAGCCGCCGTCGGTCGTCGCGTAACCTGTCGCCAGCCCTCCGCATCACGCTCAAAAGATAAGACGTGACGATGCCGGAAGTCCGCGTTTGGCTGCGGTCTACGAACAGCATCGCCCATTTTTCTTTACCAATCCACAAAAGTATGCGTCTCGGCTCCTGTGGGTACGTTGAACTCACGTCGCCCTCGTTCAGGGTCAGGCCAAGGACCTTGACCTCACGAATAAAACGTTTCGCAAAGACGAGGGTGCCACAAAACTGAGAGCGTCCGTTTCGGGTTGTTCAACTGCGAACGGGCAGCCCGTGAGGCCGCCATAGCCGCCGCGTCTTCTTCCTCGAATGGCCCAACCTCGTCACCAAGACCTTTGCGGAGGGCGGAGGGCTGCGCCGTTCCCTCTTTACACTTAGGCAACGCCGGAGCTGAGACTATACCGAGGAGGGGTAGCAAAACCGCAAAGATTATATACACGCTCACCTTACAGGCCTAGGTAAGCTCGCCTAATCTTCTCATCGCCCATGAGCTGTTTTGAGGGACCTTCGACGACCAGCTTGCCGTTTTCGAGCACGTAGGTGCGGTCAGAAATTTGCAACACTTGCTTGACGTTTTGCTCGACCAACAAGATGGGTAGACCCGTCTGCGACACCAAACGGATAGCCTGCATCACCTCTTTAACGAGGCGCGGCGCGAGCCCCAAAGACGGTTCATCCATGATGAGGAGCTTCGGGCGGAGCATCAGCGCGCGCCCGATAGCGATCATCTGCTGTTGCCCCCCGGAGAGCGCCGCCGCCACGACCTTACGTTTGCCGTGTAGATCGGGGAAAAGGTCGTAGACGTGGGCTAGGCTCCCGGCGCGGTGCTTGCGTGGTTCGGGCAGATAGGCACCGAGCGCGAGGTTTTGCTCGACGGTCATATTCGGAAAAAGCTGTCGCCCCATCGGGACGTGCGCGATACCCATCTCAGCCATCTGGTGCGGGCTGCCTTTGCCGACGGCCCGTCCGCCGAAGAGGATACGTCCCGCTCGAGGCTGAATCATGCCCGAGACGGCCCGGAGGATCGTCGATTTGCCGCTGCCGTTGCCGCCGACCAGACCGACGAGTTCGCCCCCATAGACCTCAAGGCTCACCCCCGAAACGACCAACAACTCGTCGTAGCCGAGGTCTACGCTATCTATTTGCAAGATCGGGTCGCCGCGGTCGGCGGGCGTCCGGCCTGCACTGTTTTCGCTACTGTAGTCTTCACTACTTCGGTCTCTGCCGTCATGGGCCACGTCACGCATCGTCTACCCCTCCCAGATACGCCTCGATCACCAGCGGGCTGCTCGTCACGACCTCCGGCGTTCCCTCAGCGATCTTTTTACCGAACGCGAGCACGATGATGTGATCCGACAGCTCGACGACGGCCTGCATAATGTGTTCGACCATCAAGATCGCCGTGCCGTCCAAAGTCAGGCTGAGAACGAACTCGATCATCTCGGTGAGCGCCGGGGGGTTGAGGCCCGCCATGATCTCATCTAAAAAGAGCACACGCGGCTTGACGGCGAGCGCTTTGGCTAGCTCGAGCCGTCGCCGCCGCGCCAGGTTCAGCTCCGACGAGAGCTGCTTGCGGCGGTCGGCCAAGCCGACACGCTCCAAACACTCCCCGGCCCACGCTTCGGCGTCGCCCCGGCCCGGAAACCGCAAAAACGCTGGGATCAGCACGTTCTCGAGAACCGTCAGCCCTTCAAAGGGACGCTCGATCTGAAAGGTGCGCCCCATCCCCTTACGGGTGCGCTCAAAGGGCGGAGACCGGCTTACGTCGCTGCCCAAATAGGTGACGCGCCCGCTGCTGAGCGGCACGTAGCCGGTCAGCGCGTTGAACAAGGTTGTCTTACCGGCACCGTTGGGGCCGATGAGTCCCAAGATCTTGCCGCACTCAAGCCTAAACGAAACGTCGTCGACAGCTCTTAGGCCACCGAAGCGCACGCTTACGCGCTCAGCCTGGAGGATGCTGGGGCTAGCCCTGCTCGCGGGCATACCGTCTCCTCAGCAGGTAGCGCTCTAGTTCGCCGATCAGCCCGCGCGGGACGAACAGGGTCACGATGAGGATGAGCAGACCGTAGATCAGCAGGTTCGCCTCAGCGAACACCGAGCGGAACAGCTCAGCTGGGAGGATCAGTAGTGTTGCCCCCAAAGCAGGCCCCCAAACCGTACCGCGCCCGCCGATAATTGCGGTCAGCGCGATCTGCACCGACAGCGGCAAAAAAAACAGGTTGTGCGGGTCTAAAAACGACAGGTACGCCCCGTAGACGCCGCCACCCAGAGCCGTCAGCGCACCCGAGAGCGCAAAGGCGCGCAGCTTGATCCGCGTCGGGTTGATGCCCGACGCCTGCGCCGCCGCCTCGTCCTCACGTACCGCGCGCATCTCGTAACCGAAGCGGCCGCTGGCAAACCACATCACACAAGCCAGTACCGAGGCCGCGTAGACGAGCGCGAGATAGTACTCGACGCGCCGCTCAAACAGGTCAAGACCGAAGGGTTCGGGCAGCGACGAGATAAAAAGGCCCGCCGAACCGCCGGTAAACCACGCCTCGTTAATGGCTGCCAGCCGTAAAATCTCGGCGATGGCAATCGTTGAGAGCGTAAAGTACGATCCGCGCAGGCCGAAGGTGAGCGATCCCCAGAGCAGCGCGAACAGCACCGCGACGCCCACGCCGAGCTGCACCGCCGAGATCGCGTCGAGACCGAGCCGGTTCGTGCCCAGCGCCAGCGCGTAGGCACCGATACCGACGAAAGCGGCGTGACCAAGACTTGTCTGACCCGTCCAGCCGCCCAAGATGTCCCACGAGGTCGCCAGCCCGATAAAGAGTAGAAGCGTGATGAGCAGGCTGAAGTTGGTTCCGGGCAGCAGCGGCAGCGCCAACCCGACCGCGATAAACAGCGCGAGCTGCGCGAGCGAGCCGGAAAAACGCTTCATACCCGCTTGACCGTCCTGCCGAACAGACCCTCCGGACGCAGCAACAAGATGAGCAAAAACGCGACCAAGCCGTAAGCGTCACGGTAGTCGAACGAGATGTAAGCCGCTCCCAAAACCTCGACGACGCCCAGCAGCAAACCGCCGCCAATCGCGCCCCAGACGTTGCCGAGCCCACCTAAAACGGTCACCACAAACGCCTTTAGGGTAAATACCGGGCCGGTGATCACGGGAGTCACAAAAAGTTGCGGAATGAGGATGATCCCGGCGGCGACTGAAAGCGCGACGCCGACGCCGAAGACCAGGCTGTGAACCGAACGCGTGTTGATGCCAACCAACTCGGCACCGAGGCGATTTTGTGAGGTCGCCCGGACGGCTTGGCCGCGCTCAGTATAGTTTAGGAAAAGATAAAGTCCGGCGATTACGACCAAAACGATGCCGCCCGCTACCAACTGAATCACTGAGAGCGTCATGGGGCCAAGGTTGACCGTCGCGCTGCCGTAGGCGACGTTTAGCGAGCGGGGCGAGGCCCCGAAGCTGAGCATCAGGGTGTTCTGAACAACCAGCGACAAGCCCAAGGTCGCCAGCAGAGTGCTGCCCTCCGGCACGTCGACCAGACGGCTTAAGATAAGGCGCTCCAAAACGACGCCCAGCAAAAACCCGAGCGGTAGGGCGACCAGCAGGCTGAGCAGCGGGTCCCAACCCAGCTGCGTGTACAACACGATAGCCGTGTACATTCCGATCACCACGAAGTCGCCGTGGGAAAAGTTAATGATCCGCATCACGCCGAAGATGAGCGACAAGCCGACGCCGAGAAGCGCGTAGACGCCACGATCAGTAGGCCGCCCAGCACGTTCTGTAAAAAACCGTAAAGGTCCATATGGGTGCCGGGGTGCTCTGCACAAGCGCCCCGGCAAGCCTATCAGCGTTCGTTCCAGGCGGGGGTCGGGAAAACGATGTCGGCGGCGGCGGCTTCGGCCGGGAACACGGTGACGAACGCGCCGTCTTGTACCTGCTGGGCAAGCATCGTCAATGGGTTCTGGTTTTGGAAATCGTCGAAGTCTTCGTAGCGGATCGGACCGTAGGGCATCTCAGCAATATCGGTCGTTTCGAGCGCTTCCCGCACAGCATCCGGGCTGAGGTCGGAGGCGCGCCCGAGCGCGTCGGCAGCGGCGACCAAACCAGCGTAAGCCTGGGCCGCGTGATAAGAGGGTTCGGTGCCCCCCAACGCTTCTTTAAGCCGGGTATGGAGGTCACGCGCGCCCTCGTAGGGCGCGTCTTGCGTCCAGGTCGTCGCGGTGATCACAAAGTCCGCCGCCGCGCCCGCGCCTTCGATAAAGTTGGGCAGCGCGAAACCGGCAGCGCCCCCGGCGAAGACCTGCGGACTAAGTCCGACCTCACTCGCTTGCCGCAGCAGGCCGACGGAATCTTCGGCGTAGGAAACCATAAAGACAGACGTCGGGCTCCGCGGAGGCGAACGAGTTCGGCAAACACCTGATCTTTATGAGCGGGGCCTAGCAGGTGAGTTTTTGAGTGTCATGTGTCATTGGCCCCACAGCCTATAGCCGTCTGTGTAGCGAATATCAGCGGTACCCAGAACCCGTTTATGCGACGGGGGTAGTTACAGGTGTAAGATTCTCAGAAGCGTTTACTTTTTAAGATAGTAGCTACAGACCTAGAGGGTTTTTAAACCACACCGACACGATGAGCGAGCCGACACAAGCACCCGCAAATGCAGCCTACGAAGTAGCCAAAGTTAGGGTCGACGCGCTTAACGACCGCGCCAGGGAACACTGGCGCTCCGACAGCAGGAACGCGCTCGCCCTCTGCGAAGAGGCCTTTACACTCGCCATGAGCCTGGACTACCGGCTCGGCTCGGCGCGGAGTCGCAACATCAGAAGCCGCTGTCAGCTGCGGCTCGCCAACCCGGAAGCCGCACGCAACGACGCGTCGGAGGCGCTCGCCCAGTTTGAAGCTCTGGGGGACGAGGAAGGAACCGAGGACGCGCTCACGACCCTCGGCCTCATCGCGTTAAACCTCGGCCACTTCACCGAGGCCCTAGGCTACTTTCTCGCTTCCTACCGGCTGTGTAGGGGGCGGGGCGACAGGCGTGAGGCGATAGCACTCGGTAATCTAGGTGCAGTTCACGACTACCTGGGAGATTACGCGACGTCCCTAGACTTCCAGCTGCGTAGCTGGAGTGTCAGCAAAGGGTGTGGCGACGTCCTGGGCGAAAAGGTGTCCCTGAACAACGTCGGTTATATGCACCACCGCCTGGGTCAGTTTGACGAGGCGCTAACCCACTACTTTAGAGCCCTCACCTTCGAGGGAGTCGGCGACCCAAACCTTCACGCCCTCCTGCTCGACAACATCGGCCTCGCTTACGAAAAACTCGGGGATTACGCGAGCGCCCTGAGCTATCAGCAGAAAAGCCTGACGATTCGGGAGGCCCTTAACGACCGTTGGGGCATCGGCGCTTCGCTGGACGGCTTGGGGTCGGTTTATACAGCCCTGGGTAAAACCACCGAGGCGCAAGGGTGGCTCGAGCGGAGCCTAACGCTTAAAGAGGAGGTGGGCGACAAAAAAGGGCAGGCCGAGACCTGTGTCCTTTTGGGTACGCTTTTTACCCGGGAAGGTCAGCTCGAGCGGGCCCTGCACTACCTGCACCGCGCCCGCGAAACCGCCGAGGCGCTGGCCAGCCGCGAAGACAGCGCCAAGGCGCACCGCGCGCTCGCCGAAGCGTACAAACGCGCCGGGAGGTTCCGCGAGGCGTTAGGGCACTACGAGACCTACCATGAGCTTAGGGACGAGCTACTGGGCGAAGCATCGAATCAGAAGCTGCGTACCCTGCGCGTTCGCTTCGAGACTGAACAGGCCGAACGAGAACGGGAGCTGTACCGCCTCAAAAACGTCGAGTTGGCCGGGGTCGTCGCGGAGCTCGAGGCGTCGTCCCGGTCCTTACAGGAGGCCAACGAGCAGAAAACGGTGCTGATGGCGCAGCTCGAGAAACAAGCCCGTGAGGACCCGCTCACCGGGCTTCCCAACCGCCGCTACTTCAGCGAGCGCTTGGCGCAAGAACTGGGGCGGGCCCGCCGCTTCGGCAGCAGCTTGAGCGTGGCACTCTGCGACATCGACGACTTCAAGGGGGTCAACGACACCTTCTCACATGCGCTTGGCGACGAGGTGCTCCGGGTCGTCGCCAAGCTTTTAGACGAGAACAGCCGCGTGGTCGATACGGTCTCGCGTTACGGCGGCGAGGAGTTCGTCATGCTGCTACCGGAAACGTCCGCCCCGGCAGCGGCGGTCGCCTGCGAAAAGGTGCGCCGCGCCGTGGAGACGTTCCCTTGGAGCGCGCTGCACCCTGGCCTGGTGGTCACCCTCAGCGTAGGCGTCGCCGATGACGCCATGGTCGCCGACTTGGAGGCGCTGATCGCCTTAGCCGACGCCAAACTCTACGAGGCGAAGCGGAACGGGAAAAACCAGGTGAAGGTTTAGGGGCGTACAGACGCGCACAGAGGTAGCCACCAAAGGCCGGAGGAAAAGCGCCGGATAGTTACGCGAGCCGGAGTTTGGTCCGCGTAGGGCACGCTCGCGTGTCCGACCCGGGCGTAAACTCGGTGTTATGACAACACACCGCGAACCGCTTAAGCAGGGTCAAGAATCGGTCTGGGACTACCCGCGCCCGCCGCGTCTAGACCCAAGCCACAAACACGTGCAGGTCGTCTTCGCCGGAGAGGTCGTCGCCGACTCGGGGCGGGCCGTGCGCGTTTTGGAAACGTCGCACCCGCCCGTCTTTTACCTCCCGCCCGAGGATGTCCGCGCCGAGCTGCTGACGCGTACCCCGTCGAGCAGCGTCTGCGAGTTTAAGGGACGGGCCACTTACTGGACGCTTTCACTAAACGCTCAGAAAACCGTGGACGTCGCCTGGAGCTACCCGCACCCGGCGGCGGGGTTCGAGATCCTTAGGGACTACCTGGCTTTTTATCCAAGCCGGGTCGAGGCGTGCTTTGTAGACGGCGAACGGGTGCAGGCGCAGGCCGGGGATTTTTACGGCGGTTGGATCACTGCCGAGATCAAGGGGCCGTTTAAGGGCGGCGCGGGAACGTGGGGCTGGTAAAAAGCGAGCATGGCTGAACTTTTGCGCCTCACCGGGGTGCAGCTTAGACGTGGCGCTCAGGATGTTTTGCGGGGCGCGTCATTTACGCTCTCGAGCGGCGAAAAGGTCGGGCTGGTCGGCCGTAACGGCGCGGGCAAGACGACGCTGCTCTCACTCATCGCGGACCGACAGGGGCAGGTGACGACCGAGGGGCAGATTTTGCGCGCGCCGGGACTGCGGCTCGGCTACGTGGAGCAGTCCACGAGCGCGTGGCGCGGGACGGTGTGGGAGGTCGCGGGGGCGGGGCTGGCCTATGTGCGCGGGCTTGAGGCCGCCCTCCGCGAGGCCGAGGCGCACCTGGACGACGACGCTCGGCTTTTGCACTACGGTGAGCTGACCGCCCTTTTCGAGGGGGCCGGGGGCTACGAGGCCGAGGCGGCGATGCAAAGCCACCTGAGCCGGTTGGGGTTCGCTAGAGCCGACTACGCGCGCGACGTGACGACCCTTTCGGGCGGCGAGTGGGTGCGGCTGGGGTTGGCCCGCGCCCTGGCCGAACGCCCCGACCTGCTGCTGCTCGACGAGCCGAGCAGTTACCTGGATTTGCCTACCAAAGGGTGGGTGACCGAGACGCTCGCCCGCCTTCCCAGCGCACTGCTGCTAGCGTCGCACGACCGAGCGCTCCTGGACGCGGTGTGCACGCGGACGCTCGAGCTTAAAGACGGCGTAGTGACAGGCTACCGGGGAGGCTACAGCCGCTACCGGGCGCAGTCGTCGCACGCGGCGGCGCGGGCGGTGCGGCAAGGGGACCGCGCCGCGCACGAGAAACGGACGCTAGCGGCGCGTATCCGGGCACAACCCACGCTCTCGACCCGGCGGAGCTTAGAGCGCCGTCTCTCCCGGCTTGGAGAGACCACGCCGGTAGAGACGCCCAAAGAGACGTCACTGACCCTGAGCGCGCCACCCGTCAAACCGAACAGCTTGCTGCTCGACGCCCGCCACCTGACGCTGACGCAACCTGAAAGACCGCTCGTAAACGACGCGTCGCTGCGCCTCTACGCCGGAGACAAGGTTGCCCTGGTCGGCCCCAATGGGGTCGGCAAGACGAGCCTGCTGCAAACCCTGACGGGCGAAAGGGAGTCCGAGCACCCCGAGGCGTCCGTGCGGCTGAGCCGGGGCGTCCGGCTGGCCGTCTACGACCAGCACAGCCGAGGGTTGGAGGACGGCGTAAGTGTGGGTGAACAGATCAGCCGGAATGTTTCCGAACCCAGAGCCCGCTCGCTGCTGGCGCTCGTAGGGTTGGCAGACGCGTTCGACCGGGCTCCCGAAAGCTTATCGGGGGGCGAACGCGCCCGCGCCGGGGTGGCGCTGCTCATGGCTACGGACGCCAACCTGCTGCTGCTGGACGAACCGAGCGAACACCTGGACATAGAGACCGTCGAAAAGCTTCAGACCGCCCTTCAGGACACCGACGCCGCAATGGTCTTCGTTTCGCACGACGCGGCCCTGATCGACGCTGTGGCGACGCGGGTGCTCGGCTTAGACGGCGGCAGGCTGAACGAGTACCGCGGCGGGCTGGCCGGATATTACGCCGGGACGCTGCGCCTCGAGCCCGACCTGCCCGCGGCCTCAGACCCGGATGAACCCACCCCCGTAACCGACCCAGAAGCCGAACTCGTCGCCTTGGAAGACGAGACCGCCGTTACCGAAGACCTGCTCGCCGACCCGCTGCGCCTGACTGAGCGCGACAGGGCAAGGCTCGAGAGACGCCTCAGGGAACTCGTCCATTCCCGCTCGGAGCGCTACGACGCCCGCCTGAGCGCGCCGCTGCCGCGTTACCGGGCCGTGGAGTCCGGCGTCGAGGTCACGACTAACGGTGACGGGCGGCCCATCATCTTCAGCTCGAGCGCCGCTCAGGTGCTCCTTTACCTGGACGCGGATTCCCGCATCGGCCACCTGCGGCTGCGGGACGCGCGAGACTGTCTCCTGCCGTGGGCGGAGCGGGCGCTGTTTCGGGGCGCGGCGCGGCTCGCGTTCGAGGTCTTCGGCGCACACACTCTACAACTTCAGCGGGACACCAACCTCTCGGCCACAGATTTTGAAGCGACAGGTTTCCAGGAAGCAGGCGACGGCTGGTGGGTGCAGGATAGAGACCATTACGCCCGCCGGGAGGGGTTGGTACGGCCCGTGGGCTTGAGACGGCCTAAAGCACGCCGCCTTAACTACCCACAGTGGCGGAGGTGGGTGGCGCGTCGCAGGCAAAAAAAGGGTAAGGTCGCGCTGTGAGGTGGCTTTCGGTAGGGCTCGCGGCACCCGTAGACGCGCGGGCGCTCGTAGCGGTCCAGAACAGCCTTTATCCCGAGCACACGGTCTCCGAGGACGCCTTTTCTTTCACCGAGCACCGCTACCTGCTGGCACGCGCTGGCGAAGAGGGTGTGGGCTACCTCGTGGTCAGCCGCAGTCAAAGGGAGGGCGACCCGGCAGGAAAGCTCTGGGCTTATCTGACCCTCGGTCCCGGCAGCGGTGAAACGGTTGTGCGTGCGCTCTACGAGGGGCTCGAAACCCTTCCCGACGCTCACGTTCTCTACACCATGACGCACGAGACCCAAACCGAGCGCCAAGACCTGCTTAAAAGGTTGGGCTACCGGGAAGTTCTCCGCTCTTACGGGGCCGACCTGGACGTAGGGGCGGTTGACCTGAGCGCGCTCGGCGATCCAGAGACCCGGCTCCATGCCGAGGGCGTCGTTATCCATACCCTTGCCGAACTCACCGGCGACCCCGACTATCTGGACAAGCTTTACGCGCTCTATGAGGACACGAACCGCGACATCCCCGAAGTCGGGCATTCGGACACGCTTTCACGTGCCGAGTTCCGAGCACACCTAAACCGTGACGACGGGCTGCCGGAGGCGTATCACGTGGCGACCGGAGGCGGCCTCTATATCGGCTACAGCGAACTCTTTAGGGGGCGTGAAGCGGACACGCTGAAGCAGGAAGCGACCGCCGTGAGGCGCAGCCATCGCCGCCGTGGGGTAGCGCTGGCACTTAAACTGCGCGGTCTCTCCTACGCGCAGGCGCACGGATACGCGCGCGTGAACACCGGCATGGCCTCGAACAACGCGGCGATGGTTGCGCTCAACACCCGGCTCGGATTTAGGCCGCAGAGGGCTTACTTAACGTTTCGCAAAGATCTGGACTGAACCACCTCTAAAATCCCGGTACACTGGAGGGCGTGCGCCGCTTCCTGACCGTCTCCTGGCTCCTCATCTGCGTTGCCGTCATCGTCTTCTGGACCGTTCTGCCCCCGTCCCCGGCATGGGTCGACAGGTACTACGCAAGCGGATTTTATACCGCCCTGTCGAGCCTCCTCGTTCCCCTGACAGGAAGCGTAGCGTTGCCGGTCACGGCGCTCCTGCTGGGCGCGCTGCTGGTCTGGCTGGTGCTCGGTACGACACTGAGCAAACGCCGTCCGCGCGGCTGGCGGACGCCGCTGCGCTGGCTCGGGCGTGGCGTCGTGGCGGCTGTAACGCTCTACGCGCTCTTTATCGTGATGTGGGGCGCGAACTATGGGCGGACGCCGCTCGAGACCCGGCTAAACCTGTCAACCGACGCCACCCCCAGCACCCTCGAGCACATCGCCTTCGCCGAGGTGCTCAGCAACGTCATTCGGCACGACCACGCCGCCGCGCCGAATTGGGACGCCGACCTCGAGGCGGGACGGGCGTCTTTGAAGAGGGTGGTGCGGCAGCTTGAAGACCGTGAGGTCGCGCTGCCCCGCTTTGTCAAACGCACGCCGCCCGGATTTTTGCTTCTAACCGGGCAGGCGACCGGACTAACGGTGCCGTGGACGCTCGAGGCTTACGTCGACCGCGCCCTCCCCTACCCCTATCAGCTCGCTACCGCTCTGCACGAGCTCGCCCACGTCGCGGGCTACGGGAGCGAAGCCGAGGCGGATTTCGTTGCAGGCGTCGCCGGACTCACCTCGGAAAACGCGTCGGTACGCTACAGCGCGGCCCTGGTTCTGTTCGCCCGCTCGGCCCCGCAAAACCTCCTGCCGGAGCGCTATCAGGCCATCCTCAACTACCTCCCGGAACGCTTTCAAAACGACCTCTCTGCGTATCGGCGCGCCTACACGCGTTACCGCGCACCGGAGACCGTGACGCAGTTTCAGACGCGGTTTTACAACCGATATCTGCTAAGTCAGCGGGTCGGCGCGGGCATAGGCGATTACGACCGCGCGAGCACGCTGCTCATGGCCGCCCAACGCGACGGGGTGCTCGAGTTCAACTGGGAAGAGGTGCTTCTACACGCGTCCAGATAGGGATGTAAACACCATAAGTAGCAAGTTATCGACGCAGGACGTTTGAGGTAGGCTGTTTCCCACACGTTCACAGTGATACTGCCCGCGAGCACCCCGTCGCAAAGTACTAAAGACGGTCACGGGTTGAAATCGGTTCTAGTTTTGGTAGCTGCCAAAGTTTAGGCCGAAGGTTTGGGAGCGCTCAGCTTAGTGGCTACCTGCTTATCGTTACCGCTTCTCTGCACACCCTGTTCGGCCTCGTCAGCGGCTATCCGTAGCTGGGTGAGATGGTTCCAGAGGGCGTTGTGGGGACGGCGGATGCGTCCACCGAACGGCAGTATCTAGTCTAGTTTCTCACCTCAGGCGTCAGCCTCATTCTAATGGGGGTGCCTGTGCTGGGCTACAGGGAGGCGCTTCCCGCTGGTTTCGGTTGGGGACTGTTGGCACTATCCGTAGTGGGCGTGCTTCTGTTACCGACATCTGGGCTCTGGCTGCTGATACCCCAAGCGCTTTTTGTACTCGCCACGGCGTACCGCACCGTACCTAAGTGACCGAACGTGCTACCTACCGCGAGCCTAAACACCTTCCCTGTCTCGGCACGTTAGAGTAGACGCGTGCTGCCCCTCGTTTCTCTTTCCGGTTCGGCGTTCGCGCAGGGCGTCCTGCACGGTCAGGCGCTCCGGCGCGAAGTTCGCCATAACTTGAACCTCTACTTTCGGCGGTTTACGCTCGAAATCGGTTTCGCTCAAGCTGCGTCGGCACAAGCCGTGTCCAGCGCGCCTGTATGACTCGCGGCGTAGCTAGGTTGGCGGGTCGTCTGGTGCTGCCGCAGGGCGTCGTGGCAGGGTGGCTCGAGTTCAGTGAGACCATCGTAGGGCTTACTGCCGACCCCGGCGTGAGTGGCCCCATCATCCTTCCCGGTTTTATCGACACGCACCTCCACGGCGGCGGTGGTGGTGACACCATGGACGGCGCAGGCGGGGTACGCGCCCTCGCCCGCTTTCACCTCTCGCACGGCACCACCACGCTCTACCCGACCACCATGACCAACCCGTGGGACGCTATTTTAGCGGCGCTGGACGGCGTTCGTGAGGTGCAGGCCGCCGCCGACCCTACACTTCCCGACATCCCCGGCGTCCATCTAGAAGGCCCTTTTATCAGTCCCCAGCGGCTCGGCGCGCAACCACCCCACACCTTGGAACCCACCCCTGCACAGGTAGACGCGCTGCTCGCTTGCGACGTTATCCGCCTCGTCACCTTGGCACCGGAAATGCCGGGGGTCGGTGAGGCCGCGCGCCGCTTTGCCGAGGCCGGGGTCCGCGTCAGCGTCGGGCATACGAGAGCTGACGCTGAAACCGTCGCCACCTTTGCCCAAAGTGTCAGGGAGGCGGGCGGCACGCTCGGTTTTACCCACCTCTATAACGCCATGGGCGGCATGGCGGGGCGCGAACCGGGCGTCGTCGGCGCGGCCCTCGCCGATAGGGACGCCTACAGCGAGCTGATCTTAGACCTTCACCACGTCTATCCCGCCAGCTTTTTAGCCGCCACGCACGCCAAACCGGACACGCTTCACCTCATTACCGACAGCGTCCGCGCGAATGGGCTCGGCGACGGCGAGACCGAACTCGGCGGGCAGCGCGTGTTCGTCAAGGACGGGGCGGCAACCCTCACGGACGGCACCATAGCGGGCAGCACCCTCACGCTCGACCGAGCCCTGAGAAACGCGCTCGCACTCGGCGTCGATCTCGCTCAGGCGAGCCGGATGCTCTCCGCTACACCCGCCCAGTATATGGGACTGGGTGACCGGGGCGAGCTGAGCCGGGGCAAGCGCGCCGATATTGTCGTCTTGAACGACGATCTTCAGGTCCAGACAGTCTATGTCGCGGGCCGAAAGGTCAGCGGGGACTGAAGGTTTTGATAAGGACGCCTGTGCCTAGCTTACTTGAAAAGCTTAATTTTCACTCAGCTTTTTCGCATGTAATAACCTAACAGCCTTAGGTGCTATGGATAATCCTTCTTCAACGAGCAGCTCAGTTGTAGCAAGCGCTGATTCATAATTTGGCGCTTGAGCTATTAGAGCGACTTGCATACCTGAATTAGCTTTCAAACCTTTAGTTCGCAACTCCTCGTATAAAGTCATCGCAATAGAGTA
>CADCWP010000357.1 GCA_902806425.1 uncultured Truepera sp.
GCTGAGCTGTGAGCTCCCGCTCCTCCGTTACCTTTGTGACCCACCACAAGCGCCGCACCAGGAGGGCGCTCGCCACCGCCAGCCCGACCCCGTACCCGGCCCACACGCCCGCCGCGCCCCAGCCGAAAGGGAACCCGAAGGCGTAGCCCAAGGGCAGCGAGACGAGCCAGTAAGCGACCAGCGAGACGACGGTCGGGTAGCGGTTGTCGAAAAGCCCGCGCAAGACGCCCACCCCGACCGACTGCACGCCGTCGAAAAGCTGCGACAGGCCCCAGACCACGAAGAGCATGGCAGCAATCGAGACGACCTCAGGGTCCGCCACGAACAGCCGCGCGACCCGCTCGCCCAAGACGAGTAGAAGGACGGTGAAGAGGACGCTCCAGAGGCTCGCCAGCCCCATGCCGGTCAGGCCGATGTGCCGCGCACGTGAGCGCTCCCCGCCCCCCGCCGCCTGCGCCACGCGGATGCCGACCGCGGCGCTCATGCCGATGGGGACGATCCAGAGGATGCCCAGCACGCTGAAGACGATCTGGTTAGCCGCCAGCGCCGCCGCGCCGAGTAAGCCGATCAGCACGCCCAGGGCGGTGATCGCGCCGCCCTCGAGAAAGTACTGCATCCCCATCGGTAGGCCCTCGCGGAGCTGTTCGGCGAACGCCCCCCTGCGCCAGCCGACCGCTTGACGGTAGGGCGCGTGCGCCGGGGTGAGGTAGAAGTGCGCGGCCATGACGAGCGCCCCGACGGTTCCCGAAATGACCGCCGACATTCCGGCCCCGGTCAAGCCCAAAGCGGGAAGTCCGAATTGCCCGCTGACGAAAATCCAGGTGAGCGGGATGTTGACGACGACCGACACGAGCGACAAGGCCGTCCCCGTCCAGGGCCGGTTCACCGCGTCGTAAAACTGCTTGAAGACCATGCTTGTAAAAAACGGCACCATCGACAGTCCTGAGGACAGCCAGTAGGGGGTGATGACCTCCAGGACCGCCGCCGGTTGCCCGAAGTAGGGCAGGGCGGGGAGCGCGAGCGCCATGAGGAGAAGACCGATCACGCCCGCGCCGAACCCGAGCACAGCCCCGTGCTTGATGACCTCCGCAATCTTACGGTCGTCGCCCGCGCCGAAGGCCGTCCCGATAAGGTAGCCGACCGGCCCGATGAGGCCGAAGAGCGCGCCGTAAAGGATGATCGACACGCTCATGGTGAGCGACACGGCGGCCAGTGGCACCTCACCGAGCGGCCCCAAAAAGATGCTGTTGACGAGGCCGAAAAGGGTAAAGCTGGCCGAACCGGCGATCAGCGGAACCGCCAGACCGATAAGCGAGTGGGCTTCCGAGCGAAAGGGTCGGAGGGCGTTCTGGGTGCGGGGCATAGAAATGCGGGTCTGGTCTATCATGGTCGTGGGCTCCTTTGGCTCAGGTTTCCTAAACGCTTTAAGCGGCGCGTTCCAGTTGTTCGGTAGGGCGGTACACGAGAAGGACGATGCCTCCGCTGAAGGCGTGGGTGCTGACGAGCCTAAACTCACGGCTAAGCCCGTCCGGGAAGAGGTGCTGACCGCCTCCCAACACGAGCGGGTGTATCCAGAGGCGGTACTCGTCGATCAGCCCTGTCTGCATCAGCGACCCGATAAGCGTTCGGCTTCCCAAGACCACGATGTCCCCGCCCGGCTCCTCTTTAACAGCCTGGATATTTGCTGCCAGGTCGCCGCGAAGGACCGTCGTGTTTTGCCAGGCGGGTTCCTCCAGCGTAGACGAGACGACGTACTTGGTCCGCCGATTCATGTACTCGCCGATATAGTCGGTCTGCGAGGGCCAGAACAACGCGAACATCTCGTAGGTCACGCGCCCGAAGAGCATCGCGCCGTCGTCCGCACCCATGCCTGCTTGGATAAAGTTGTCTACGTCTGGGGACTTGAACTGCGGCCAGGTGTGGGGAGCCTCCATCACGCCGTCCAGGGTCAATTCGGTGTTCACGACGATCTTCCGCACGGTCTTCTCCTCTGGGTTCGAGTCTTATCGGCGTGTTACGGAAGGTTGCGTTTCGGTCAGCCGCGAGAGCAGCGCGCGTAACCGAGCGTCGCGCACCCAGAGCCCACCCCAGAGGAGCGCCCCGAGGACGAGCGGGAAGGCGAGGGAAACGGGCTCAAGCCCCACCCGCACGTGCGTCGCCACCGCCCCGCCGAGGTAGCCCGTCAACAGGACCGCGCCGAAAACGGCGGTGCGCGGCACCAAATAGACGAACAGGCAAGCGAGCAGCAGTACGCCGAGACCGGGGAGGACGCTCCCGCTGAGGCCGAGCGCGGCGCTAGCTTGGACGACGGGTGCAGGCGCGGCGAGCTTCATCGCGCCGTCCAGAAGGAGAAAGAGCACCGCCGGAGCGCTCACGAGATGACCTGCCCAAGACGCGGATTTGGCGGCGGGAACGGTGCGGATAGCAGTTTGCATGGGCTTCTCCTCCAGGGTTTTTCCGGGCTTTACCTTATAATTTAAGGTAAGCTCAGTCTAGCGCATTCACTCCTAAATTGCAACCTTTAGCTACAAATTTCGTAGTGGTATACGCTAAACTGCTTTCATGGATAAAAAACGCGCCTACAACGAGGGTTGTGCCGCCGCGCACGCGCTCGACCTCATCGGCGAACGCTGGGCGCTGCTGGTTGTGCGCGAACTGCTGCTCGGCCCAAAGCGCTTCACCGACCTAAAGGCGGGGCTACCCCACGTCAGCCCCAACGTCCTGGCCCAGCGCCTGCGCGATCTAGAAGCTATCGGTGTCGTCCGGCACACCAAACTGCCGCCGCCCGCCGCCTCTCAGGTCTACGCGTTGACCCCTTGGGGGACACAGCTCGAGCCGGTCATCATGGCGCTCGGCCGCTGGGGGGCACGCTCGCCCGACATGCCCTTCGGCGCACCGACCAGCACCGCGTCGCTCATCATCGCCCTCCGGACGATGTTCGACCCCGAAGCTGCTTTGGGAATCGAGGTGAGCCTTGAGCTGAGGTTGGGCGAGGAGACCTTTGAGGTCTGCGTGAGCGGCGGTCGGCTCGAGATCATCCGTGGGAGCGCCTCACATCCGGACGTGGTTATGGAGGGCGACACGGAGACCCTAAAAGCGCTTGCCTTCGGGGGGATGCTCCTCGCCGAGGCGGTGCAGATGGGTGCGCTGACGGTCACAGGCGATAAGGTCTCTGCCCAGCGCTTTTTCAAATTTTTCAGGCTGCCGGAGCCGATTGCGCTTGCAGCGTCGGCGTAACCGTTGCCGAAAGGGTGTGGCAACGATCCCCTGCTGGAACGGTGCACCTCGAGCTGTGAGCATCATGTTTGGCGGTGAGACAAGCGGTTATGCAGTAGGCGAGCATGAAGAGTGCAAGGGAAAATGTCTTCCCCAAGCAGCTGATAGGACGTTTTATCGTTCGGCCCAAATTACGAGGGGAAATAACGCGAAGATTAAGGCCTTCTCCTGCCGTGCACTCTAACGGCACCATGAATGGTTGTGCTCTAGCTAAAGGATAACCCAATCACCGCACCTCTGCGCGTGTCAAGACCCTTTTTCTAGAGCGAGCAGTCGCCTGAGCAACCCTAGCAACTGCGCTTGTTCCTGATCAGACAATGCCACCGCAAAGGCGCGTTCGGCCTGCCGCACCTCGCTCAAGGTGTTTGCAAGTAGCTCGGCTCCGGTGTCGGTCAGGACAACGCTGTGCTTGCGGCGGTCGCTTGGATTGGAGTCACGCCGCACTAACCCGCGCTCCTCGAGCATATCTATGGTCCGCATCACGCTGGTGCGGTCGAGCCCGACGCGCTGACTGAGGACGATCTGCGCTTGCGGTCCCTCGGCTTGTAACAGCACCAGTAGACCGTACTGCCGGACGGCGAGTCCATGGGGTGCGGTGACGGCTTCTATCTCGCGGTTGATCCGTTCCCCGACTTTGTTGACGACAAACCCTAGGTTATCCATAAAGCTGATCGGGAAAGCATTGGGTTTGGGTTGTGGCGGTGTTGCAGTGGCGTTGTTCATAACAGAAGTCTATCACAATTGTATTTTATCACATTAGAGATGGTCACAAACGTGATAGATTGAGCTATGGAAAGGCAACGACCTTATCCAGAAAGGAAACAAAATGACCCAAACCGTGCTCTTAGCCGGGGCCACCGGAATGCTCGGCAGCCGCATCGCCCACCACCTGTTACAGCAGCCTGACGCCCACCTTCGCCTACTTGTGCGTAACGCCACCGCAAAACGTGCCCAGCTCGAGCCGCTCCTTAAACAAGGTGCCGAGATCATAGGGGGCGACCTCACCGACCACGACGCACTCGACCGCGCCACCCAAGGTGTCGACGTGATCGTCTCCGCCGTCCAAGGTGGCCCGGACGTCATCATCGACGGCCAAGTTGCACTCGCCGAGACGGGCAAGCGCAACGGGGTGCGCCGCATCCTGCCTTCCGATTACGCGCTCGACATTTTCGAGGCGACGCCCGGCGAGCACCTGATGTTCGACCTGCGCCGGGACGCCGACGAGCGGATTGCCGCCACCGGCCTCGAGCAGGTGAACGTGCTCCAGGGCGCGTTCATGGACCTGTTTCTCCCCGGCAGGGGCGCGATCGACCTCGATGCGGGCACCGTGACGTATTGGGGCGACGGCAGCCAGCCGATCGAGGCGACCACCGTCGAAGATACTGCTCGAATGACGGCGCGGGTCGCACTAGACCAAAGCGTCGCTAGCGGCAAGTTTGCCTTTGCGGGCGACCGCATTTCCTTCCAGGATGCGGCCCGGATCGTCGAGGCGCAGACCGGCGTCACGCTTGAGCGCCGCTCGCTCGGCTCCGAGGCCGACTTGCGCGCCGCGAAGGCTGAAGCGGAAAAGGATGCCAGCAACCCGTACGGAGCGGTGATGCTCGCCTACCTGCTCTATATGCTTGACGGCCAGACCGCGCTCAGCGAATTCCAAAATGACCGCTACCCGGACGTCAAGTTCGAAACGTTTGCCGAGTTTGCGGCGCGGTCACTACCACACCAACGCGTGGCCTGAGCTGGTACCGCAGCCAGAGCAGAAAAACGGAGCCAGACACTCAAACGACACCATCGTCCTCATCCGTGAGAGCAATGATTCCTAAGAACAGAGGACCACCATGACGACCACAGACACGCCCGATCTGCCCGCGATTCCGGGCTCCGCGCCCTTTATTCACAACGTCGACTGCGCCCCCGCCTACTGGTGGCTGGACATCCTATGGGTGATCCTCGCCGATGCGAAGGACACCGGCGGCCGCTACTCGCTGATGTACGAGCTAATGCCGAAGGGCTCGGGGCCGGGGCCGCACAAGCACACCTGGTCCGACGAGACCTACTACATGCTTCACGGCGAGGTCTCGTTTCTGGTAGGCGAGGAGATACGGACAGCGCGCCAGGGCGACTTCGTAATGGTGCCGCGCAACACCCGCCACGCGTTCCGCGTCGACAGCGAGACAGCTAGCTTCCTGAACGGCTACACGCCCGCGAGCCTCGAGGCTGCGGTCATTGAGCTAGCCCTGCCCGCACCCGAGCGCGTCATCCCGCCCAAAGGCGCGACGCCGCTGCCGCGGATGACCGCTGAGCAGTATCGGCGTTACGGCATGGACTACGTACCCGGCCCCAACCCGCTCGCTCCGGACGCCGCCTGAGGCACCGAGGCCGAGACCGGCTACTTCACGATGGCTCAGGCGATCACCGCGCCACCTACGCCCTTCACCGGAGGACACCTTCATGACCGACCAAGCCGACCCTCACGAGCAGCCCAAGCCCGACAACGCCGCTACGCTAATAGAGCCCTTTGAACTGAGCATTCCGCAAACCGACCTCGACGACCTTGACCAGCGGCTCGAGCGGACCCGCTGGCCCGATCGCGAGACGGTCGATGACACGAGCCAGGGTCCGCCGCTCGCCAAGCTCCAGGCGCTCGTCGCGCGCTGGCAGGGCGGCTACGACTGGCGGCGGTGCGAGGCCTTGCTCAACGGCTTCGGTCAGTACCGCACCGAGATCGACGGGCTCGGTATCCACTTCCTGCACATCCGCTCGAGCGAACCCGACGCCTTGCCGCTGGTGATGACGCACGGCTGGCCGGGATCGGTGCTCGAGTTCCGCGACGTGATCGGACCTCTTACTGACCCCGTCGCGCATGGCGGCGAGGCCCGCGACGCCTTCAATCTGGTGATCCCGTCGCTGCCGGGCTTCGGCTTCTCCGGCAAGCCGACCGCCCCCGGCTGGAACGTCGGGCGCACCGCCGCCGCTTGGACGACGCTCATGCAGCGGCTCGGCTATACGCGCTGGGGGGCCCAGGGTGGCGACTGGGGTGCGGCGGTCACGACGACGCTCGGCCACCTCGCGCCGCCCGGGCTCGTCGGGATCCACCTCAACATGGTGATGTTCGGGCCGAGCGACGAGGAGCGCGCGGAGGCGACGCCGGAAGAGCAGGCGATGCTCGACACCGCGCGGCGCTACGACAAGCAGTTCTCCGGCTATTACAAGCTTCAGAATACGCGACCGCAGTCGATCGGGTTCGGTTTAGCGGACTCGCCCGTCGGGCTGGCCGCCTGGATCTACGCGCTGTTCCAAGATGTGTCCGACAGCGGCGGCGATCCGGAGAGCGTGTTCTCGCTCGACGAGATGCTCGACGACATCATGCTCTACTGGCTGCCCAATACCGGCGCGAGTTCCGCGCGCCTTTACTGGGAGGGAATGCAGGAGATGATGTCGGGAGGCGTGCCGCCATCATCCATGCAGCTGCCGACTGGCATCAGCATGTTCCCCGGCGAGCAGGTCCGCCTGTCGCGCCGCTGGGCCGAGCGGCGATTCGCGAACTTGGTGCATTTCAACGAACTGGACCGGGGCGGCCACTTCGCCGCCCTGGAGCAGCCCGCCTTGTTCGTGGACGAGGTGAGGACGACTTTTCGGTCGCTGCGATGACACGAGCGGAACTGCCCACCCGCACCTGTTCCACCGTGTCGCTGTCCCGCTGATCTGCGTCGGTGAAATCTAACCCTCACAAGAGCGGTCATTCGGATCGCGCTGAGTCACCACCACCCCAGAAGAAAGGACAACGATGGTGACTTAGCAAAAAGACTGTCTCGAGCCGCCGACCCCCGACAACACAGCGGTGCTGCTCGGAAGGCTGAGCGTGAACCATTGTCGTGCTCGTGGGCACAACTGGCAACCTCGGCACCCACGCCCTGCCCGCTGGCCAACCCGGCCATGCGGGCACCTCAGGAGGACACGAATGAAACTGAAGCCTAATTTCAACGGTGCGCTGATCGTCAGCGCCGCCCTGCTGGGCACCACCGCGGCCGGATTACCCCTGTACCATGCCATCGTCCGTCGCCAACTCGCCCGGGTCTTTGTGGAACTGGGCCGGGGTAACCCTGAGGTCGCGCTGAGCGGCTTGGCCACCGATTTCGAGCACCATTTCGCCGGTGACAATCCGCTTGGCGGGGTGCGGCATAGCCGGAGGGCCATGGAGCAGTGGTTTGGCCGACTGTATCGCCTGTATCCTGGCCTCCATTTCACAATCAAGCACGTCGCAGCCAGCGGCCCGCCCTGGGACACGACCGCTGTGATCGAGTGGCGTGACCAGGCCACCCTCGCCTCGGGGGAACCGTACGACAACGACGGCGTTCACGTGGTGAGACTGCGCTGGGGCAAGCTCGTGAGCCTGCACGCTTACCCCGATACCGAGGTGGTCGCGACCGCCAGCCGCCGGATGGCCGAGCGGGGTGTCGAAGAAGCACGTGCGCCGCAGATCGAAGATTGAGATCAGCTGAAGAGCATTGACCGGGGCCCCGCCTCCGGAACAGGAGAGACGCCCATATGACACCACCCACCATCGTGCTTGCAGGTGCTGCCGGTGACCTCGGCACCCGTATCGCCAGAGCGCTGCTGACACGTGGCGCAGTGGTCCGCGCGCTAGTCCGAACCGACGCGTCCGCAGAGGACAACGACCGGCTCACCGCGCTCGGCGTGACGCTCGCGCCAACCGACGTGACCCGCGTGATCTCCGTAGCCGCAGCCTGTGAGGGCTCGGCCTGCGTCGTGTCTGCGCTCAACGGTCTTCACGACGTAATCCTCGACCGGCAGAGCGTGCTGCTTGATGGTGCCGTCAAGGCGGGCGTGCCGCGCTTTATCTCGTCGGACTACTCGCTCGACTTCACCAAGACGCAGCCGGGCGACAACCGCAACCTTGATCTCCGGCGCGAGTTCATGGCCCGCGCCGACCACGCACCGATCAAGGTGACTTCGGTTCTAAACGGCGCGTTCATGGACATGCTGGGGGCTGAAATGCCGATCATCCAGCCACGCATCCGCCGCGTGCTCTACTGGGGCGACGCCGACCAGCTGCTCGACTTTACGACCAAGGACGACGTGGCCACCTACACCGCTGCCGCTGCCCTCGACGATACGGCCCCACGTATTCTCCGCATTGCTAGCGCGACTCTGAACGCGAAGGGGCTTGCCGCGGCGATGAGCGACGTGACCAGTGAGCGCTACCGCACCTTGCGCGCTGGCAGCGTGGGCTCGCTCGGCGTCCTTATCCGCGTTGCAAAACGCGTCGCGCCGGGACCCGGCGAGGCGTTCCCGGCGTGGCAGGGGATGCAGTACATGCGCGACATGTTCAGCGGGCGCGGCCAGCTAGAACCGCTCGACAACGACCGTTATCCCGAACTCCGCTGGACGCCGGTTCGGGAGCAGCTGGCCACACGTTATCCGGGTAAAGGCAGTGGGTAAGCGATGTCTCCCGCTCATGGTCTCTTGCTGGTTGCGGAATAGCCGTATTAGGGGATTGAGAACGATCAAGGCCCTTCAAAGGAGATAACCATGACACTACCGTTCCGTAACGCTGACAAAATCTTTGGTATCATTCCGGCAAACACCGTTGTGAGCATTTTCGACAACCTAGCGGACGCGGAAGCGGCCATCAACGAATTCGACGAGAACGGGTTCGGTGAAGATTTGGTCTATGTCAGGGGCGAAAGCGCTCTAGACCTCGATAAGGCGAAGAATCAGGGTCTGCTCGCGCATATCTACCGCGCCATGCAAGCCGTGATGTCGGACGAACTGGCCGTCATCAAAAGGTACGAGAAAAAGATAGCCGACGGATCGTCGTTCGTCATCCTGCCTCATTTGAACCCCGAGGACGTAAAGCAAGTCGAGACCATTCTCAAGGTGCATAACGTCGACCTCGCGCATTTTATAGGTAGCGCAACCTTTCGGTCTCTGTGACCTCGTGCCCGAAAAGGATAGAGTTCGCACCGACTTAGGACAAATGGGCAGACCCGTCTGCACGCCGATATAACGGAGACGACGCGAAGCGTAACCACATGTGGCAAAGGAGGCAGTTATGGCACTGACGTTAGGGAATGGGCCGTTTGGCACGAGTCCGGCTGGGCAGTTCAACTTTACGCGCGAGGGTCCCGATACGGTCGTGTACTGGGAGGACTTTCCGAAGCGGGTACGCGCTGAGTTTAACGGCAAGACGATTGCCGACAGCCGCCGGGTGAAGGCGCTGCACGAAACAGGTCAGCTGATGGTCCTGTACTTCCCTAGGGAAGACGTCGATATGGGGCTGCTCGAGCCCACCGAGCACACCACCGAAAGCCCGAACAAGGGCAAGGCCTCATACTGGTCGGTACGCGTCGGTGATCGCACGGCGGACCATGCGGTGTGGTCGTATGAAGATCCGGTGCCGTCAGCGTCACCAATTGCTGGTTACCTCGCCTTTGTCTATAAAAAGATGGCCGCTTGGTATCAGGAGGATGAACGGGTCTACGCCCATCCACGCGACCCCTACCACCGTTTCGACATTCACCGCTCGTCGCGCCACGTCGTCGTACGCCATAACGGGGGAGTGATTGCCGAGTCCCGGAGACCAGCGATGCTCTTCGAGACGGGCCTGCCCGCGCGCTACTACCTGCCGCCCGAGGACGTTCGCACCGACCTGCTGGGGCGGAGTACGACCGTCTCGCAGTGCCCCTACAAGGGTGACGGCCAGCACTGGCACCTCACCGTAGGGGGCGACCGGGTGGAGGACGCGGCCTGGAGTCTCCCCAGACCTCTGGGGGAGGCGGACAGGATTGCTGGATATATCTGCTTTTACCCCGACAAGGTTGATACCGAGGTCGACGGCGTGCCCCTAGATAGCTGAGCGTCGGCCTCGACAAGCTCAGCGCCGGAACGCAGCAGACCGCTAGGGGAACGCCTAACTTCTTTAACGACGATCGAAGCTTACGGGGTCCTAAGCCGCGATGAGGGGTTGGGTCATGGTGCCTGCGGAACAACGTCAAGAAAACCTATCCCTGGAAGAAGCCGAGGTCCACGCCCTCAAGGGCGCGTCGTTAACACGGGAGTTCTGCGAAGCCAGCCAAATACGGAAGGCGCGCCCATAAAGCACCACACGGCGATTATGGGGTCACAGATGGCGCAGCCGAACGAGGAGGTGGCCGCAAAGGGCACGATAGGATTGCCGTAGAGGTAGTGGGCAAAGTCCCAGCAGGTATGCAAAAGCCACCCCGCTCCGATAAAGCGGTAGTCCTGTAGACCATAATAGGCGCAGGTCGTGACCACAGCGGCGAAGGCGAACTCCCACACGCCGAAGCCGCCGCTTAAGTACGCGGCACCGGCACCTGCGATCATGACGGCGTTGAACTTCTGACGGGCTGGCTCTTTAAAAAGTGAACTCAAGGTGATGTACAGCAGACCGATGAGTATCGGGGCAATCCAGTTCATGAGGCTGAGCGCCTCGAGTCTTTGCATCAGCAGTTCCGTAAACAGCATGGCGTCCTTTCGTGAAGAATCGAGGAGAGGCAGAATCTTGTATAGCTTGTCGCTGAGATCGGCGAGCGGCTCTCGAACGGGCGCTGAGGCCATAGGGAGCTCTCTTAACGGATTGGCTGAACATTACGCCTGAAGGGGCCGTGCAGCTTGGACAAGTGTCTCGAAGCCCTGTAGGGCAACGGCGTCCGCCTCACTGTCACGCATAAGCCGCTGCATCGTGTGATGGCTGGTGTAAAGACCGAAGAGTTGCCAAGCCAAGGCTTTGGCGTCCACATCGGGACTGAGCTCCTTTTTGTCCACCGCTTCGCCGATGGTCTGCTCAAACACCCCGATCAGCCCTTCTAAAGTCTCAACCAGATAATCCCGCACCGCCCCCTCGACGTCGTCGAACTCGGCCGTCGCCGCCACGAAGGGACAGCCGCCCGGTAAACCCGAGCGCTGCGCCCACCCCAGCCAGCGGTCGAAAAGCCGCCGCAAGCGCGCCAGTCCGGGTGGCGCTTGCATGGCAGGCTCAACGACTTCCCGTCGGGCCAGCTCGGCGGCGGCGCGCAGCAGCTCGAGGTGCAGCGCTTCTGATGAACCGAAGTGAACAAATACGCCGCTTTTTGAGAGCTCTGCCCGGTTCGCCAGTTCGCCGATGGTCACCCCGGCGAACCCACCGCTGCTTACTAGCTCGAGCCCATGACGTAGCAAGCGTCGGTGGGTTTTGTCGCGTTTTTGCATCTCAGCAAAATAGCACGGTCGTTCGTTTTTTACAAGACTGATTGGAGCCGCAGAAGCAAGTAAACGCTTCAACACCAAGGTTCTATGAGCTGACTACAGTTCGTTCATATTCATAATCGATTCTTCCGGCGCGGGCCATTGGTTTGTACCGAGACGAAATGCCTCAGAAGAGACCGCTGTCGCCCAGGCCCCGTTGCAAGTGGTATCGTCTCCCCTACCTAGTGCTGAGGTTTAAAACAGGTTAAGGAGGTCAAGCGTGCAGTACCGGCAGTTAGGCAAGACAGGTATCGAGGTGTCCGAAATAGGCTTCGGCGCGTGGGGTATAGGCGGCGGCTGGGGCGAACGCGACGATAAACAGGCCCTCGCGGCCCTAGAAAAGGCCCTCGAGCTGGGCGTCAACTTTATCGACACCGCCCTTGCCTATGGCGAAGGCCACTCCGAGCGGCTGATCGGTGAGGTGCTCCAGGGGGGCGGCAACGAAGTATTTGTAGCCACCAAGGTGCCGCCCAAGAACCGCGTCTGGCCTGCCCAAAAGGGCACGGCGCTCACCGAAGCCTTCCCGAAAGACTACGTGCTCGAGTGTACCGACCGCTCGCTTACAAACCTCGGTATGGAGCGCCTGGACGTGTTGCAGTTCCACGTCTGGGACGACGCCTGGGCCGAGCAGGACGAGTGGCACCAGACGGTACGCGAGTTGAAAGATTCGGGCAGGATACGGGCTTTCGGGTTGTCTATCAACGACCACGAGCCGGACAACGCGCTCGCCGCCCTTGAAACCGGTCTCGTCGACACCGTACAGGTGATTTACAACATCTTCGACCAGACCCCGCAGGACAACCTGCTCCCAACCTGCTTGCGCTTGGGCGTTGGGGTCATCGTCCGGGTAGCGTTGGATGAGGGTGGCCTCACCGGGACCATCACACCCGAGACGACGTTCGAGGCGGGCGACTGGCGGGAAAACTATTTCAAGGGCGAGCGCAAACGCGAGGTGTTCGAGCGGACGCAGGCACTGGGGTTTCTAACCGAGGACGGCTCGAGCCTAGCCGAGGCGGCGCTGCGCTTTACCTTGTCACACCCCGCTGTCTCGACCGTTATTCCGGGGATGCGCTCACCGGGTCGGGTCGAGCAGAACGTCACGGTGTCGGACGGACAGCTGCTCTCCGTTAAAACGCTGGAGGAGCTTAAAGCGCACGCGTGGCCGCGTAACTTTTACCGCTAGCTGCCCCTAACCTTCCCTGCTTTCCTGGTGCAGAGAGCGCAGGTTCTCGAGACCAGTGAGGTGCAGTTTCGGGCGGTGGGCGGCCTTCTCAGAGTTACTGAAGCGACCGTCAAAGACTAGCTCGCCGCCCGCTCGTTAAGGTGATCGTCTCGCTCGCGGCGTCTGTCGGCATAGCGGGGGACGTTGCGGATGGTTGCATAGGATGCAGTTGGTAGATAGGCCCTTGCGTCTAACAAGCGTAACGACTGCACAAACTTGCTCAAGCGGTAAAGTCGGGCTATGGACGAACTGAGCATCCTCGAGCTTCAGCAGCAGATGGCCTCCGGTGAGGCGACGGCACGTTCGCTGGCTGAATACTATCTGAAACGCACCCAGCGGATCGACAAACAAGGCCCTACCCTCAACGCCGTCATCGAACTCAACCCGGACGCGCTCAGCGTCGCTGCCGCGCTTGACGAGGAGCGCCGGACGCGCGGGTCGCGCGGGCCACTTCACGGCGTACCGGTCATGCTTAAGGACAACATCGACACCGCCGACAAGATGACGACCACCGCAGGCTCGCTGGCGTTGGAGGGCTCGAGGCCCCAGCAAGACGCCTTTTTGGCCGAGAGGTTGCGCGAGGCAGGCGCGGTGATTCTCGGCAAGACGAACCTGAGCGAGTGGGCGAACTTCCGCTCGTCGCGCTCGAGTAGCGGCTGGAGCAGCCGCGGCGGACAGACCAAAAACCCCTACGTGCTGAGTAGAAACCCGTGCGGCTCGTCGTCGGGCTCGGGCGTGGCGGTGTCGGCGAACCTCTGCGCCGTCGCCGTTGGCACCGAAACGGACGGCTCGATCACCTGTCCCGCCGCGGTTAGCGGCGTCGTGGGCCTTAAACCCACCGTCGGTCTGGTGAGTCGCAGCGGCGTCATCCCCATCGCCCACTCCCAAGACACCGCCGGACCGATGGCGCGCTGCGTGACGGACGCGGCGATTTTGCTCGGCGCACTTACAGGTGTCGATGCGAGGGACGCCGCCACCGGGCGCAGTAGCGAAAAGGGGTTGCGCGACTATACGCAATTTCTAGCTGCTGACGGCCTCCGTGGTGCGCGCATCGGGGTTGCGCGCAATTTCTTCGGGTTCCATGAACAGGTGGACGCCGTCATCGAAGGGGCGCTCGAAGCCATGCGTGAAGAGGGCGCAGTGATGGTCGATACTGATCTTGCGTCCGGACAGGACTACAGCGAGAGCGAGTATGAGGTTCTCCTCTACGAGTTCAAGCACGGCCTGAACGCTTACCTGGAGAGCTTGGGACCGGACGCGCCCGTAGGGTCGCTCGAGGACGTCATCGCCTTTAACGAGCGGAACAAAGACCGGGTGATGCCCTATTTCGGACAAGAGCACCTGATGCGAGCGCAAACAAAGGGGCCGCTGAGCGAACGGGCTTACCGAGAAGCGTTAGCGCGCAACCACCGCTTGGCGAGGGATGAAGGAATCGACGCCACGCTCGAAAAGCACCAGCTAGACGCCATCGTCGCACCGACGAACGGACCTGCTTGGACGACCGACCTCATTAACGGCGACCACGCTCTAGGCGGCAGTTCCTCCCCGGCGGCGGTAGCAGGCTACCCCAACATCACTGTGCCCGCAGGGTTTGTTGGCGGCCTGCCGGTCGGCATCTCTTTTTTCAGCACCGCTTTCCAGGAGCCCACGCTTCTGAAGCTCGCCTTCGCCTTTGAACAAGCGACAAAGGTGAGGCGGCCCCCCGAGTACCTGGCCTCGCTTGCGCTTTAGGAGACTGCTACGCGCTTGCTAGAACGCGCAATTCGTTAGCTCAGGCATCCATGCGCGACGTTCCTGGAGCGGCGTGGAAGGACTCCCTGCAAAAGCGAGCCGCTGAAGCCGCCCCAAGCTTCGAGCGTTCGGGGGTTCAGGGCCGGACGGAGTTCTGTGTTCGTTTCGCTCACGGTTAAGGCTCGCGCCACGGTCGGTGCCACCGCTCGCAGGGGGAACCTGGGGTGTTTCTTCATGAAGAAGAGCATG